>JANXWJ010000144.1 GCA_025351185.1 Candidatus Nanopelagicales bacterium
GAGTGCCTTTCTGATTGAGATTCAACTGCCCTCGACAAGCAGTAGTTTCCCAACCAGGACAGGCACTTCCGCGCTTTTACACCCCGTGTCGCGCCACAAGATCACGAAAGTTCGAGGCTAAGAGACGTGGGTCGGAGCAGATCACGCGCGTCCGGCACGGCACGGCACGGCACGGCAGGATAGTGAGTCAGGGCCGTGAGTGGGGACGAGCCGTGCGCGATCAGCCCGGGCAGTCCGAGCGTCGCGGCCTTCTTGACGTCGGCGCGTGGTGTCGCCGGTGGTAGTCCCCAACGGTGGTGACCCCACGCTGAGGTCCTGTGATGACGCGTTGAGCGCGGACTACTCCGAACGGGTGACGATGGAGTCCCTATTCCCCAACAGTCCAGCGCCTCACGACGTCATCCACGGAGCAAGCCTAACGACGTGGGCAGTTGCGACGCTCGGCATGGTCGACGTGCGTGAGGTGTGTCGCGGCTGTCTGGAGAGCAGACTGGTACTGAAGACGGAACCGGGTCGGCAAGGGCATCGTGTCGGGTCCTGGTCTGGGCGCCACCTCGAGGACGGAGATCGTCATGGGGGCCACTCAAGTCAACGTCAACGAGGCATTCCTGCCCCGCCACCTCACCGACCACGACCGCTGCGACCGCTGCGGGTCACGGGCCTACGTCCAGGTCCGCCTGGCCACCGGGCAGCTCCTCTTCTGCGCCCACCACTACCAGGAGTTCGAGGCGCGCCTCCAGCCGATCGTGACCGCCGTGTTCGACGAGAGAGACCGACTCCACGCCGACTCCTCCCGCGGTTCCGCGTACTCGTCCGCGTCGCCCTAGTTGGCTCCGCAGCGCGGTCGGCAAGCTCGCGGCCCGCCAACGCCTTGAGTGAGGGCGACGCTTCCGCCCGAGGTTCCTGGCCGTCGCCTCACCGCGGAGTAACGGCTCAACGCACCTCGGTCAGACTGACGGTGTGCGACGCCAGGGAGCACCGAGCTGCCCAGCCGGACCCCCTCGGCTCAGGCCGGTCAACCGTGGTGGTCGACTACTTGAGCAGGGTGCCCTGTGAGCGGTCTGCGCTGCGGACCACGCTGCGCAGGAAGCCGTACTGGGTGGTGACGAGTTTGTCGGCCAAGTCCAGGGCGGCGTCGATGACCTGTTCACGCCGCGATGGGCGTCCCCCCTAGCGGGAATGACCTCGTCCACCGTGTCGACGAACTTGCGCGAAACTGCGATCGCAGTTTCGCTGTCCGTCCTCGACGGCGTTCAAGACTTCGGCGGACATCTCCGCGGTCTGATCTACCGCGGGCTTCCGCCGCGTGACCGTGCGCCGGCTCGTCGTGCCCTGCTTCGACGTCACATCGGGCCGAGCGGTCGGTGCCTTCGCTGCCTTCTTGGTGGTCTGGGCCATGATTGCGCTCCTCACGTCTACCACCAGCTCGTGCACCTTGGTGCATTCGCTCCTGCGACTCCGGCCAACAGGCCGTCGCGCTGTCCCGCTCCAGAGTCGGGAGAGCACGCCGCTGCGGGCTCCGATGTCGCACCATGACCATCGTCCTGCGTCCCCCGCCGGATGGTCGGTCGACGCATGCGCTCAGCGGGGAGAGCAGGACCGGACCTGCTGCCGGTGCCGGTTCGCCGCCGAGTGACGAACTGGTTTGCTCGCTAACCTGGGAGGGGACCTCCTTGTTCGGTGAGCCGAGGAACGCGAATGGACTACCACGACCCTTCTACCGGGACCGCTCGGGTGCGGACTGCGGTGCTGCTCGCCGCTGGCCTGGGGAGCCGGTTGGCGCCGTTCACCAATGCGGTCCCCAAGTGCATGGTGCCGGTGACCGGTGTGCCGATCCTGGGTCGGTTGGTCCGCTGCCTGGACCGGCTGGGGTTCGAGCGCCTGGTCGTGGTCATGGGCTACAAGTCCGACGTGATCCGTGACTACCTCGGCGAGACCTTCGGCGGTATCTCGATCGACTACGTGGTCAGCCCGGTCTTCGAGACGACGAACAACATCTACTCGTTGTGGCTGGCTCGGGACCTGATCGACGAGGCGTTCCTGCTAGTCGAGAGCGACCTCGTGTTCGACGATGAACTGTTGGAGCCGCTGCTGGTGCCCGACCGGATCGCGGTGTCCCGGCAGTTGCCCTGGATGAGCGGCACCACCGTCACCCTCGACGATGCCGGCATCGTGAACGCCTTCTACCCGGCACCCCCGGGCGTCTATGGGCAGCACTGCACCGACAACGACCACTTCATGGCCGTCAACATCTGCAGCCTGTCGCACGAGACCTGGGTCGAGATCCGCAAACGGCTCGACCAGCACGTGACGGAGGGGCAGACCGGCGACTTCTACGAGGTCGTGTTCGCCGAGATGACCGCCGACGGGTCCATGACGGCCGAGGCCGTCATCTTCCCCACCGAACGCTGGTACGAGATCGACAGCGTGGCTGATCTCCACGCCGCCGAACTGGTCTTCCCCCAGGGGCCGAACCCCCGCGAAGTCCTGGACGTCCGCGGCCGCACCGATGGGGCGCAGCGGTGAAGCGGGACGCCACGCAGCCACACACCGAACCCGGGGCGATCCTCTGGTTCGCCCGGGACCTGCCCAACATCTGCTCGCTGACCGGTCTGTTCGCGACGACGCTCGGGCTCTTCTTCGCGATCCGCGGCACCTACCCGCTGGCCCTGACCGCGCTGGTCTGGGCGGTCGTGCTCGACTGGGCCGACGGACTCATCGCACGCCGGATGCCTGGGCGCACCGCGAGTCAGGCGGCGTTCGGTGCTCAACTCGACTCACTGATCGACATTGTCAGCTTCAGCGTCGCACCAGCGCTGCTGCTCCTCAGCGTCGGACAGTTCAGCCCCTGGTACATCCCCGGCGCATTCGTGGTCCTCGCCACCGGAGTCCTTCGGCTCAGCTACTTCAACGTCTTCGGCCTCCTCGACGCCTCGACCTACCGGGGGCTGGCCCTGGACAACAACGTCCTCGTCCTGGGGCTGCTGTTCATCGTCGAGCCCACAGTCGGACTCACAACCTTCGCCGTCGTCCTCTACGTCGTACTGCTCGCGCTCGCGGCCCTCAACGTGGCGCCGATCCAGACACCCAAACTCGGCGGGGCATGGTTCTACGCCGTCATCCTCTACGCGCTCATGCTCACCGGGATCTACGCCTGGCAGATGGTCTAGCCAGCGCAACGACGCGTGGCCCTCGGCCGGTACATCGTGACCCTGCAACCAACCGTCGGAGGCCACTGGGGCCCGGCTCAGGTCCGGACTGCGGCGACACTGGCAATCTTGAGTTGAGCGCTTCGGCTGGCATCAAGGGCGTCTACCTCTCTCGGGAGGTGGGTGGGGTCCAGTCCTCGGATCTGTCGGTCGGTGTCCAGGATTTGCGCCCGCAAGCGGCGCGACCGGTCAGCGCCATCGCGCGTGCGTGGGTCAGCTCGGCGGGGAGGACGTCGAGGACTGCTCCGAACGCGGTGGCGGCCGTTCGACCGGCTGAGAACTTACCCGGAGAGTCGATTCGAACCAGCGGGCATGGTCGGTGGCCACGGCCGGATCACCGGCGATGGTCGCCGACGCAACAATCCTTGGGACGGCATCAAGTCGCACACGCGTCGCCCGTCGCGGGACGTCGGTCAAAGCCAGGCTCGGGACTCGCGTGAACGTGGTCTCGAGGGCGTGGACGTGTAGTTGATCACGCTCGCGCCGCATGACATCTAGCTCCGCCAGGCGTCACGCGCTCCGACTGGCCCGCGGGGGGTCTTCGGTGCGCCGTCGATGGCGGCCAGGATCCGATCCGCGCCACGGGTGAGGTCGGGAGCCCAATGATCCGCGCCGAGTGCCCAACCCATCGCCCATCGCGTCCGCGCAACCCAACCACCGCCGTTTGAACGCGCGACCCCGGCACAGGACTCCCCGATGCCTGCATCGATTCCCGGGTCAGGTCGTGCAGGACCGATTCGGTCATCGAGGTGGCCATACGCCGCCAGCGATGCTCCGCTCGCCCTGCTGCCACTCCTCGCCCACCCGTGCTTGGCACTCGGCGAGCAGGCTGCAGATGTCAGCTCGCCGATACTCCACCAGCCAGGAGACGCAGCGCGATGCTGGTCACGGTGGACCGTTCTCCCTGCCACACCGCGTCGAGATACTGCTCCCTCGCATCCACCTACTCGCTGGGACCCGTCGCAGCCGCGGCCGCGGAGGGTGCGCCTTCTAGATGGGACCCGTCTCGTGGTCTTGATGCGTCGCACCAGGAGTCGAGTGGGCGCAACCCCACATGTGACGTCGGGCGCAGCCCCACGTGTGACGTCTCGCTCACAGGCGGGGATGTGGGTGGTCCGTGGCGCGGCCCTGGAAGGAGAGGATCTTGGGGTTCTGCACCACGCCGCACTGGATTTCGATAGCGCGCCGGATGGTCTGGTCCTCGTCCCACGCGGCAGGCCCGTCCATCACCGAACGCAGGTACGGGATCAGTGCCTCGCTGATGCCCCAGGTCGCGCTGTTCCACAGGTATGCCGGGCTGTGATCGACGGAGTAATAGGACACTCCGTCCCCGATAGTGACCATCGGCGCTTCGAAGGTCGTGGGCCGGGCGAACTCGAAGCCCATCCCGGAGTCGCAGGAAACGTCGACGAACAGGGCGCCGGGGGCGAAGGACGCGAGGTCGGCCTCGGAGACGAACATCAGGGGTGCGTCAGTGTCCTGCAGCACGCAGTTGACCACGATGTCGTGCCTGGCCAAGAACGCCGCCGTGGACAAAGGGCCGGCGTCGGTCTGGACGACGCTGCGAGCGGGGTCGTCCTCGATGCGGTCCATGTGGTCCAGCATGACCGAGGGGATCGG
>JANXWJ010000204.1 GCA_025351185.1 Candidatus Nanopelagicales bacterium
CCCCCCCCCCCCCCCCCCCCCCCCCCCCCCACGACTGGTTCTGGCCTCCCCACCACCCCACCTGCCTGACTGCGCGCCCTGGCTGGCCCCGGGCATGACGGCCCGTGTCGTGGGCGCCGCGGTCACCCTCACCCGGCGACGAGGTCGCCCGGCTCCTCGAGGTCGTGCGCACGTGCCCAGGCGCGCGCCGTCGCGATGCGCTCGGGTGACGTCGGGTGCGTGCCGAACCACAGGTGCAGAACTCGTGGTGGCCGCAGCGACCCGATGTTGGTGACAGCGAGAGACCGGTGCATGCGCGCGACCGTCGCGGGGTCCGCGGCGAGCCCGAGACAGTGCTGGTCGGCACGGCGCTCGATCCGACGCGACACCGCGTTCTGAAACGGTGCACCGAGAAAGCCCGCCGCGGCACCTGCGGCGACCAACGCACCGGCGCTCGCAGGATCACCGGCCGAAGTCACGTGCACCAGGTCGCGCAGAGGTGGCCACGCGAGCGCGACATAGACAGCGACGACAGCCAGCGCCGCACCGCCCGATCCGAGCAGTGTGCCGGTGCGTACGTCGTGGGCCGCCAGGTGTCCGAGCTCGTGGGCGACGACGGCCGCGACCTCGTCGTCGCGCCCCCGGTCGAGCAACGTGTCGTGCACGACGATGCGTCGCGTCGCACCGAGACCTGACACGTACGCGTTGAGCGCCGTCGTGCGCCGCGACGCGTCGGCCACGAGCACGTCGGCGACGACGATCGCGTCGCGCGCCGCAAGGCCGAGGAGCCGGTCGCGCAGTGGGCCGGGCGGCATGGGGGTGAACCGCGCGAACAGCGGCTCGATCACCACCGGAACCAGGAACGACACCATGACCACGAGGACACCGGCTGCGACAGCGACCACCACCCACCAGGTGGCCGGCCACCATCGTGCGGCACCGATCCAGCCGAGGATGGCCAGAGTGCCGAGCGCCCAGGCGAGGACGAAGCCCAGCGCGAGGTCACGACCCCAGCGCGACCACGACCCGGCAGCGAGCCCGTGCTCGAGCGACACCCGTCGCAGGATGACCGCACCCGGCAGCGTGAGCACCCTCGTGATCATGAGCACCGCGGTCGAGGTCACGACGACCTGCCACCACCAGGGACCGCCGACGTGCTCGACCAGCGCAGCGACCGCCCCTGTGAGCACCAGGACCATGGGCACCACGACATCGAGCGCGACGGAGAGCAGTCCCCACGGTCGGACCCGACGGCGGAAGCCGCGCTCGCGGGTGCGCTCCGCGGTCGTGAAGTCGCGTGCGATGTCTGAGTCAGTCACCACCGGAACCGATTGCCCCGGAACAGATCTCGACGTGATGACGCCGAGGGCTGCGGTCCCGACCACGAGGACCACGATCGCTATCAGCACCGACACGGCACCATCGTGTCCGAGTCCCGGGCGATCGCGAGCTGGCTCACGCCAGCTGATCCATCCGGGCGCGCCACGAGATGACGAAGGCAGCAGTGCCCAGACCCGTCACCGCCTTGAGCGCCGCGTCGAGGTTCTCGTCCTCGGAGCCCGTACCGTCCCGGACGAGTCGATAGAGGCGCACCAGCCCGGCCTGGCCGTACCTCGTCGCGATCAGCCGGCAGGCCAGGTCTGAGGACTCGTAGGCAAGGTCGATGGCTCCCGCGTGGAAGGCATCCGTGTCCGGCAGCGCGGCCGGAGCCTTGCCCGCACGCACGGCGGTGACGAGCTCGGACCAGGCCGTGCGCTCGGGCACCGACGTCGTCGAGTATCCGACGTACTCCGCGAAGCCCTCCTCGAGCCACAGCGGCACCCCGGGAGTGTCCGGTGCGGCCGTGGCCACGTGCGTGATCTCGTGGCGCAGGACGATCTCGCGTCCGAGCCCGCCGACGTCGGACAGGCCAGGGGTGTTGGTCCACACCCGGAACGCCGTCTTGTCCGGTGCCGCAGACCCGCTCTCGCCCGTGGTGACCGCAGCGAAGTCGGTGAGGAACTTCTCGGTCTCCTCGAGCGCCCGGCCGAGCTGCCCGACCGTCCTGGGCACGATGAGCACCGGGCGCTGGTTCCAGTCGGTGCCCCACACCGCCGTGACGTCGGGGGTCACGGAGTCGGCGACGGCGGCATAGCGACGCAGCACCGCGGCCCGCTGGTCGATGCCGATGACGAGGCTGCGCTTCCCGCGCACGAACGTCAGCGTGCCGAGGTCCCACGGCTGGAGACGCGCCGTCGCGTTGGTCTCGGTGGCGACCTGCCAGCCCCCGGCACCGTGCCGCATCGTGAGCTTCTCGCGCACGATCGCGTCGGCCGTGTCGACGTCATAGCGCGTGTGCACCCGCACGACGAGGATGACATCGGCCGCGGTGCTGGCCGCATCCACGGACGCGATGTCATAGCGCCAGACCGAGATCGGCAGGGCAGCAAGGCGGGCGAAGGCCGGCGCCGTCGCGTTGCCGATCTGCGTGCGCTTCCAGGCAGCCGCATCGTCGGTCGTCACCGCGGCACCGCGTGCCGCGAGCACCCGGTCGATGGCGGCCGTCCGTATCGCCGGATCGGTGACCTCGCGGCTCCCCGCGCCGGTGCCCGCCACCGGGCGCTGCCCCGCGGCCGCGGCCCGTTGCCCATCGGCTCCGGGCAGCACCCGAGGAAGCACGACGGCCAGGCCGACGACCACCGCTGTGACCGCCGCCAACGACCCGAGGATGAGGGCGGTGACCCGACCGGATCCGCGCGCCCCCGCCGCCGGACCAGTGGCTGGGACCGCTGCGTGCTGCCCGGGCCCGGTCCAGCCGTAGCCGGTGAGCCCGGGCGCCGGGTGTCCGTAGCCCGGGTGTCCGTAGCCGGGGTAGACGTATCCCTGCTGGCCATAGCCCGGTGGGGCGAAGCCCTGCTGGGCCGACCACGACTGCCCGTAGCCCGGCGCGGGAGCGAGGAGGTAGGGCGGGGTCGGCGCTGGAGGCGCAACGCTGGCGACCGGCGCGGGGAGGGCGCACGCCGCGGGTGGCCCGGCTGCCGACGCAGGATCCGGCGGCGCGAAGGCCCCCAGGTCCGGGCGCGACGAGGCTCGGTCGTGCGCTGCACCAGGAGCAGCCGCAGCACGCGGTGCTGCCCAGTCCTGCGCGGGTCGCCCCGTATCCCCCGACTCGGTCACTCGCACACGCTAAGCCCCGTGCCACGGCCACGCACCGCCGCGGGGCCGATGATCACCCGGGCACCGGGGGCATCGGGAGCGCCGACAGCGGCCGTGGGCCGGCTCCCCGCCGCACCGGCGACCCCCGAGATGACCGAGCCCGGGCGACCTCGAGAGTTACGAGGGCACCCGGGCGACGATCGAACGAGTCCTAGACGACGCGACCCGCACCGGAGTAGCGGTCGCCGTACCACGGTCCGAACGCGGCGATGATCTCGACGCCGTCGCGCGGGTTGGAGGCACTGACCATCATGCCGCCACCGATGTAGATGGACACGTGGTGCGCGGAGCCACCGAAGTAGAAGAGCAGGTCGCCGGGGCGCAGCTCGCTGCGGCTGATGTGGCGGGTGACGCCGTACTGCGCGTAGGAGTAGTGCGGAAGCGAGACGCCAGCCGAACGGTAGGCCGCCAAGGTGAGGCCGGAGCAGTCGAAGGTGCCCGGGCCGTCGGCGCCGGCGACGTAACTGTGACCGACCTTCGACAGGGCGTAGGCCACAGCGGCACGGGCCCGGGACGACGCGGAGCCGCTGGAGCCGCCGCTGCCGGAGCCACCACCGTTGCCGTTGTCGCTGCTCGTGCTGCTGCCACCGCCCGACGCACCCCTGCCGTGGCCGGTGTGCGAGACCTGCTGGGCTGCCTGCTGGGCACGCTTGGCTTCGACGGCTGCGCGGTTGGCGGCGTCGTGCGCGGCCTTGACACTGGCTGCCTTGCGGGAGGCGATGAGGGCGTCGAGGCGGGCGCGCTCGTCGGCCTTGAGCGAGGACAGCAGCGCCTGTGCGGCGGCCAGCTTGTCGTCGACCTTCTGCTTCTGCGCCCTGGCGTCCGTGGCGGCAGCAGCGGCCGCCACCTGCTGCTGCGAGAGCTGGAGCTTGAGCTGGGCGAGGGCAAGACGCGCGAGCTCGGTGCGGCGCAGCGAGGTGCTCTGCGAGCGCGCCACCTGGTCGAGGTCGGCGGTCTGGTCGAGGAAGGCCTGCGGGTCGTCCGCGAGCAGCGCTTGCAGGCTCGGGTCGATGCCACCGGTGGTGTAGGCGGCCCGCGCCATCGCGTCGACCGAGCCGACGACGAGACCGTAAGCCTTCTCCGCGGCGATGATCCGGGTCTTGAGCGAGGAGATCTTGACGGCGATCTGGGCCTGCTTGTCGCGAGCGCCGTTCCAGAGCTCGGCGGCGTCAGCGGCGTCCTGCTGCAGGGCGAGGATCTGGTCCTCGACCTGGGCGATCGTGGCCGTCGGAGCGGCCGTCGCGGTCGAGGAGACCGCAGCGACACCGATACCGGTGAGCACGACAGCAGAGACAGCGACAGGTGCCAGGGCACGTGCGAGTCGAGACCCGCGGAAGCGCGCGAGCGCAGTGGAACTGGTCGCCACGAGGGCGGCCTCCCTCTCCCAATCCGCATACCGGGTGAGCTGACGGGCTCGGGCGGGAAGATCGCCCTACCGCGGATCGAACCGGTCGACGTCGTGCACCGGTCTCTCACCGCCGATTCGCCCCAGGGGAAGGTGGGTCCCCGGCTCCGGGTGTGCCGCCCACGATCGGGTGGCTCCTCGAACTCTGCGGGGTGGTCGCTGCCGTCGGATGACGGCGCCTTACGACCACCTGACGAGGACCATATCAGGCGATCACGCCCTCGGACGTCGGTCCATTGACATCCGGCCGTCATGTCTTCGTGACTCTTCCGTGACCGGCTGTCGACCCTGCGACCGGGGCTCGGCATACGTGTTCGGAGGGTCATCAACCGGCCACGAAGGGTGGTCGGATCGCCGCCGGTCCGGAGGAGTCGGAGCCCGACGGCGAGCGGTCAGCCCACCGCGCGATGACTCCGTCGCGCCACATCGGGTCCGTGCGGCTCCGGGGGGACGAGGCGCAGCGGGGGGACCAGGCCGGAGTGCGCGAGCACCGCCAGCGCCGCGATCTCCTCACCGGGCAGCCCGTCGAGAGCCAGCCAGTCCGGCGGGCCGAGCAGGAAGGTCACGACGCAGTCACCGCACGCGGGACCGCGCACCACACATGTCTCGCAGTCGACGATCACTGGGCACCTCGAGTCGTGACGCGGGTCCGGACGACTCCGGACCACCTGCGGACGACGTTAGGGACGGGGTCCGACAGCGAGGGTCCGATCGGTCAGCAGCGCCACCCTCGCGTGCCGTCAGACACGTGCGGTCCCACGTGCGGTCCAGCCCGGTCGAGCACGCCCGGTGCCATCACACCCTGCGGTGATCAGCCCAGTGCGCCGGAGGCGCGGACGTCGTCTACGTCGTGGCCGAGGGCGCGCAGCACCTCCGCCGTGTCGGCGCCGAGAGCCGGCGCAGAAGCGGGGCGAGCACGATCCTCCGCCGGCGCCCAGGCGGCGGCACGGGCGACGGTGACCGCCGTCGCGTCGAGCAGTGCGACGTCGACGAGCGCACCGCGGGCTCGCAGGTCCGGGTCGGCCAGGGCGTCGGCCACCGTGCGCACCGGGGTGACGCAGGTCTGGTCGTCCTCGAGCAGTGCCAGCCACTCGTGCCGGGGACGTTCGCCGAACAGCGTCGTGAGGCGCCCGCGCAGGGCGTCCTGACCCGTGACGTCGTACTGCTGCAGCGCGAGCGTCGGGTCACCGACCAGGTCGGCGACCCGACCGAAGAACTGGGGTTCGAGTGCGCCACAGGCGATCTCGAGCCCGTCGGCGCAGCGGTAGACCGCGTAGCAGGCGAGCCCGCCGGTGAGCACGTCCGGGCTCGCCGGGGCCTGACCGGTCGCGACGACGGCACCCTGGGCGATCGTCGCGAACGACAGCGCGGAGTCGACCATCGTGACGTCGGCGCGGAATCCGGTGCCGTCGACGCGTTCCGCGAACCGAAGGCCGCTGACCACGGCCAGCGCGGCCTGGAGTCCGGTGGCGAAGTCGGCCATCGGCACCGCCGGCATCGCGGGCAGCCCGTCGGGTCCGCGGGACAGACCCAGGAGCCCGGCATAGGACTCGGCGTTGAGGTCGTGCCCGGGCAGCGCCGCGCGGGCGCTGTCACCGTAGGCCGTCAACGACACATGGACGAGGTCGGGATTGGCCTGTGCCAGCGCCTCTGCCCCGAGCCCGAGCCGGTCGAGCACCCCGGGGCGGAACGAGTCGAGCAGCGCGTGCGACCGCGCCACGAGCTCGAGCAGCAGGGTGCGTCCCTTGGCGTTCGTGAGGTCGAGCGCGATCGAGCGCTTGCCGTGGCACATCGTCACGAACACCCCGGACTCCCCCGTGGCGGTGTAGGGAGGCGTCATCCGCAGACCGTCACCGCCGCGCGGGTCCTCCACCTTGAGCACGTCGGCACCGAGGTCGACGAGCAGCGAGGTCGCATAGGCACCGGGCAGCAGCCGGGTGAGATCGAGGACCCGTACGCCGTCGAGCGGACGCGGACCGGCGCCGCCCGGCGCAGGTGCGTGAGCCTCGTGCACGCTCAGGCCTGGCTGGCGGTCGGGTCCTCGGTCGGGCCACCGGCCTCAGGCCGTGGGACGAGCTCGATCTCCGCACCCTCGGCGCCGCACCAGCGGCAAGTCACCGACTCGACGCTCTCCGCGACCACCTCGGTCTCGTCGACCGAGACCTCGCCCCCGAGGTCGAGGTGCCAGAACTCGCGCGCCCGGCTCGACCGGACCACGTCGAACCGGGTCAGGTTGCCGCAGCGGCCGCAGCGCCAGCGGCTCAGGGCATCGGGCAGGACGACGGCCACGGCGAGCTCCTCAGTGCGTCGGGTGCCGACACGGGGTGCGGGGGATCGACGCCGTCGTCGACCGGGTGCGTCGGCGGGGACGACCCTACGGCGGCGCGCCTCTCGGGCACCGTCGTACCCCCCGCCTAGCGTCAGTGACGTGAGCCCGACCGCCCCCACCGCCGCCTCCCTGGTCTCCGCCATGGGTCACTCGACCGGTTGGGCCAATCTCGCGCCTGCCCGGTCGGTGCCGAGCGAGCTGCGCGTCGAGCCCGACCACCTGGCGCGTCGCCGTCCGCTGGAGCCGACCTTCGACGAGCTCGGCACGCCACTGCCCGAGGTCACCTTCGTGGTGGTCGACCTCGAGACCACCGGCGGCTCACCGTCCGAGGCGGGCATCACCGAGATCGGCGCGGTCAAGGTGCGTGGTGGCGAGATCGTCGGGGAGTTCCAGACCCTGGTGCAGCCCGGCATGCCGATCCCGCCGTTCATCGCGGTGCTCACCGGCATCACCGACACCATGCTGGTCGACGCGCCGTCCCTGGGCGTCGCCGTCCCGGCATTCCTCGACTTCGCCGCCGGCTCGGTCCTCGTAGCGCACAACGCGCCCTATGACATCTCCTTCCTCAAGGGCGCCTGCGCCCGGCTCGGGCGCGCCTTCCCCGAGCACACCGTCGTCGACACGGCGCGCCTGGCACGGGCGGTGCTGCTGCGCGACGAGGTCCGCAACTGCAAGCTCGGCACCCTCGCCCAGCACTTCGGCGCCGCCACCACCCCCAACCACCGGGCCCTGGCCGACGCCCGCGCCACGGTCGACGTGCTGCACGGGCTCATCGAGCGGGTCGGCTCGCTCGGGGTCCACTCCCTCGAGGACCTCGCGACCTACACCTCGCGTGTCACTCCCGCGCAGCGCAAGAAGCGCCACCTCGCCGAGTCGCTCCCCGACTCCCCCGGTGTCTATGTCTTCCGCGACGGCCAGGGCCGCCCGCTCTACGTCGGCAAGTCCGGCCGCATGCGGTCGCGCGTGCGCACCTACTTCACCGCCTCGGAGAAGCGCACCCGCATGGCGGAGATGGTCGGCATCGCCGAGCGCGTCGACGCGATCCCGTGCGCCACGCCGCTCGAGGCCGAGGTCCGCGAGCTGCGCCTCATCGCCGAGCTCGCTCCTCGCTACAACCGGCGCAGCCGCAATCCCGAGCGCGCGGTGTGGGTCAAGCTCACAGTGGAGGCCTTCCCGCGGCTATCGGTCGTCCGCAGCGTCAAGGACGACGTCGCCGACGGCGCTGCCTACCTCGGTCCGTTCGGGTCCCGGCGTGTCGCCCTCGAGGCGGTCGAGGCCCTGCAGGCCGCGATCGGCCTGCGCACGTGCACCGACCGCATCTCGCCGCGGCGCACCTCGTCGGCGTGCGTGCTGGCAGAGATGGGTCGGTGCGCGGCGCCCTGCGTCGGAGCGGTCGATGTCGACGGCTACTCCCCGCTCGTCGAAGCCGCGCGCCACGCCCTCCTCGACGACGTGCGTGCCGTCGAGGCGGCGCTCCTCGAGCGGCTGCGCACCCTGGCCGACGACCTGCGCTATGAGGAGGCCGCGCTCTGGCGCGACCGGCTCGAAGCCTTCGCCCGCGGCGCCGCTCGGGCCCAGGAGATCTCGTCGCTGGCCGGGCTCGCCCAGCTCGTCGCAGCTCGGCCGCTCCCTGACCGCGGGTGGGAGGTGCACGTGATCCGTCACGGCCGCCTCGCGGGCGCGGTGGCTGTCGCGCCCGGCGTCGATCCGCGTCCGGTGGTCGACGCTCTCGTCGCCACCAGCGAGCAGGTGGAGCACGCCGGAGGCCCCGTCCCCCCGGCGCTCATCGAGGAGACGACCCGGGTGCTGCGCTGGCTCGAGTCCGACGGCGTCCGCCTCGTGCCGCATGCCCTCCCGGTCGCCTGGGCGCTTCCGGTCCACGGCGCGGGTGGCCTGCTCGCGCGACTGCAGGCCGCGGCGAAGGTCGATGTCGTACGCCGTCCCGCAGCCGCCCGCCAGCTCCGCCCTGCCGGCTGACCCCGCTCCGCCTTGTGACGCCTCGACGAGGCCGTGCCGCGACCACGCCGCAGTTGCCGCCGACTGCGTACCACCGGAGTTCCGCATGCCCCGGCATCGCGTGCGGCAGTGGTCCTAGGGTGGCGACATGGTCACCGCGATCGTCTTCATCCGCACGGAGCTGCACGCCGTCAACGACGTCGCCGAGGCGATCGCCGGTCTCGAGGGTGTGAGTGAGGTCTACTCGGTCACCGGCGACCTCGACCTCGTCGCCCTCGTCCGGGTGCGTGCGCTCGACGACGTGAGCGCCGTGGTCACCGACGGCATCGCGACGATCGAGGGCATCGTGACTACCGAGACCCACATCGCCTTCCGCACCTACAGCCGCCATGACCTCGAGGCCGCCTTCGCCATCGGCCTCGACTGACCGTCCGCACCCTCCCCCAGGACTCGAGTTACTGCCGCAATCCTTTGCTGTGGGCCTGGAAACCAAGGATTCGGGATGTAACTCGAGGACCTGAGCTGGATCGGTGGGGTCAGCGGCCGGCGAGGCGGGTTGAGACGGCGATCCAGCGGGTGAGGGTCTCGGCACTCGAGCCGTCGTCGATGGCCTGCACCACCCGGGGCAGCGCGGCGGCGAGCCGGTCGCCCATCGACGCGGTCGTGACGATCCCGCGCGCGCTGTCGTGCGCCACCAGAGCCGCGGCCGCTCCGAGGAGCACTGCGTCGCGCACCGGGTCGAGCGCAGCGGATCGCTCGCCGGAGAGCACAGCGCGGGCGACTGCCGCGTTGAAGGCGGCGTCCTGCCCGCCGAGCGCGCCGGGGGCCGACCGCGCGATGCCGAGGTCGACCGCATCCACGAGCGACTCGACCACCTCGGCGCCCGTGGCATCCCACACGCGCGTGGGGGCGTGGGTCGAGAGCTCGTCGAGACCGTCCTGACCGCGTACGACGACGGCACGGGTCCCGCGATCGAGCAGCGCCCGCGCCATCACCGGCGCAAGGCGCGGGTCGGCGCATCCCACCACCTGCGCCTCGGGTCGGGCCGGGTTGGCAAGCGGGCCGAGCACGTTGAACACGGTCCCGACCCCGAGCTCGCGCCGCGCGACTGCCGCGTGCCGCATGCCCGGGTGGAACAGCGGTGCGAAGCAGAACACGATCCCTGCCTCGGCGAGGCACTCTCCGACGGCCGAGGGCGGCAGGTCGACCGCGACCCCGAGCGCCTCGAGCACGTCGGCGGAGCCGGCTGCCGAGCTCGCCGCACGGTTGCCGTGCTTGACCACGGGTGCGCCCGCCGCGGCGACCACGACGGCCGCCATCGTGGAGATGTTGACCGTGTTGGACCGGTCGCCACCGGTGCCGCACGTGTCGACCGTGGGGCCGATGCCTTCCGGCAGGGTCACGATGGCCGCGTGGCTGAGCATCGCGGCGACCAGGCCCGCCACCTCGTCGGTCGTCTCGCCCTTGGCGCGCAGCGCGATCAGGAACCCTGCCAGCTGCACCGGAGTCGCATCACCGGACATCACCCGGTCCATCGCCCACGCCGTGTCGGCGACGTCGAGGTCCTCGCGACGCAGCAGCGCAGCGGTGAGGTCTGGCCACGCGCGCGTCTCGACGGCAGGACTGTCGGAGGACGACTCGACGGGCGGCGTGGCGGTCACAGCCCGAGCCTAGTGACGCCGCCGCGGGCACCGAGCAGGAGTTCAGCGCCGGATGCGAACCCGAGCAGCCGGCATCGCGAAGGTCAGGCGCCGGAGACGGCCAGGCGCGGGCGCAGCAGAGCGGCGGTGGTCTGGGCGAGCACGACCGGGTCGATGGGGTGCGGCACCACGGCCTCGGCCTGCGACCAGGTCGCGAGCCAGGCGTCCTGCGGGCGCCCGATGAGCAGCAGCACGGGGGGTGCCTGGTAGATCTCGGCCTTCATCCGGCGTGCGATGCCCATGCCACCCGAGGGGACCGCTTCGCCGTCGAGGATGGCGAGGTCGATCCCGCCCTCCTCGAGCCGTCGGATGACCGCAGGTTCGGTGGCGATCTCGACGTAGTCGACCCGGGGCAGGTCCGCCGCGGGGCGGCGACCCAGGGCAGCGCGGACGCCGGCGCGGACCGTGGCGTCGTCGCTGTAGACGAGGACGGTGAGGGGACGCTGCTCTCCCGCGGTGCTCATGGGCGCATCGTAACCGGGCTCGGCCGCGGTGCCTTCCTCAAGACCCTGAGTCGCACCTTCCCTGGGCCCTCGCGCGCCGGCTGCGGAGCCGGCCGAGCGGCGTCTGCGCAGACCTCGCGGCACCACGAGCCGAGACGTGTGTCACGACACGACACGGAGTCGGGGGGTGGGGAGGCCAGGTAGGCCCGGACCTGACACAATCCGACTCGTGGCGACCGCAACCGTGATCGAGAACGCACCCGCGCACGCACCGGCGAACCGGCCCAACATGGTGTCGGTCGGCACCATCGTGTGGCTGGCCAGCGAGCTGATGTTCTTCGCTGCCCTCTTCGCCATGTACTTCACGATGCGCGCGGTCAACCAGGCTACCTGGTCGGAGTACACCGAGAAGCTCAACGTGCCGTTCGCGACGGTCAACACGATCATCCTGGTGCTGTCGTCGGTGACCTGCCAGCTCGGTGTGTTCGCGGCCGAGCGCGGTGACGTCCGCAAGCTGCGGATGTGGTTCATCATCACGTTCGTCATGGGTGCGGTCTTCGTCGCCGGCCAGGTCACGGAGTACGCCCAGCTCGTCCAGGAGGGCCTCACGCTGTCCTCGTCGGCCTACGGCTCGGTCTTCTACCTCACCACCGGCTTCCACGGCATGCACGTGACCGGCGGTCTGATCGCCTTCCTCTTCGTGCTCGGGCGCACCTACGCCTCACGGCGCTTCACGCACCGCCAGGCAACGACCGCGATCGTCGTGTCCTATTACTGGCACTTCGTCGACGTCGTGTGGATCGGCCTGTTCACGATGATCTACCTCATCAAATGAACCGCCCGACCCCTGTGACGCGCTGACCTCCCGCCCAACCTCACCGACACGTGAAGGCGCACTCGTGACCAGCACCTCAGTACGACGGCACAAGGCCACTGGACTCCTCGTCCTGCTGGCTGCCCTCGTCGTGACCGGCATCGGCTACACCGCCGTGACGACGACCGCGGAGGCCGCCCCGACCGCCGCCTCGCAGACCCAGGTCGATGCCGGCCGCCAGCTCTTCCTCCAGGGCTGCGCCACCTGCCACGGGCTCGCCGCCCAGGGCACTGGCTCCGGCCCCGGCCTCATCGGCGTCGGCGCTGCTGCTGTCGACTTCCAGGTCTCCACCGGCCGGATGCCGCTCGCAGCACCCGCCGTCCAGGCGCCGCGCAAGCCACCCTCGTACACCGCCGAGCAGGTCTCCGCACTCGCTGCCTACGTCGCCTCTCTCGGCGCCGGACCGGCGATCCCGTCGGCGTCCGACGTGAGCACCACCGACGCCAACCTCGCGGAGGGCGGTGAGCTGTTCCGCACCAACTGTCAGCAGTGCCACAACTACTCCGGCGCCGGTGGCGCGCTGTCCGACGGCAGGTACGCCCCGTCACTCATGCGCGCGACGCCCACCGAGATCTACGAGGCCATGATCACCGGCCCGCAGAACATGCCGAACTTCACCGACGCCACTCTTCCGAAAGCGCAGAAGCAGGCGATCATCAAGTACATCGCGCACCTGCAGCAAGCGGCCGCTCCGGGCGGTCTGGCACTGGGCTCCTACGGTCCGGTGACCGAGGGCGTCGTCATCTGGGTCGCCGGCATCGGTGCCCTCCTGCTCGCGTCAGTCTGGATCGGGGCGAAGGTGCGATGAGCGACACCCACGGCAAGGACGTCAGCACGATCGACGCGCACAGCGACGCACCGCTCTACCCGCTGCCGCCGCACCACCACCGCCTCACCGACACCGACCCGCGGGCGGCTCGTCGCGCCGAACGTCAGGTCGCAGCGATGTTCGCTCTCTCGGCGCTCTGCATCATCGCCTTCGTCGTGGGCTACGTCGCGATCCCGACCACGAGCTTCATCGACCTCGGCCCGATCGGGGTCCTGCAGACCTCCAACCTCGTGCTCGGTGCGACCTTCGGTCTCGCGATCCTGCTCATCGGCCTCGGCGCCATCCAGTGGGCAAAGAAGCTCATGGCCGACGAGGAGATCGTCGACGAGCGCCACCCGGTGGGCTCGCCGATCGAGGACCAGGAGGCCGCGGCCGAGCTGTTCGCGACCGGTGTTGCCGAGTCGGGCTTCGTCGAGCGCAAGATCATCCGGCGCACGCTCATCGCCGCCCTGGCGCTGTTCCCCGTTCCGCTCATCGTGTTCCTCAAGGACATGGGCCCACTGCCGGGCACCTCGCTGCGCACCACGATCTGGCAGAAGAACAGCCGCATCGTCGTCGACGTCACCGGGCAGAAGCTGCGCCCCGAGGACCTCGCGATCGGCACCCTCGTCTCGGCTTCCCCCGAGGATCTCGACAGGGTCCAGGAAGAGGCCGGCACGCAGAACGCGCGGGCCAAGGCCTCGATCATCCTGGTGCGCATGCGTCCCGACGAGATCAAGAGCCAGCAGGGCGACGGCTGGGACGTGCAGGGCATCTTGGCTTTCTCCAAGATCTGCACCCACGTGGGATGCCCGATCGCGCTCTACCAGCAGCGCCAGCACGCACTCCTCTGCCCGTGCCACCAGTCGACCTTCGACCTCTCGGACTCGGGCAAGGTCATCTTCGGACCCGCCGCCAGGCGGATGCCGCAGCTTCCCATTACCGTTGACAGCGAGGGCTACCTGGTCGCACAGAGCGACTTCCAGGAGCCCGTGGGCCCGAGCTTCTGGGAGCGTGGATGAGCGTCATCGTCAAGGAGGCGTCCAAGGCGCTGTCACGAGCTGATGAGCGGGCTCCGATCTCGAGCCTCGCCAAGGCCAACCTGCGCAAGATCTTCCCTGACCACTGGTCGTTCATGCTGGGCGAGATCGCGCTCTACTCGTTCCTCATCCTGCTGCTCACCGGTGTCTACCTCACGATCTGGTTCAAGCCGTCGATGACCGAGGTCATCTACAACGGCTCGTACGCACCGCTCGAGGGCATCTCGATGTCGGAGGCCTACTCCTCCACCCTCAAGATCAGCTTCGACGTCCGCGGTGGTCTGCTCATCCGGCAGATCCACCACTGGGCGGCGCTGTTCTTCATGGCGGCGATGATCGTGCACATGTTCCGGATCTTCTTCACCGGAGCGTTCCGCAAGCCGCGCGAGCTCAACTGGGTCATCGGTGGCTCGATGATCATCATCGGTCTCCTCGAGGGCTTCGCCGGCTACTCCCTGCCCGACGACCTGCTCTCCGGCGTCGGCGTGCGCATCGTCGCGGGCATCGTCGAGTCGATCCCCGTGGTCGGCACCTACCTGATGTTCTTCATCTTCGGCGGCGAGTTCCCGGGCAACGACTTCATCCCGCGCCTCTACACCTTCCACGTGCTCCTCGTGCCCGGCATCCTGCTCGCGCTGGTCGGCCTGCACCTCGTGCTCGTCTTCTACCACAAGCACACGCAGTACCCCGGCCCCGGACGCACCAACACCAATGTCGTGGGCTTCCCGCTCTTCCCGGTCTACACCGCGAAGGCAGGCGGCTTCTTCTTCGTGGTGTTCGGCGTGACCACGCTCATCGCTGCGTTCGTCACGATCAACCCGATCTGGGCCTACGGCCCCTATGTGCCTGATCAGGTGACCGCCGGCTCCCAGCCCGACTGGTACATCGGCTTCCTCGACGGCATGCTCCGCGCGTTCCCGCCGCTCGAGTCGAACATCTGGGGCCACACGATCAGCTGGAACGTCTTCGTCCCGGCTGCGGTGATGCCGGGCATCCTGCTCGGCGCCCTGCTCGCGTATCCCTTCATCGAGGCCTGGGTCACCGGTGATCGCGGCGAGCACCACCTGCTCGACCGTCCGCGCAACGCCGCGACGCGGACCGCACTGGGCACGATGACGATCACGTTCTACGGCATCCTGGTCATCAACGGCGCCAACGACATCATCGCCCAGGCCTTCGGCATCCCGTTCAACAACATCACGTGGTTCACCCGCGTCGCGGTCTTCGTGCTGCCGCCGCTGGTGTTCCTGGCAACGCGGCGGTTCTGCCTCGGTCTGCAACGCCGTGACCGCGAGCTGCTGCTGCACGGTCGTGAGAGCGGCCAGATCCTGCGTCTCCCCCACGGCGAGTTCATCGAGATCCACACGCCGATCTCGAACGAGGAGAAGGCCGTCATCCTCTCGAAGGTCGACATCGCAGCCATCGAGCCTCCGGCGGCGACCGACGAGAACGGCGTGGCGACACCGGGTTACAAGGCCCTGCGTCGACGGGCGAAGTTCTCCAGGCTGTTCTACGGCGACAACGTCGCCTCGCCGACCGCCGCCGAGATCGCGGCCGCCGAGCACCACGCACACGCGCTGGACGACCTCGAGGTCGACGAGCTGCACGAGGCCGGCAAGGACGTCCCCGCCCAGCTGACCGACTGACGGCGCGCTGCGACCCGCACCTCCAGGACGGCCCCGTGATCTGCGGATCGCGGGGCCGTCCTGCGTGACTCCCCCAGCTGCATCGACGACCAGCGGGCGGGTGCGGGACCGGGCAGAGTGGGGGCATGAGCTGGGATGCGCCGTCGAGATCCGGTTGCCGCGACGGGCACCCCGAGCGCCGGATCCCGGGCTATGACGCGGAGCTCGGCATGGTGCCCGCCCGGACGTCGGCCTGGTTCGGCGCCGTCATCCTCGCCGTGGCCTCGGGTGCGATCTGGATCTGGCTGCCCGGGGTGCGCACCTGGCTGCTCGCGGTCCTCGGCAGCTGGTGGCTCGTCACCGGACTCGTGCAGCTGGCCCTCGGCCACCGGGGCACCTGCGCGCTGCGCCGCACCCTGCGCTGGTTCTTCGGTCCCGCCGGCGCTCTCGTCGACCCCTTCGACGAGTCCGGCTAGCACGTCAGGGGTGCGAGCGGTCTCAGGACTGGCCGGGCTTCAGACGGACGAGGCCTTGGAGTACTTCTTCCAGGTCTTCCACGAGGAGTTCCAGATGGTGATGCCGTTGCCCGACTCCATCGCGCGGCTGTTGCCGGAGTAGACGACGACATCGCCGATGTTCGAGTGGTTGTAGAGCCATGCGGCGTTGCTGGTGCTCATCCCGGTGCAGCCGTGCGAGACGTTGGAGTGTCCCTGGTGCGCGACCGACCAGGGCGCGGCGTGGAGGAACTCGCCGGAGTAGGTGAGGCGCATGGCGTACTTCACCTCGAGGCGGTAGTACTCCGGGTCGGTCTTGAGGGTGCCTCCGGTGGAGGCGTCCATGATCCGGGTGAGCTCCTTGTCCATGATCACCTTGACGCCGGACCGAGTCTCGAAACCAGGCTTCCCCGTGGTGATCGGGATGGTGCGGATCTTCTTGCCGTCCTCGGTGACCGTGAGGGTGTCGGACACCATGTCGACGAAGGAGACCATCGCGGCACCGGTCTGGAACGACGTGGTCGTGGTGCCCTTGCCCCAGAGCCCCTTGGTGAACGTCACACCCTTGAGCGAGGTGGTCAACGTGATCGTGGCGTGCCCGGGCCAGTAGGTCTCGGGGCGGTAGACCACGACATCGTCGGTCAGCCACCGCCAGCCACCGGTGACCCGATCGCCGTCGACCGTCACGGTGGCGGCCTTCTCGAACGCCGCCTTCGCCTGGTTGCTCGCGAGCTTGTGGTCGAGCGTCACCCGGATCGGCATCCCGATGCCCACGGCGCCGCCGTCGCGTGGCGAGACGGTGTAGGCGAGGAACTTCGAGGGAGCGATCGTGCGGATGACCTGGCTCAGCTCGGTCGGCAGACCGGACCGGTCGACTGCGTGGGCCGCGACCTTGTAGGCCGCGCCGTAGTCGAGGATGCCGGCACTCGCGGTCCAGGTGTGGCCGTCGACCGACAGCGCGCCCGGCACCGCACCGCCCGGACCGGTCACCACGACGTCGGTGAGGCGCCCGGACACGGCCATGACCACGAGGGAGGTGGTCGGGGTGATCGGTGCGCTCGAGGCCGGGGTGAGCGTGATGGAGGCAGTCGACGCGCGGGTGACCGCGCCCGCGCCCGCATGCACGTCGAGCTGCCCGAGGGAGCAGCCGCTGAGCGTGAGCACGCCGACCACGGCGCCCACGACTGGCAGCGACATCCGCACTGGCCGCACGCGTTCCTCCCCGTTCACCGCAACAACGTCCCTCAGCAGTGTCGGCACGCCATCGACGTAAGTCCAGCAGCGGATGGTGACAAATTCGTGACAAATGCGTGATGAGCCCGAGTCCTGCGCGCTGCGCCCAGCGGACATGCAGCGGGGCGCAACCCGAAGGCC
Source organism: Candidatus Nanopelagicales bacterium (assembly GCA_025351185.1). Taxonomy (GTDB): domain Bacteria; phylum Actinomycetota; class Actinomycetes; order S36-B12; family CAIYMF01; genus Longivirga. The sequence continues at coordinate 17,223 of JANXWJ010000204.1, forward strand.
GCGCCCCGCTGTGCAGTTCGTGAGACCGGATCAGACGTCGGCGAACGGTCCGCGGTAGTACTCGAACACGAACCCGACGAGCGTGGCCATGAGCAGACCGACACCGAGGATGAGGAGCCACACGGCGAAGATCAGGCCCATGACGGTCACGAACGTCGCGAACCCGACGGCGAGCGGCCACCACGAGTGTGGGCTGAAGAAGCCATAGTCGGAGTCGGCATCCTCGATGTTGGCGTGGGGGTTGTCCTCGGGCCGGGTGCCGACCCGGCGCCCGGTGTAGAGGACGTAGAACCCGATGAGGAACGCCAGGCCACCGGTCAGGGCCAGCGCCGTGGCACCGACGAGCTCGCCAGTGATGAACCAGTAGGCCGAGGCGACGATTGCGTAGAACACCGCGCCGCCGGCGAAGAGGTAGCCCTCGACCTTCACGAGTCGGAACCCTTCTGCGCACCGACCAGGCTGTCGAGGACCCGCGAGCGCTTCTGCGTGGCGAGGTCGACGAGGTCGGGGTGATGCAGGTCGAAGGCCGGCCGCTCGGAACGGATCGGCGGGATGGAGGTGAAGTTGTGACGCGGCGGCGGGCACGACGTGGCCCACTCGAGCGAGCAGCCCCAGCCCCACGGGTCGTCGACCTCGACGAGCGGTGCCCGACGCCAGGTGATGTAGACGTTGTAGAAGAACGGCAGCATCGACAGCGCGAGGATGGCCGACCCGATGGTGCTCACGACGTTGAGGGTCGTGAACCCGTCCGAGGGCAGATAGTCGGCGTAGCGGCGAGGCATCCCCTCGGCACCGAGCCAGTGCTGTACGAGGAACGTCGTGTGGAAGCCGACGAAGAGCAGCCAGAAGTGGATCTTGCCGAGGCGCTCGTCGAGCATCCTGCCGGTCCACTTGGGCCACCAGAAGTAGTAGCCGCCGAACATCATGAACACGACGGTGCCGAAGACGACGTAGTGGAAGTGCGCCACGACGAAGTAGGAGTCCGACACCTGGAAGTCGACCGGCGGGGCCGCGAGCAGGATGCCGGTGAGGCCCCCGAACAGGAACGTCACGAGGAACCCGAGGGTCCACAGCATCGGCGTCTCAAAACTCACCGAACCGCGCCACATCGTGCCGATCCAGTTGAAGAACTTCACGCCTGTAGGCACGGCGATGAGCATCGTCATGAACGCGAAGAACGGCAGGTTGACCGCACCCGTCACGTACATGTGGTGCGCCCAGACCGCGACAGAGAGCGCCGCGATGGAGATCGTCGCGAAGACGAGGCCCTTGTAGCCGAAGATCGGCTTGCGGCTGAAGACCGGGATGATCTCGCTCGCGATCCCGAAGAACGGCAGGGCGAGGATGTAGACCTCGGGGTGCCCGAAGAACCAGAACAGGTGCTGCCAGAGGATCGCGCCGCCGTTGGCGGCATCGAAGACCTGGGTGCCGAACTTGCGGTCGGCCTCGAGCACCAGGAACGCCGCGGCGAGCACCGGGAACGCCATGAGGACCAGGATCGAGGTGAGCAGGACGTTCCAGGTGAAGATCGGCATCCGGAACATGGTCATGCCGGGCGCACGCATGCAGAAGATCGTGGTGATGAAGTTGACGCCACCGAGGATCGACCCGAGTCCACCGACGGTGAACCCGAGGATCCACAGGTCTGAGCCGATGTTGGGCGAGTTGATCGCGTTCGACAGCGGCGAGTAGGCGAACCACCCGAAGGACGCGGCACCGCCAGGTGTCAGGAAGCCGAAGCAGACGATGAGACCACCGAAGAAGAACAGCCAGAACGCAAACATGTTCAGGCGCGGGAACGCGACGTCGGGCGACCCGATCTGCAGGGGCATGATGACATTGGCGAAGCCGGCGAACAGCGGGGTCGCGAACAGCAGCAGCATGATCGAGCCGTGCATCGTGAAGAGCTGGTTGTACTGCTCCTGGCTGACGAGCTGCAGGTGCGGCTGCGCCAGCTCCGCGCGGATGATCAACGCCATCACGCCGCCGAAGATGAAGAAGACGAACGTGGTGATGAGGTACATGTAGCCGATGACCTTGTGGTCGGTGGAGGTGATCCACGTCACCAAGGTCTTCCCGAACTTGCGACGAGCAGGATCAGCTGTCGTCATCCCGTCCGGGTCGGGGCCGAAGTCGACCGGGCGGTCGGACAGCAGGGTCATGACGCAACTCCCGTGGTGACGATGCGACCGGTCTGGAGCTGGCCGGACTGGCCAGCAGCCTTGAGTGCCGCGATATGTGCGTCGTAGTCAGCCCGAGTCACGACGTGAACGCTGAACAACATCTGTGAGTGATACGTCCCGCAGAGCTCGGCGCACCTACCGGCGAAGACGCCGGTCTTGTTCGGCGTGAGCTCGAACTGGTTCTGCCGGCCGGGGACGACGTCCATCTTGAACAGGAACTGCGGCACCCAGAACGAGTGGATGACGTCCGGCGACGTGAGCTGGAAACGCACGCGCTCGTTGACGGGCAGCCAGAGCTCGGCCGGCCGGTTCGGCGTGCCCGACTCGAACGCGCCGTCCTTGGTGTAGTTGAAGCCCCAGTTCCACTTGAACCCGACGACCCCGACGGTGTTGGACACGTCCGGGGTGAGCTTGGTGATCTCGGCCTGGTCGCGAGCGGTGACGGCGAAGAGCGCGGCGACCATGATCGCCGGGGCGACGGTGTAGAGGATCTCCAGCGGCATGTTGTAGCGCGTCTGCAGCGGAGCACCTTCGTTGGCACGCTGCCGATAGGCGACGATCGCCCAGATGATGAGGCCCCAGGTGAGAACGCCGACCACGAACGCCGCGATCCAGGAGTTCTGCCAGAACGTCAGCAGGGTCGAGCCCTGCTCGGTCACCGGCTCGGGGTAGCCGATGCGGCCCCACTCGGAGTCGGCGGAGCAGCCTGCGGTGCCCAGGAGCACGAGGGCCGAGGTCGCCATCGCTGCAGCGAGTCGGACGCGCGAGCGGCGCGGAGAGCGGGTCGAGCCCACGTGTCGCCTTCCCAAGGGTCGGTGCTCCGGTGCGTCGGCCCACCACCTGTGAGGTGTGCACCACGCCCGCGGAGCGGGGGTCTGACGTACCCCCGCAGACTAGCGCAGCGGCCCCTGCTTCACCTGTCGGGGTGGGGCATTACGGTCGGGTCGTGGCGCATGTCTCGGACGACGTCCCGCGCAGTGGCGCGGAGGGCTCGGACCTGCCTGCCCACACCCCTCCCTGGACCCCACGCGGCTACCTCGATGCCGCCTCATCACTGCCTCTCCACCCGGCCGGGCGCGAGGCGCTGCTCGCCGCGCTCGACCAGGGCTGGGCCGACCCGTCACGGCGTTATCACGACGCCCGACGGTCCCGGCTGCTCCTCGACGCGGCCCGCGAGTCGGTCGCGTCGGTGCTCGGGGCCAGGCCTGACGAGGTCTCCTTCACCGGCTCTGGCACCCAGGCCGTCCACCTTGCCGTCGCCGGTCTGGTGCGCGGTCGCGAACGGGTCGGTCGACGCGTCGTGACCTCGGCGGTCGAGCACTCGAGCGTGCTCCACGCCGCCCGGCTCGCCGCTGCCGGCGACGAGCTTCGAGCCGTGACTGTCGGCGTCGATGCGCTCGGCCGCCTCGACCTCGACGCTCTCGGATCGGTGCTCGAAGCGGGTGACGTCGCCCTGCTCGCCGTCCAGAGCGCCAACCACGAGGTCGGCACCCGGCAGCCGGTGGCGGCTGCTCGTGACATGGCCGACTGGCACGCGGTGCCGCTGCTCGTCGACGCGGCGCAGTCGGTCGGTCGCGAGGACCTGCCGACAGGCTGGTCGGTGCTCACGGCGAGCGCCCACAAGTGGGGCGGTCCGGCCGGCGTCGGAGTTCTGGCGGTCCGCACCGCGGTGCGCTGGCGATCACCCTCCCCCGACGGCGCCCTCGCGGGTGGCCGCGTCGCCGGGGGCGTCGACGTACCCGGCATCGTCGCCGCAGCCGCGGCTCTCGAGGCGGTCGAGCGCGACCGGGTCGCGGAGGCGGCGCGGCTCTCGGTCCTTGTCGACCGGATCCGCGCCACGGTTGCTGCGACCGTGCCCGACGTCGCCGTGCTCGGCGATAACGTCGACCGCCTCCCCCACGTGGTGACGTTCTCCTGCCTGTACGTGGAGGGCGAGGCTCTTCTCGGCGACCTCGATCGCGAGGGCTTCGCGGTCTCGTCCGGGTCGTCGTGCGTCGCGGATGCGTTGACCCCGTCGCACGTTCTCGCCGCGATGGGCGCGCTGACCCACGGCAACCTGCGGGTGTCCCTGCCGCCCGGTGCGCACGACGACGACATCGACCGCTTCCTCGCCGTGCTCCCCGGCATCATCGCCCGAGTGCGTGCCTCCGCCGGTGCGGACGGACTATGACCGACGACGCCACCACCGGAGCACCAACCACCTCCTCAGACCTGGCCCCGGGCACTGCCGGAGCGGGCCTTCCGGCGTACGACCTGATGCTCGACGAGCGCCGTCGGCTGTGCCCGCTGCCGATCATCGCGCTGGCACGTGCCGCGGCCGCCGACCCGTCACCGGTGCGGGTGCTGCTCCTCGCCGACGACCCGGCCGCCGAGACCGACGTGGCCGCCTGGTGCGCGATGCGCGGCCGCACCCTCAGCTGGACCGGCCCGTCCCCGGACGGCCACGGCCGCGCCTATCTCGTCACCGCCCCCACCCCCTGAGGTCCAGGACTCGAGTTACCGCCAGAATCCTTTGTTGTGATCCGGGTGAAACCAAGGATTCGGGCGGTAACTCGAGGACCTCAGAAGGCTGGGTGCAGCGTGAGGGCGAGGTGCAGGCGGGTGAGGTAGTCGCGGCGGGGGATCTCGGTGACGCCGAGGGTGGCGAGATGGTCGGTGCGCCACTGGACGTCGAGCAGCCGGTCGGCCGCTCGCGACCCGACGGCCTCGGACGCGGCACGCAGCCGCTCCACGAGAGCGACGAGCGCGACCTTCGACGCATCGCGCTCGGTGCTGAACATCGACTCCCCGGCGAACAGGCCCCCGACCTCGACGCCGTACAGCCCGCCGACGAGATCGCCCTCGGCAGTGCGGGTCTCGACGGAGTGCGCCCAACCGAGGCGGTGCAGCTCGGCGTAGGCCGCGCGTACGTCGTCGTTGATCCAGCCGCCTGGGCGGCGCGGGTCACCGCACGCGAGCATGACGTCGTCGAAGGCCGTGTCGACCGTGGTCACGAACCGGCGGCACGACGTACGCAGCGACTTCGTGACGCGCAGGTCGGCCAGCACCAGCACGCCCCGCGGGTCCGGCGACCACCAGCCCACCGGACCGTCGTCGTCGACCGGCATCGGGAACATCCCGCTGCGGTAGGCCGCGAGCAGGGTGCCCGCCTCGAGGTCCGCGCCGACACCGAGCAGCTCGGCCCCGGTCAGCGCGGCTCCGGGATCAGGCAGCTGCCACGGTGACGCCGCCGGCTCGATCGGCGGGTCGACCGTGGGCACCGACGTCGTCCGATCCGTGCCTGCTCGTCAGGGACGCGGGCAGCGGATGTTGGCCGAGACCTCGGCAGCAGCATCGGCGCCGTAGGTGTCGGTGAAGCGCGCGAGGAAGTGCTGCTGAGCGAGGTCGTACTCCTGGGTGCCGACCGTCTCGATGACGTAGGTCGCGAGGAGCGAGCCGATCTGGGCGCAGCGCTCGTGCGAGAGGTTCCACGCGAGCCCGGCCAGGAAGCCGGCCCGGAACGCGTCGCCGACACCGGTCGGGTCGGCCTTGAGCTCCTCCGCCGGGCACGCGACCTCGACCGGCTCCTGGCCCGCGACCTCGACGCGCGCACCGTCCTTGCCGAGCGTCGTCACACGCACTCCGACGCGGGACAGGACCTCGTCGTGCGTCCAGCCGGTCTTGTGCTCGATGAGGCCGGCCTCGTAGTCGTTGCTGAACAGGTACGCCGCGCCGTCGACGAGCTGCTTGATGCCGTCGCCGTCGAGCCAAGCGAGCTGCTGGCTCGGGTCGGCGACGAACGGGATGCCCCGGAACCGGCACTCGTCGGTGTGCCGGTTCATCGCCTCGGGATCGTTGGCGCCGATCAGGACGAGGTCGATGCCGCCGGTGCGGTCGGCGATCGGGCCGAGCTCGATCTCGCGCGCCTCGGTCATCGCGCCGGGATAGAACGACGCGATCTGACACTGCTCGGAGTCGGTCGTGCAGACGAAGCGGGCCGTGTGGCGTACGTCGGACACCCGGACCGAGTGGGTGTCGACGCCGTGCCGGGCGAGCCAGGAGCGATAGTCGTCGAAGTCCTGCCCGACGGCACCGACGAGCACGGGGTTCAGGCCGAGCACCGCCATGCCGAAGGCGATGTTGGCAGCGACACCGCCGCGGCGTACGTCGAGGTCGTCGACCAGGAACGACAGCGAGATCTTGTCGAGCTTGTCTGCCACGAGAGAGTCGGAGAACCGTCCCGGGAAGGTCATCAGATGGTCGGTCGCGATGGAGCCGGTGACAGCGACGCGCACAGTGGTCTCTTCTCCTCGGGCGCGAAAGGCCCTCGATTGCCCCTCGTACGACGCTCGACCCTATATCGGGCGACAGGGGGAACCGGGCGCCGGTGGGCGACGTCCGAGCGCTCACAGGGATCATCGGCACCACCGACGTGCACACGGGAGACCGACATGGGCGCCACCCGCACGATCACCTCCGGCCTCGGCCTCGTCTCCGCTCTGGTGCTCAGCGCCTGCGGCACGCAGGTCGCCGGCGCCGGCCAGCCCCCGGTGCTGCGCATCGGCTCGACGAACGTGAGCCAGGTCGGCGCGGCCATGGACGCCGCACGACCGGCGGCCGCGGGCATCGCGAAGTCGGGCTCCTCGACCAACCCAGATCCCTACCCGCTGCACGGCTCCCTGCCCACGGGCCCGGCGTCAGCCCCCGTCTACCGGTACGCCGACGCGCAGGTCGCGGAGGCACGCGTGACCAGCCTCGCGGCCGTGCTCGGCATCTCGGGTGCCGCGGATCGACACGCCCACGGCTGGAAGGTCTCCTCGATGGCCGGCACGCTGCTCGTGCGCGACGGGTCCGGCCAGTGGTCGTTCAGCCGCACCGACAACCAGTGCCCGATGTACACAGTCGATGTCGACAGCGCCAACGGTGCCGTGAGTGGCGTCGGCTGCGCCGTCTCGGGCGGCGTCGCCGTCCCTGCGACGGACAACGTCGCACCGCTGCCGTTCGCCGACTGCCCGGCGGGATCGACCACACCCTGCAACGACGTGGTCGTGACCCCGTGCCTGACCGACAAGGGGTGCCTGTGCCCGGACGGCGGCTCGGCCTGCAGTGAGACGACCAACGGCGGCGGCGCTCCCGCGTCGTGCCCGGCCACCGCGTCCTGCACCGTCACCAGCTGGCGCGGTCCGGCGAACGGGCCGGATGCCACTCCTCAGCCGTGCGTCTCCGGCGATCCCCAGCCCGGCGTCGTCTCCTGCTCGGACCCCGCTCCGACGACCACCCCCCAGCCGCGACCGAGCGCGCCGGCGATCACCGACGCGACCGCACTCGAGAAGGCGAAGACGGTCCTGGCCGCGCTGGGCCTCGGCGACGCCACCCCGCAGGTCATCAGCACGGGTGGCTGGAGCGACGTCACCGTCGACCCGACCGTCGGCGGCCTGCCGACCGTGGGCACCACCACTCGGGTCTCGGTCGACGCCACCGGCGTGCTCGGCGCGACCGGCTGGCTCGGAGAGGCGAGCGAGGGAGCGACCTATCCGCTCATCACGGCGACGCAGGCGCTCGACCGGCTGCGCAGCCTGCCCGTGCCCGAGATCGCGATCGCCTGCGTCCAGGCCGCCGGGTGCCCCAACGGGATCATGATCCGCCCCGTCACCGGAGCGACCCTCGGCCTCGCGCTGCGCTGGGACGGCTCCGGCACCGTCGGCAGCGAGGTCCTGGTGCCGTCGTGGTTCTTCAGCATCGAGGGCTCCACCGAGCCGCTGCCGTGGGTGGCAGTCCAGGACGCCTACCTCGGCGACCCGACCCCCGACCCGGGCGTCACCGACCCCGGGTCGGGTTCCAGCGCCTCCCCCGGCAACCCGGGCACGTCAGAGTCACCGCCGACTCCCGTCGAGCCGCCTGCCACCGCCGCGCCGGCACCGGGTGGGACCACGCCCAACCACCTCGTGGCGATCACGTCCGTGACTCTCGGCAAGGACGGCAGCACCCTGGTCGTCACAGGTTTCGGCGGCGTGTGCGAGGACTACTCGGCCAACGCCGACGAGTCGAGCACGTCGATCCGGCTGTCGCTGGTGGGCACCCCCAAGCAGGACTCGGGCAAGGCCTGCCCGGCCATCGCCAAGGAGGTCACGGCAACCGTCGTGCTCGCCTCACCGTGGGACAAGCGTCAGCTCGTCGACGCCGTCACCGGCCAGCCGGTCGCCCTGGGCTGATCGCGCCTCGCTGATCGGGCTTCCCGCATCGGCGGGTGCGCACCGCGCACGACGAAGGGCCGCGCCCTGGTGGGTGCGGCCCTTCGTGGTGCGTGCGGTCGGCGCTGCCGACGTCGTACGGACTAGCTGAACGAGTCACCGCAGGCGCAGGAGCTGCCGGCGTTGGGGTTGTCGATGGTGAAGCCCTGCTTCTCGATCGTGTCGACGAAGTCGATCGTGGCGCCGCCGAGGTAGGGGGCGCTCATCCGGTCGGTGACGACCTTGACGGTGCCGAACGCCTGGACGACGTCGCCGTCGAGCGAGCGGTCGTCGAAGAAGAGCTGGTAGCGAAGACCGGAGCATCCACCGGGCTGCACGGCGACGCGCAGAGCGAGGTCGTCGCGACCCTCCTGGGACAGGAGCGCGGCCACCTTGGAGGATGCCTCCTCGGTGAGCTGGATGCCGTCGGTGACGGGCGTCGCGGTCTCGATGGTGACGTCGGCAGTCATGCGGGTCCTCCCGGAGCGGGTCGGTCGTGAACAACGGTCGTGCAGTGAGGTGCGTGTTCGGTGGCGATGTCGTGCGTGGTACTCGTGCAGAAGTCTGTGGAGCGGGTCCGCCGTTGGACCTGAGCCGTAAGTGACAACCCGAGGAGCGGAGGAGTTGTTCCCGGAGGAACACGTTCTCCCGACCCCGAGGGGTCAGGCAGCCCATGGTGCCACGTCCCTCCCACAACAGCAGCACGCCGTGCCCGACATCACTCCGCGTGACACCCGCCCTGAGTTACTGACGCAGTCCCCGGTTGTGGGCGCTGGAAGTAAGGATTCGAGCAGTAACTCGCGGTCGCCCGCGTCAGCGCGACCAGGTGCGGGCGGCCCTCGCGGCGACGTCGGAGAGGTGCAGGGCGGGGTCGGTGAACGCGAGGGACGGCTGGAGGCCTCGGTCGCGCAGGTCGTCGATGACGGAGTACGCGCCGCTGATGCCGGTCGCGGCGTACTCCCGCCGACCGACCTCGACCCGGCCGGCGAGGACCACGCACGCGCGTCCCTGCTCGAGCGCGGCCTCGGCGACGCCCGACACGACCTTGCCGCGCAGGCTCTGCCAGTCGAAAGCACCCTCGCCGGTCACCACGAGGTCGCACTCCCCGACCCGACGCGCGAGCTCCACGGTCTTGAGCACGGTCGCGATCCCCGGCACCCGCGTGGCGCCGAGGTGCAGCAACGCGTAGCCGAGCCCTCCCGCCGCACCGGCACCGAGTGCGACTGCCGGGTCCTTCC
>JANXWJ010000228.1 GCA_025351185.1 Candidatus Nanopelagicales bacterium
GCCGGCGGTTCGCGGTGATCTCACCGTCGGTCGCGCCTTCTTGTCGGTGCCCGGCTACTGGCTCGACACGACTGCCTGGCTCGCCTCGACCCGAGGGCGAGGGCGTGCGCTCCTCGTACCTGGGGCTTCCTTCGGAACGTATCTGTGGGGTCAGAGCCACGACGAGCCGCTCCAGGTCTTCGCCACCACACCCTGGGCGGTTCGGGACGCCGTGCCCCTCTCGTCCGCAGGGAACATCCGTGCGCTCGACCTCGTAGAGGCGATGTTCACCGATGGCCGTGGTGATCCGCATCTGGCCGACTATCTGGCCCGGATGGGCGTCGCCTACGTCGTCGTACGCAACGACCTCAACTACACGGCGGCGAGCTCGCCGCGGCCTTCTCTCCTGCACCAGACCCTCATCCGGTCCGGGGGCTTCGACCTGGAGCAGACATTCGGTCCGTTGCTGGCGGGCTTCGAGACCGACAGCCTGAAGGTCGATGCGGGGATCGACGGGGCCTACCACGCGGTGGAGATCTACCGAGTGGCCACGATCGCGACAGAACCCCGGGTGCAGCTGCGTGATGCGAGCCGTCCCGACGTCGTCGACGGAGAGTCGGAATCCTTGCTGGCGCTGCTCGCGATGCCCGGCGAGTCCGGTCGCGCGGTGGTGCGCATCGGAGACCTGCCAGTCGACTCATCATCGGGGCGGTCGGTCGGCACCGACTCGGGCCGTCGCTTGGAGGTGGACTTCGGGCGGGTCCATGACAATCGTTCACGCACGCTCGACCCCGGGGACCCGTGGACGGTGGCGAGGCGTGTGCACGACTACGTGGTGAGCCCGGCGATTCCCGGCCCAGTCTCGGTGCCACCCGGCGGGATCGACGTAACCTCGTCGTCGAGCCGCGGTGACGCGTCGAGCGTCGTGCTGGACCCGGCGTCGGGTCCTTGGAACGCCGTCGACGGAGTCAGCACCACGGCCTGGTTCCCGAGACCCTTCGACCGCGGAGACCCGTGGTGGCAGATCCAGCGGTCGTCTCCCATGGACGTCGGTGGCGCCGTTGTCCGGCTCGCCACGACAGCCCCGGTGCCCTCAGGCAGCACCGTCCTCCGGATCACCACTGACACCCAGGAGAGAGAGCTGCCGGTTGGCCTCCCTGCTGCACCCGTGGTGCTTCCTGCCGACCTGGGGACGACTCGTCGGCTACGACTCACGCTGACTTCAGTCGACGCGCCGTCGGGCATCGGTGTCGGGATCACGGAGGTGGCGCTCGCCGGGGTCGACAGCCGGCGGTCGTTGCGCCTCCCCGCCAGCCGAGGAACGGATGAGGCACTGGCCCTCTCTGTCCGTGGTGGCACCCGTTCGCCCTGCGTCGTGCGCTATCCCACGGTCTGCCTCCCGTCGCTCGGGCGGTCCGGGGAGGAAGCCCGCGGACTGGACCGCACGGTCGACACGCTCGGTGTCACCGGTGACCTGCATCTGACCGCTCAGCCGCGCCCGGGCCAGGCCCTCGACGACCTCCTGCAGCCCACGGGAGCTGCCGCCATCGCTTCCGCGAGCAGCACCTGGGTCGCCGACCCCGCCGCCCGAGCCCAGGCAGCGATCGACGGCGACCCGTGGACGGCGTGGGTCGCGGACACGGGTGACAGGCGACCGACCCTGAGTATCGCGCTGCCGCGCCCGGTACGCGTCTCGTATGTGCGCGTGATCGAGAACGCAGGTCTGGGCGCGTCACGACCGCTGGCTGCGTCCGTGGGCGTGGGCGACCAGCACTTCACAGCTATCAGCGACGACCGGGGCTTCCTGCGCTTCCCGGCGACTCTGACATCGCGTATCGAGCTCACGGTGATCACGTCCCAGCCCGTCCTGAGCTACGACTCGGCGTTGGGGCGCAGCACCGTACTGCCCGTCGGGATCAGCGATCTCTCGCTGGGGGAGGCCGACTCCCTGCGCCAGGAGATCGACCGGACACGGGCCGTGACACTGCCGTGCGGATCGGGTCCGTCGATCTCCGTGGACGGCGCGGCAGGGGTGCCGACCTCGCTTTCCACCACGATCGGCGAAGTCCTGGACGGCGTTCCGGCCACGGCAACGTCGTGCACCCAGGCATCACTCTCTCCAGGGGTTCACCGACTTCTCGCGGCTCCCGTCCCCACCTTCGACGTGACATCCGTGGTGTGGGCGGGGAGCAGCGGAGTCGCGACACTGGCACAACCGACCGTTACGTCGTGGAGCGCCAATGTGCGAACCGTCGCCGTCCCGCTGTCGCCCGAAGTCCGCACGCTCGAACTCGCCGAGAACGCCAACGCTGGTTGGGTCGCAACGTTGGGCGGCGTTGACCTCGAGCCTCTCCGCGTCGACGGCTGGCGCCAGGCATGGCTGGTGCCAGCAGGCCTCAGCGGCATCGTCGAGATCGACTTCGCACCAGATCGCCCCTACCGCTCCGCACTGCTCGCCGGGGGAGCAGCGGCGTTGCTGCTCGTCGCGCTCGCGCTGCTGCCGTCCCGTCGCAGGTTCCTGGAACCTGTCGAGCGCCGGTCCGCCGTGCCTGCGGGCACGCGCCTCATGATCCTGACCGTGGTCGCGCTCGCGACTCTCGGGGCGGCGGGCACGTGCGCCGCGCTCGCCGCCTTCCTCCTCGTTCGCCAACGAGGTTCGGCAGCCATGGTGGCGGGGACTGGGGTACTTGTAGCCACTACCACTGCGGTGGTTGCCCCATGGCCGGCCGGGACCGTCTGGGCTGATCCATGGCAGGCAGCCGCGGCTGTGATGGTGTCGGTCGGGACGGGTGTCGTCGTGGGCGCGGTGTTCGCGGCTGGGCTCAGAATCGGTGCGCCCAGCGTTGTACGGGGCGTTCGACCCAGCGATAAGTGACTGCGGAGATCGCCACCGTGATCGGCACCAGCACGGCGAGCAACACCAGTGCGCCCCCGCTGAAGTAGTTGATACCGAGCGCCGGGGCGAGGAGGCGGAGCAGCGTGAGGTGCCACAGGAAGATGCCGTAGGAGATCAGACCCAGCCGTCGAGGCCCGCTCCGCGACAGCTGGGCGGCAAGACCGCCACCCTCCCCGACGATCGCAGGGAGAAGCAGGAAGAAGGCTGCCCCGAGGTAGAGCCAGTGCTTGATCATCGTCTCCCAGGCACCTGTCGGCGTGAAGTCATAGGAGCCGCCGATCGGCGTGATCACGACTGCGAACAAGGCGAGTGCGATGACGAGCGACGCGATCTGATCACGACCTGCAACGACAGCAAAGCGCACGAACTGAGGCGGACGCGGCTGGCGAGATCGCACCTCGATGAGCGCGAGAGCCATGCCTGCCGCGAACCAGTCTAGATAGGCAGGGAGCCAGTAGCCGGACGAGAACGGCAGGACGTCGGTCGTGACTTTCAGTGTGTTGTAGACCAGCGCCACGACGACCATGGCCGAGAGGAGTGCAGTCTGTCGGCGCATCATCGAGGCCTCACAGCGTTGTTTGCGGCCGAGCGCCAGCATCCCGAGGAACGGCAGTGCGATGTAGAACGTGATCTCGGTGCAGAGGCTCCAGGTCTGACTCAACCCCTCGGCGGCGCCGCTGGGCTGATAGATCTGTAGCGCGAGCAGGTGCCGCCACCACTGCCCGGGCGAGACCGGCTGGATCTCCGGCAGGAAGCGCAGCGTCACCGCCACGACCAGCCAGTAGAGGGGAAGGATACGGGCGACCCTGCGCAGCGCGTAGCGCCTATGGCGCGGACGCGGCCGACCCTCGATCGCGGCGCGCACCCACGGTCGATAGAGCAAGAAGCCCGACATGAGGAAGAACAGCGGCACACCGAAGTCGAAGCGGCCGAGGATGTGACCGACGGTTCCCGAGACCACCATCCCCGTGCTGTAGGCGACGTGGGTCACGACGACCATGAATGCCGCCAGCGCGCGGTAGCCGTCCAGCGCGGCAAAGTGTTTCCCGCCGGACATTTCTCGTCGATGGTCGTCGACGTCCCCTGTCGTCACCGGAGAGAGGTTGCGCTCCGTGGTGGCCACGTCGCCTCCAGCTACGTTGGTCGTGCGGTCGGGGTCGCTCGGGCACGTCGGGACGACACGCAGGTTACGGGAAAGGGTCGACTAGTTACCCGCCAGTCACTTATCGGCTACCGTTCGGCCGTCATCGCAAGGTTTCGCTGGAAGGAAAAGCATGCGTCGAGGTCTGGGTCTCGTCCTCATCGGCCTGGGGGTGGCGCTCCTTGTCCTGGCGCCGATGCTCAAGTTCTATGCCGTGCCCAAGCTGGCGGTGGCGCCGCTCGACCTGGACCCGAGCAACACATCGAACTCCTCTGGGACCGTGGCGACGGTCGTGGACCTCGCGACCGGCACGGAGAAGCAGAACGTCGATCTCCTCAGCACCCGGCGCACCAAGGCCGACGTCGCTGCCTCGCAGCAGGCCGGCGGCAACATAGGCGTCTACGACACCATCAGCGTCATCAGCATGAAGTCCAACAGCGCCGGAACCCCGTTTCTCCCGGCGAGCCCGGAGCGCTATGCCTTCGACCGCACCACCAACGTGCTGGTCGCGACCCAGGGGACCAACGTGGGTGGCACGCCGATCTCCGCCGACATGATCGGCACGGACACCCAGATGCCCCTGAAGATGCCGTTCTTCTCGGAGAAGAAGACCTACAACGTTTTCGACTCGTCCATCATGAAGGGCGCACCAGCTGAGTTCGTTGGCGAGGAAGCGGTCCTCGGCCTCGGCACCTACAAGTACGAGCAGAAGATCCCCGCCACCGACATCGGCAAGCAGGGTGACGCGACGATCATGTATCAGAACGACACGGTGATGTACGCCGAGCCGCTCACCGGTCAGGTCGTGAAGGGGTCGAGCACCGTGAAGCAATGGCTGAAGAACGCCGATGGCACGGACGGGCTCGTGCTGCTCGACGGCACCATCGGGTTCACCGACCAGGAGGTCACCGACTCCGTCGCCGAGGCGAAGACCAACTCGAGCAAGCTCAATCTTGTCGCCAACATCTTGCCGGTCGTGTCACTCGTTGGCGGTCTGGTGCTTCTGGTCCCAGGAATCCTGCTGCTCCGCCGCTCCGACGACGACGTCTGAGCGTCACCCGGGCAGGTGCGCGTCCGTGAACGTCGGACGTGCCCGCCAGGCATCCCGCGCGAGCAGATCGAGAGACGTGGTCGTCCGGCTCACCACCACGACGGTGCTGCGGCCGTTGGGCGCGGCCACCAGGCACGGTGAATAGCGCGGCTCGTCGACGGTGCGCGGAAGAGCTGGTGCTCGATCCAGGGACCCCAGGGGTGCCGTGATGCGAGGGCGTCGACGTCGTCACCAAGGAACTCGTCCGGCTTGGTGACCACGACGTACGACATCCCCACCCGCGCGACAGACGGCACGGTCGAGACGCCGTCGCGTGCTGGTCGCACGACGGCCGCGCTGCTCGCACGAGACGACCAGCCTCGGGACGTGCGGTAGGTCCAGGTGCGGACGTCTCCCACGGTCGCGGTCGGTGCGTGGGCCAACAGCAGGTCGCGACCGAACACGAGCGGCTGCGACGAGGTTCTCGTGCCGTATACCCACGTGGTAGCGCCTTCGGTCAGCACGGCAGCGCCCCAGAGCACCTCGGACGACGGCAGGTCGCGAACCGCGCTCACAACCGGAGCACCGTGTGTCGCCATGGTCACAGACACAACTGCGGTCCCGCTGCGGTGGAAGTCCCACGGCCTGGTGCCCGTGCGGCTGACCCGCTGGGCGAACACCTCGACTCGCGTCTGGGATCCGGTGCTACCGGTCACGACCGCGTGGGTCGGCCAGAGCCAGGACCCCGCCCGACCCGGCAACGCGTCGTGGGCGGTGGGGAGCACGTCGATGCAGGTGCCGTTGGTGACGGCGACGCTGTTGCGCACCAGCCGCGTCCCGGGCGCCCGACGACCAGCCGCATCGACACCGCCGACGAACGTGTCACCGAAGAGCCAGACCAGCCGACCGTCGGGCAGGCGCGTGCTCGAGGCTCCGTCGCCGCCGGCCCATGTGCCCGACTGCGAGTCCCACATCCGTTGCCATCCGGCAGCGTCCGTCGGCTCGGCACCGCAGGTCCGTGCTAGCGAGGCCGCGGGTGCCGACGCCGAAGCGGTCGTGGCTGCTGACCGATCACGATCGGGGCGGGCAGGCAATGGCGCGGGGGCCGACACGACCCCGGCCGAGACGACGCCCACCACGAGCATCGACACGACTCCGTGCCTCACTCCAGAGTTATCGACTCTGGCCGAGATGGGGCCTCAACCGCAGTGCTCCATCTGGGCGTTCACCGCGGCGCACGAATCGCTCGCGTTCCGCGCACGACGCTCCCGAGGCACGATCCGGACGGGCTCAGTCCTTGCGCGTCACCCAGATCGCCGTGCCCGGCAGGATCCGGCCGCGCAGCGGCGACCAACCGCCCCACACCGCCTTGTTGCGCTCGGGCCACTCGGGCTCGACAAGGTCATCGACGACCAGCCCAGCCGACACGAGCGCCCGGACCGTGTCGCCGAGGGTCCGGTGGTGCTCGACGTAGGAGGGGGTCCCGTCCTCGTCGCGTTCGACGTAGGGCGTCCGGTCGAAGTAGGAGCGGTCGGCGACCAGACCGGCCGGCCCGGGCGCGTCTGGGAATGCCCAGCGCACCGGGTGGGTGACCGAGAAGACCCAACGACCACCGGGCCGCAGGATCCGCGCGACCTCGGCGAAGACAGCCTCGGCATGGGCCACGAAGGGAAGGGCGCCGTACGCCGAGCACGCCACGTCGAACGCGGCGTCCGCGAAGGGCAGCCGCCCGGCGTCGGCCTGCACGAGGGAGACAGCGGGGGTGCGGCCGAGGGAGTGCGCCAGCATCGCGTGGCTGACGTCGAGGGCCACGGCCTCGGCACCCTGGCCGGCGAGCCAACGGGCGCCCTGGGCGCCACCAGCGCCCACCTCGAGCACTCGGCGACCCGAGACCGGCCCGAGCAGCCTCAGCTCGGCCTCGGTCCAGCCCTCCGGCCCCCAGATCAGGTCGGCTCCGTCACGATCATCGCCGAGGAAGGCGCCGTGCTCGAGCGCGTAGGAGGGCGCCTCGGCGTCCCACCAGGCTCGCGAGGCGCGTACGGAGGACTCCGCGTCCAGCTGAGCACGACCGACGCGGTTTGACCCTTGATCTGCCACGTCCGTATCCTGGCGGGTGCGTCGCGGGCCTGCGCGCACCTCAGACCTAGCAGGCACGCGCATGTCGTCCGTCGTGACCCACCGCTTCGAGCGCACCTGCTCGCTGCGTGGAACGCGCCGCATGATCAGGGCCCGCCGTCGCACCCGTCACGACACCCATCCACCGGAGCTCCTTACTCCATGACTGCCACCATCGACACACCCGCGAAGTTCCAGATCGCGGTCAACGACATCGGCGATGCCGAGGCTTTCGCCGCCGCTGTCGACGAGACCATCAAGTACTTCAACGACGGCGACATCGTCGAGGGCACCATCGTCAAGGTCGACCGTGACGAGGTTCTCCTCGACATCGGTTACAAGACCGAGGGCGTCATCCCCTCCCGTGAGCTGTCGATCAAGCACGACGTCGACCCCAACGAGGTCGTCAAGGTGGGTGACCAGATCGAGGCCCTGGTCCTCCAGAAGGAGGACAAGGAAGGTCGTCTGATCCTGTCCAAGAAGCGTGCGCAGTACGAGCGCGCCTGGGGCACGATCGAGAAGATCAAGGAAGAGGACGGCGTCGTCACCGGCACCGTCATCGAGGTCGTCAAGGGCGGCCT
>JANXWJ010000236.1 GCA_025351185.1 Candidatus Nanopelagicales bacterium
TGAGTGGGACAGATCGCTCCACATGGCGAGACGATTTCGTGGCTCAAACGGGCTGCCCTTTCATGGACAACCCGGGCCTCAGCCGGCAGCGGCTGATCTGTCACTGAAAACCGGCACGATCGTGCCGGTCGACCGTGCGGCAAACCGCTGACGAGTGACTCGCGGCGATAACCGGCATGATCGTGCCGGTATATGGCATAGTGAGGTCCACCGGGGGCTCACGAGGGTGATAGCGCCACGATCGTGCCGGTTACGGAGGCAGCACCATGGGGGCAGCGGCGCAGGCGGCGACCCGGATCGCGCAGGACGTGCGCTCACGCCGAGTCGCGCTCAAGCTAGGTCAGCAGGAGCTCGCCGAGCTCTCGGGGACCTCGATCCGCTTCGTGCGCAACCTCGAACACGGCAAGACAACCGCGCGGATGGACAAGGTTCTCGCGGTGCTCGAGGCTCTGGGGCTCGACCTGCGGGCCGAAGTGCGGGCCGCAGGATGAGCACGGTGACGGCCTCGGGCGGTCCCGACCCCACGTCGACACCGGGTGCTGATGTGTACAAGGGGGCCGTTCTCGCGGCGCGCCTGCGCCGTACGGACCACGGGATCGAGTTCCGCTACCTCGACGACTACCTGAGTTCAGGAGGCGCGGCGGTAGCCACGACCCTGCCGCTCTCCGATGAGCCGAGCATCCTCCCCGCGGGTGCGGTGCCTCCGTTCTTCGCCGGCCTGCTTCCCGAGGGCCGCCGACTCTGGAGCCTGCGCCGGGCGGTGAAGACATCCGCGGACGACGACCTGTCACTACTGCTGGCGGTCGGATCGGACACGGTCGGCGACGTCCGTGTCGTGGCGCAGGGCGCCGGGCTGCAGTAGCCACGAACCCTGGTCGAGGTCAAGCGGAACTTCAACGAGGTGCGGTTCAGCGATGTGCTCGGAGAATCGGGCGTCGTGGACCCTGTCGCTCTGGCAGGCGTGCAGGACAAGGCCTCGGCCCGGGTGCTGTCCGTCCCTGTTTCTCGGGCGGGCCGGCGGTACATCCTCAAGATCGACTCCCCGGAGTTCCCGCACGTGGTGGAGAACGAGGCCTACTTCCTCGGCCTGGCACGTCGTGCCCGATTCCCCGTGGTCGGCGCGCGTGTCGTTCACGACGCAACGGACAGACCAGGCCTGCTCGTCGAGCGCTTCGACCGGGTGAGCATGCCCGACGGGTCGGCGAGGCCGTTAGCCGTCGAGGACGCCGCGCAAGTGCTGGGCATCTACCCCGCCGACAAGTACATGGTCAGCTCCGAGCACGTCGCAGATGCCCTCGCACACCACTGCGCAGCGCGGCTGCTCGCGTTGCGTGAGATCTAACGCCAGTTCTGCTTCGCCTGGCTCACCGGCAACGGGGACCTCCACGCGAAGAACCTCTCCATCGTCGCGGAGAACGGTGAATGGCAGGTCGCGCCGGCGTACGACCTCCCGACCACGCTCCCGTACGGCGACAGCACTGCTGCGCTCACGATCGCTGGGACGAACCGCGGGTTCTCCCGTCGGCGCTTGCTGGCATTCGGGGCGACGATCGGTCTGCGCGACGCGGTCGTGCTCAGCGTGCTCGAGGAAGTCCTCGCAGCGACGGCGCCGACCGAGGAGGACTGGCTCGGTGGAGCGCTGCCGTTCAACGCCGAGACGGTGCGCACGGTGGCACGATCACTGCGCCTGCGTCGCAAGGACGCGGGAGGCATTCAGCGGGCCCCTCACCACTCCTTGCCGTAGTGGGCGGTCAGTTGAGGCGGGCGCGAGCCTGTCGGGCGATGCGTCGGGCCTGCTCGGCCTCGAGCGGCATCGGGCGGGCGACGAGGTCGGCGTAGTCCTCGAGGAGGCGCGATGCCTCGACGTAGCGACCGACGGCGATGAGGGCCTCGCCGTACTCCCGACGCAGGCCGAGATCGTGCCGCGGCAGCAGCAGCCCGAGCTCCGCGGACCAGACGCGGTGCCTCGACCGCTCGGGAGTCGAGGCCCAGGCGCGGATGTTGCCGAGCACCCGGTTGATCGTGTCGATGGGATCGTGCGGGCGCAGATGCTCGGGCTTGAGCGAGCGTCCGGTCTCCGCAGCGATGTCGCGGGCTCGGTCGTAGGGGAGCAGACGTCCACCCGACCACGGGTCGACGAGCACCCGCACACCTTCGGGATCGCCGACCCCGACGACGAAGTGGCCGGGAAGCCCGACACCGTAGGCCGGGACGCCCGCGCGACGGGCGACCTCGGTCCAGACGGTCGACAGCAGGATCGGCAGACCCCGGCGGCGGCGCAGGACGTCGGGCAGCAGGCTCGACTCGAGGAGGGTGTAGTCCGACGACGCGCCCTGGAAGCCACCGAGCACGGCGCGCAGCCGACTGTCGTCGCGGCCGTCGGCGGGCACGGACTCCGCCAGATCGTCGAGCTCCGCGAGCCAGCGGCGCTCGACCTCGTCGAGACCGCTGCCCGAGACCTCGTCGTCGGGCTGCGTCTCGGCCGAGAGCATGAGCAGGGCACGGTCGAGCCGGACGTCGGCGGGGTCACCCGCGGCTCCGCCGGCTCGGACGATGTCGGCGAAGCGCTCCCGCGAGGCTGCACTCACACCCCGATCCTGCGCCACCTAGCCCGTCGTGGCCAGTCACCCACCCCGGCGTGTCCCGCCGGGATCGGGTCGAGCCGGTCGGGGTGCAGGCGGGTCGGGCACGACCTTCGCGGCGACCAGATCGGCTTCGGCGACCTCGGCGACACTGCCGTCGCGACGCTCGATGCGCAGCACGTCGTCGTCCCACGTGAGCAGCCGCCCGACGACATCGGTGAGGGTGCTGGCGTCATAGCGATGACGCACCGAGACCCGCCGACCGACGTCGACCGGCGTGATGCGGACGACGAGGAGCGCGGCAGGTCGGGCGCCTCGTGGCGCTCCGGGTTCAGCCTCGCGGGACGACACGAGCGGACCCCTCGCTGCAGTGGTTCGGTGTTGTCGCGATACTAGGTCGGACCGTGCCAGGCTACGGTGGCGCCGAGCGCCAGACAGGTGGCGCACGGCGCACGACCGGCTCGACACAGCGCCGGCTCGATGCACGACAGGCACGAGGAACGACCAGGCGACACCGCACGACCAGCACCGGTCCGCAACCGCGGGCCACCCCATCAGCTCGTGGATCGGGAGGATCCGTCCGTGACCTACGTCATCGCGCAGCCGTGCGTCGACCTCAAGGACAAGGCCTGCGTCGAGGAATGCCCCGTCGACTGCATCTACGAGGGCGACCGGATGCTCTACATCCACCCAGACGAGTGCGTCGACTGTGGTGCATGTGAGCCCGTCTGCCCCGTCGAGGCCATCTTCTACGAGGACGACGTGCCCACCCAGTGGAAGGACTACACCGCGGCGAACGCGGAGTTCTTCGACGAGCTCGGCTCACCGGGTGGCGCGGCCAAGCACGGCCTCATCGCCAAGGACGCAGCGATCGTGGTCAGCCTCGAGCCGCAGGAGCACGAGGGTCACTGACCCGGTCCTGGACGCCGGACCGCCTGTGCGGGCCAGCATCCGCGAACACCGATGCCGCGCCGTCGCCCTTCGAGGTGGCGACGCGTCGTCATGACCACTCAGAGGGATTCATGGCCCGTCTCGCCGACCGGCTCCCCGACTTCCCGTGGGATCGGCTTGCGCCGTACAAGGCGATCGC
>JANXWJ010000163.1 GCA_025351185.1 Candidatus Nanopelagicales bacterium
ACCGGTCCCTGACGTACCGGTCCCTGACGTACCGGTCCCTGACGTACCGGTCCCTGACGTACCGGTCCCTGACGTACCGGTCCCTGACGTACCGGTCCCCGTTCCGGTCCCCGATGTCCCGGTGCTTGACCACACGGTCCCTGATGTCACGGTCCCCGACGTCTCTGTCCCCGTGCCCATCCTCGTCGACCCTGACGATACGACCGGTCCGGTACCCGTAGTCGCGGCCGTCTCGGCACCGGCGATGCCCGAGGCGGCACCACCCGTCGTGCCCCCAGCTGCCGCGCCCTCAGCCGGGGGCAACGTCCGGGTCATCCGGCCGCCCGCACGACCCTCCTGACCCCGCACGAGCTCATCGGGACCGGTCAGCCGCGGAGGTGGAAGGACGAGCGCGGGGTCCAGGCGCCGTCGACGTGGACGTAGAGCACGAAGTCCTCGACGGTGAACGACGCCTCGAATGCCGCGAGCGCCTCGAAGGCGCCGTCGAGAACCGGGTCGGGCAGGTCGTGGGCCACGGTGACGTGCGGATGATAAGCAAACTCGAGCTCACGAGCGAGCGGTCCTGAACGCACCCGCTGCTCGAGTGCCTCGCAGCCCGCGATCCCGCTCGCGAGCGAGACGAACACCACCGGGGAGACCGGACGGAAGGTCCCGGTGCCACGCAGCAGCACTGGGAACGGCACCACATCGGCGGCCGCACCCGCGAGATGCGTCTGCACACCGGCGATCTCGTCGTCAGGCACCTTCGTCGGCGGGAGCAGCGTGACGTGAGCCGGGATGGCCGAGGCCTGCGGGTCGCCGAACGACGCGCGCCAGCCCTCGAGCTCGGCGCCCCACGGTTCGGGGATCGCGATCGCGACCCCGATGAGGCTGGAGCCGCTCACCCGCCGGCCGCGATCAGACCGAGACGGTCGTAGGCCGTCGCGAGAGTGTGCGACGCGACCTCACGTGCCTTCGCCGAGCCCTCGGTCATGAGCCGGTGCAGCTCGGCGGGGTCCGACATGAGCTCACGCACCCGGGCGGCGAACGGCTCGGCGAATTCCACGACGGCATCGGCGGTGTCGCTCTTGAGCGCGCCGTAGCCCTTCCCGTCGTAGTCCGTGACGACCGTGTGGACGTCGCGGTCGGTGAGCGTCGCCAGGATCGTGAGCAGGTTGGACACACCCGGCTTGCTCTCCGGGTCGAAGCGGACCTCGGTCTCGCTGTCGGTGACCGCCGACTTGATCCGCTTGGTGATGACCTCCGGGTCGTCGAGCAGGAACACCGCACCGTGCGGCATCGACTTGCTCATCTTCGCGGTCGGGTCCTGCAGGTCGAAGATCTTCGCCGTCTCCTTGACGATCAGGGCCTTCGGCACGGTGAACGTCGGGCCGTAGCGGTTGTTGAAACGCTGCGCCAGGTCACGGGTGAGCTCGACGTGCTGGCGCTGGTCCTCACCGACCGGGACCCCGTCGGCCTGATAGACCAGGATGTCGGCCACCTGCAGGATCGGATAGGTGAAGAGCCCGACCGACGCGTGGTCGGAGCCGTTGCGCGCGGACTTGTCCTTGAACTGCGTCATCCGCGACGCCTCGCCGAATCCGGTGATGCACTGCATGACCCAGCCGAGCTGGGCGTGCTCGGGCACGTGGCTCTGCACGAACAGCGTCGAGGTCGAGGGGTCGACGCCCGCGGCGATGATCTGGGCATAGGCCAGGCGGATGTTGTCGCGGAGCTCGGCCGGGTCCTGCTCGACGGTGATGGCGTGCAGGTCGACGACCATGTAGTAGGCGTCGTTGCCCTCCTGGAGCGCCACCCAGTTGCGCACGGCCCCGAGATAGTTGCCGAGCTGGAAGGACCCAGCGGTCGGCTGGATCCCGGACAGGACGCGGGGCGGGGTGCTCATGCAGGCGATTCTCCCACCGCGACGTCGCTGTCCGTCGACCCGGTTGTCGACACCGTCGTGAGCCGGATGCGCGAGGCTCGCCGCCCATCGAGCTCGATGACCGTGAGCACATGGCCGTCGTGCTCCACGGACTCACCCACCACGGGCAGTCGACCGAGAGTGGCGACGACGTAGCCGGCCACCGTCTCATACGGCCCTTCCGGCAGCTCGACCCCCGCCTCCTCCCCGAAATCGTCGAGGTTCATCAGGCCGTCGACCTCGAGATCGGCACCGGTCGGACGTGGTGCGGGCTCCGCCGCGTCGTATTCGTCGCGGATGTCCCCGACGAGCTCCTCGACGAGGTCCTCAAGGGTCACGATGCCTGCCGTTCCGCCGTACTCATCGACCACGATCGCGAGATGTGCTCCCGCAGAACGCATCTCGAACATCGCGGGCAGCACGCGCTTGCTGCCCGGCAGGGCGAGCACCTCACGGCAGAGGTCCTCGATGCGGATCCCACGGTCGGCGACGTCGGGGTCGAGGATGTCGCGGATGTGCACGAAGCCCACGATGTCGTCCTGCGAGCCGCGATAGACGGGATAGCGCGAGTGCGGCATGTCCGACACGGTGCGCGCGGCCTTGTACGCCGGCAGCGTCGCGTCGAGGAAGTCGACCTCCGTGCGCGGCACCATCACCTCGCGCAGCTCGCGCTCACCGGCGTTGAACACGTCGTCGATGAGTTCTCGCTCCTGCGGGGTGAGGCTCTCCTGCGAGGCCAGGATCCCTCGGAGCTCGTCCTCGCTGATCAGCTCCCTGTTGGCATTGGGGTCACCGCCCACGGCCCGGACGAGGAGGTCGGTCGACTTCGACAGCAGCCAGATGAAGGGCCGCGTGATGCGTGCCAGCCAGTCGATGAGACCTGCGGTGGCCACAGCGATCCCCTCGGCCCGCTGCAGGGCGATGCGCTTAGGGGTGAGCTCGCCGAGCACGAGGGAGATGAAGACGAGGAGCAGCGTCACCAGCACGAAGGCTGTCGCGTCGGCCACGCCTGGCGACAGCCCGAGGTCGACGAGCAGCGGTGCCACCTGCGGCGACATCTGCGAGGCACCGAAGCCGGCGGAGAGGAAGGCGGCGGTCGTGACCGCGAGCTGCACGGCGGCCAGGAAGCGGTTGGGATCTGACGTCAGCTCTGCCAGCTTCTCGCCGCGCCTCCCCCGCTCGACGACGAGCCGATGGATCTGGCTCTCGCGCAGGGAGACCAGCGCGATCTCGGCGGCGGCGAAGAATCCACCGACGAGGGTGAAGGCGACGACGACACCGAGGTTGACGAGGAACTCGCTCACGCGGGTGCCGTCCTGGGATCGCCCATGCCCGCGATCCTACGGCGATTCGCCCGGTGTCCGGGCGACCGCCCACCACCGTCTCCGCGACAGCGGCACCGGGCAACCACGCGACGCACCACTACCTGTCCCACAAGCACGCGACGTGCGCAGGTCAGCCCTTCGTCGCTCCCACGGTCAGGCCTCCCACGAACTGCTTCTGCAAGACGAAGAACACGATGAGCGTCGGGATCGCCGCCATCATCGCGCCCGCCGCCAGCAGGTTGAGGTCGGTGAAGTACTCGCCCTTGAGGTTGTTCAGGGCCGCGGTGATCGGACGTTTCGCCCCGGTGCTCATGAGCACCAGGGCCCAGAGGAAGTCGTTGTAGATCCACGTGGTCATGAGCACGCCGAGGGCCGCGAGGGCAGGTCGGCACAGGGGCAGGATGATCTTGCGGTACTGCGTCCACACCGATGCGCCGTCGACGAGGGCGGCCTCGGTGAGCTCGGTGGGGAGCGCCTTCATGAAGTTGCTGAGCACGAAGGTCGCGAACCCCATCTGGAAGGCCACGTGGATCGCAGCCACCCCCCAGTAGGAGTCGTACCAGATGCCCT
>JANXWJ010000262.1 GCA_025351185.1 Candidatus Nanopelagicales bacterium
ATCACGCGGCGGGCACGGGGGGTAGTGGAGAGGGTGTTCTACGCGTGACTGATCTGTCCGAGGAGCACGGCTCCTCCGGCGAGCACGGTTCTTCAGGGGAGCACTCAGAAGGCGGGCGTTCGTCCGAGGAGCAGGTGTCGCGCGCACGTCCGAGGGTCGGGCTGCGCGACGTTCTCGGCGTGCGCGAATACCGCGGCATGGTCCTGGCTCAGGTCGCGAGCGAGGCAGGCGACCAGATCGCCCGCGTGGCTCTGGCGCTCCTCGTGCTCTCGCACACCGGCTCGGTCCTGCTTGCTGCTGCGACGTTCGCGGTCTCGATCGTGCCGTCGTTCTTCGGCAGCGCGCTGCTCAGTCCGTTGGCCGACCGCTATTCGCGGCGCACGCTCATGCTCGGTGCCGACCTGCTCCGTGCGTTGGTCATCGCGATCCTGGCGCTGGTGTCGCTGCCGGACACTCCGTTGTGGATCCTGTTCGCGCTGCTGCTCCTGGCGGAGACCGGGACCCCGGTGTTCGCCTCGGCCCGCGCGGCCACGACGCCCGACGTCCTGGGTGCGGTCGGGCTGGTGACCTACGGCGCGGGGCTCTCACGGTCACTGAGCCTGGCCAACCAGGCCATCGGCCTGGTGGTCGGCGGCGTCATCGTGCAGCTGACGAGCGCGCGCGTGGCGCTCTTCCTCGATGCCCTGTCCTTCGTCGTGTCGTTCTTCATCCTGCTGGTCTACCTCAAGCCGCGACCGGCGACACAGGAGGCGGCGGAGTCGATCCGGGATCTCTTCGGTGACCTCGGGCGAGGCTGGACGCTGCTCATGGCCGACCGGTCGCGGCGCGCCCTCGTGCTGCTCGGCTGGGGCATGGCACTGCCGCTCGTGGCACCCGAGGCGGTCGCGCTGGCCTATGTCCGAGATCAGGGCGAGACCGACGGCTGGGGTGGTCTGCTCATGGCCTCCGTCGTGACCGGCGCTGCCATCGGTGCGTTCCTCGTGGGTCGTCGCGCGCCTCGCGACCAGCTCGACCTGGTGCTGCCGCTGGCGATCGCGATGAGTCTGCCGCTGCTCGTGACCGGGCTCGAGCCGCCGGTCGTGGTGATCGTCGTGCTCTGGACGCTCTCGGGCATGGCTCAGGCGTTCCTCGTACCCATCATGACGTTCACGACGCTGTTCACGGCCAACGAGCAGCGCGGGGCGGTGGTCGGCATCGCAGCGGCGGGCTTCGCCCTGCTGACGTTCCTGGGCTACTTCGTCGTCGGCTTCGTCGCCACCACGTGGAGTCCGGCCTTCGCCGTCGTCGTGATGGCCGTGGTCGGCCTCTTCGTGGCGTCGGTGGCGTTCCTCACCTGGCCTGGGCGCCGTCTCGTCATCGACCTCGAGCGGCTCGAGCGCTCGCAGGGCTGATCGCGCGACGAAGCCCGAGTGATCGCTCGGCGGTCACGCGGGTCAGGCGGGTCAGGCGGCGAGCCAGGCCCGGGTGCCGATGACGATCCGCGGGTGGTCGCGGGCATTGAGCCACTGCAGCACCTGACGCATGTGCGACCACGAGACGGAGACGCAGCCGGCCGTGGAGCCGGTGCCGAAGGCGTGCAGGAAGATGCCGGCACCACGGCCGACCACGGGGTGCGGTCGGTTGAAGTCGACGACCGCGGCATAGTCGTACTGCGTGCCCATCCGGGCGAGGCGCTCGCTGGAGTTGAAGCCCGAGGTGCGCAGGGCGAACCCGCCGCGGCTGCCGAGACGCATCTGGTTGTAGTAGGCCGAGCGTCGGTCTTCGACCCACCAGTGGTCGTCGCTGACCTTCGCGTAGGAGATCGTGGTGCCGGGGTTTGCGCGGCGGCCGAAGGCCTGGGTGATGGTGTAGCTGCCGGCCGGCGTCTTGCCGGAGTCCTGCTTGCGCTGAGTGCCGACGACGAGACCGCTGTAGCCCAGTCGCGCCGGCCAGCGGAGGACCGCGTGCCAACCCGATCCGGAGCGACGCCACAGGGTCAGCGTGGCGACCCTGCTGCTCCACGAGGAGGCGGTCACGACGATGACCTGCCGGGTGCTCGACGGGATCGCGAACCGGCGTACACCGGGGACGGCCGGGGCCAGGCCGACCACGGTCGCCCGCACGGTGCTGGGCGCGACGGTGCTCGCGGCGACCGTGATCGAGCTGCGCGTGGATGCGGCCGTCGGCACCGCCGCTGCGGAGGCGGGGGCGACGGGCGCGAGCAGGGTGAGCAGCGCCGCTGCTGCCAGCGTCGTCGGCAGCGCCCTCCTCGCCTGGGTCGTCGTCGTACGCCGCATGCTCACGTCCCTCGATCGTGTCCGGATCCCACGGTAACCCGGCCCCCCGTCGGCGCCCGACGCACGCGTCCGTGGGCGCGGCGTGTGCGACACCGAGCTCTGTGGTGACGGCGCGGTTGCGCACGTCTTGCGCACATAGTTCGCGGGTCCACGTGGCGGACGCCGTCGGCACGAGGCGTCGATGACGCTCAGAGCGCGTGGAGCCAGGTGATGAGCCCGGGGAAGTAGTGGTCGGGGTCGTCGAACTGCGCGAGGTGGCTGCCGTGGGGGCAGTGCAGATAGCTGCCGTGGGGGAGCTGCTCGGACATCCAGCGCATGTGCTCCGGATCCATCGTGTCGTGCGCTGCGCCGATGACCAGGGTAGGCGTCGCGATGTGCTGGAGGTCCTGGCTGCGGTCCCAGTCCTCGAGCGTGCCGCTCATGCCGAGCTCGCTCGGTCCCTGCATGGGGACGTAGATCGCGGGGTTGATGTGCGCGAAGTAGCGCATCACGGGATCGGGCCACTCGTCGAGCGGGAGGCGGCAGACGTGGAGGCGATAGTGGTGCTCCATGAGGAGCTCCTCGTAGCGCGGGTCCTCGGTCGTGCCGGTCGCTTCGAAGTTCTTGATCTCGGCCAGCACGCCCTGGTCCATCGTGGGCATGAGGACGTTGTCGGCGAACTCGTTGTAGCGCCGCGAGCTCGACATCATGTTGGAGATGACGAGGCCCTTGAGGTGTTCCTGGTGGTGCACGGCGTACTCCATCGCGAGCAGACCGCCCCACGACTGACCGAGCAGCACGAAGTTGCTGCTGTCGAGGCCAAGGGCGATCCGCACCTGCTCGACCTCGTCGACGAAGCGGTCGAGGTCCCACAACGACGGCTCGTCGGGCTGGTCGCTGCGGTAGGACCCGAGCTGGTCGTAGTAGTAGTACTCGATCCCCGCGCCGGGGAAGTGGGTGTCGAAGCACTCGTAGAGCTCGTCGGTCGCGCCGGGGCCACCGTGGAGCAGCAGCACCTTGATGTCGGCGTTCGCGCCGACCCGCTTGGTCCACACCCGGAACTCGCCGCGGGGTGTCGAGATCGGGATCATCCGAGCGCCGCCCGACAGCACGTCGCGCGGATCCCACGACGACGTGTCGAAGTACGGGCTCACTGCCACAGGCTCCATGCCCGCAACCTAGCCCCAGCCCGACCCCCGAGCACCCCGTCCCAGCACCCGTCGATGTGTAACCAGGACGGGGTATAGCCCGCTGTGGTTACACATCGACGGTGCTGGTCGTCAGATGCGGGCGATGTAGCCGGCGATGGGGACCTTGGTGAAGCCGAAGCTCTCGTAGAGGCCGCGGGCCGCGGCGTGGAAGGCGTCGTCGCCCGGCGAGGTCGCGGTCGGAGGCTGGGCCGTGGCCGGCGAGGTAGCGCGACGCCAGCAGGTGCAGCGCCTCGACACGGTCGATCTTGGGGCGCACCCGAGCCAGTCGTCGGCGTGGACGAACGCGTGCGAGCCACCGACCACAGGACCGCGTACGCAGATGCCACGCAAGGACGCGGCGCCGAGCACGTGCACGAGCGCCTGCCTCGCCGTGGGAACGCCGGCATCGTCGAGCCTCGATCGCAGCTGGTCCCGGGTCAGCAGGCCCTCGGTGTGCAGCGATGACTCGATGACCTCGATGCCGCGCTCGGCCTGCGCGGGCGACACGCCCTCCTGCTCGAGGCGTCGCTTGTGGCTCGAGAGCCGGCGCGCTGCCGTGAGCTGGTGCAGCCAGCCGTGGTCCTGCGCGCGCACGAGGTGCAGCGTGCCGCGGTTGAGCCCGTCGACGACGAGGCTGCGGTGTCGGCGAGCCGCGCCTCAACGTCGCCTGCGGTCAGCCCCGTCGACCGCGAGCGCACGGCGAGGCGGAAGCCCCGGGTGTCCTGCGCCTGCACGGCCGTGTTCCGCTCTACGACGTCGACCGGATCGGTCGCGCTCGCCGAGGTGAGCAGCTGGGCGCGCAGCCGTCGGCGGTAGGTGTCGGTGGTCGTCGTGGCCATGGCAGCAGCGGCCCTCAGGCGCGCGGGCGCGACTTCTCCGGGTCGTAGAGACCCCACGGCCGGATCGTCGCGACCGCGCCGGCGACCTCGACCCGCGTGCCGTCGACGGCGATGTCGGAGCGCAGGATCGCGCCGCCGATGTTGCCGTAGAGCGGGGAGTCGGAGCCGGTGCGCCAGGTGCCGACCTCCTCACCGCCGAGCAGCACCGGGGCGACCTCGTCGGGCATCTCGCCGTCGAAGTGCAACGTCTTGTAAGCGTTGCGGCCCTCGGCGATGCTCGCCGCGAGCACGTCCTTGCCGATGAAGTCACCGGTGTCGAGGCGCACGAAGCGACCGAGACCGATGTCGATCGGGTTGGTGACGTCGGGGTCGTAGTCGACACCGTTGAGGACGAAGCCGGCCTCGACGCGAAGGCGGTAGACCGCGTTGACACCGAAGGGCGTGACGCCTCTGTCGATGGCCGCGTCGTAGAGCGACCCGATCTCGTCAGGGTGGCTGAAGAACTCATAGCCGAGCTCGCCGGAGTAGCCGGTGCGCGCGAGGAGGCCGCGGGCACCGCCGAGGGTGATCTCCTCGGGGAGCACCTTGAAGTACTTCAGGCCGCTGATGTCGACGCCGGTGAGCGACTGCACGATCTCACGCGCCTGCGGCCCTTGGATCGCGACGTGCGGCATCTCGCGCGTGATGTTGGTGATGGTGACGTCGTACGACGCGAGGTGTTCGGCCCAGTAGTCGGCGTAGCCCTCACCGTTCATCATGACGAGCACGCGGTCCTCGCCGACGCGATAGACGGTGCCCTCATCGAGCATCGTGCCGTCCGGGTTCATGAACGGGCCGTAGCGCACCTGACCGACCTGCGACGAGCTGATGTCATTGGTGTTGATGTAGTCGGCCGCGGCGAGGGCGTCCGGTCCGCGGAACTCCCACTTCACGAGCGCGGAGACGTCCCAGATGCCGGCCGTCGTGCGGACGGCGTCGTACTCCGAACGCCAGTCGCCGAAGTCGCGGCTCCAGTACCACCCACCGTCGGCCTTGAACGTCGCACCGAGCGCGGCGACCCGGTCGTAGAGCGCCGTGCGCGTCGTCTCGCCCATGGGTGTGACCTCTCGGCAGCGTTCAGGTGGCTGACGTCGTGTGCGTCGCGGCGAGGCTAGCGGACCGCCGTGCGCCTACCGTGGAGGACCCGACCGCGTCGTGGGTCGCCCCGGAACCGGGCAAGACCGGGCCGGTCCGGCTAGGTTGCCGATCCTGAGGTGAACGGACGGTGAACAAGGAGTGATCGAAGCGGTGTCTGCTACCGCGGTAGCGCGATGGGCACCCATCGTGTCGTGGCTGCGCGCCTATCGGGCGGCCGACCTCGGCCGCGATGTGCTGGCGGGTGCCGTCGTCGCCTCGCTCGCGGTGCCCCAGGCGCTCGGCTACGCCGGCATCGCCGGAGTGCCCGTGCAGGTCGGGCTCTACGCCATCCCCCTGGCGCTCATCGCCTACGCCGTGTTCGGGTCGTCGCCGCACCTCGTCGTAGGACCGGTGTCGACGGTGTCGGTGCTCTCCGGCTCGCTCGTCGCGGGAATGGCCGGCGGCGACGCATCTCGTGCGGTCGCGCTCACCTCGGCGCTGGCGATCGGTGCGGGTCTCGGCATGATCCTCGGCGGTCTGCTGCGTGTCGGCTGGGCGGTGGAGTTCCTGTCGCGACCGATCGTGACCGGGTTCGTCTTCGGTCTCGTCCTGCTGATCGTGCTGGGCGAGGTGCCGAGCCTCCTCGGCATGCCTCCGGCAACCGGCGACGTGCTCACCCGTGCGTGGTCGATCCTCAGCCACCTCGACACCATGACCCCACCCACCGTCGCGGTCAGCGTCGTATCACTCAGCGTGCTCTTCGTCGGCGCCCACGTCCTGCCCCGTGTGCCCTGGGGTCTCCTCGTGCTCGTCGGCGGCATCGCGGTGTCGGCCGGCTTCGACCTCGCGCAGTACTCCGTCGCCACCGTCGGCGACGTCCCGAGCGGGCTGCATGCATTGGGGCTTCCGGACATCCGGCTCACCGACCTGCCGCCCCTGGCGGTCGGGGGACTCGCCCTCGGACTCGTCGGGCTCGCGGAGGGCCTCAGCGCGGGGCGTCTCTTCGCCGCGCGGCTCGGCTATCTCGTCGACGCCGATCAGGAGCTGCTCGCGAGCGGCGTGGCCAACGTCGCCGCCGGACTCTCCGGCGGGATGGGAGTGGCCGGCTCGCTGTCGAAGACTGCTGCGGCGGTGCGCTCCGGAGGGCTCACGCAGCTCACCGGTGTGACGGCTGCCGGCCTCGTGGTCGTGGTGCTCGCGGCGCTCGCCAGCCTGCTGTCGAGCCTGCCCCGTGCGGTGCTGTCGGCGATCGTCGTCCAGGCCGTCTGGGGGCTGATGGATGTCGATGCCCTGCGGCGCTATCGCCACGTGCGACGCAACGACTTCTACGGCGCCATGGCCGCCATGATCGGCGTCCTGCTCCTCGGGCCGCTCTACGGCCTGCTCTTCTCCGTCGGTCAGGCGGTCCTCGGTCTCGTCTACCGTTCGAGCCGGGTCCACGTCGACGTGATGGGCAAGGTGCCGGGAGAGAAGGCGGCCTGGGGGAGGGTGTCGCGACACCCCGAGCGTCGTACGGTCGACGGCGTGGTCGTGCTCAGGCTCGACGTCCCGCTGTTCTGGGCCAACGCCAACCAGGTCGGCATCACCGTGCTCCGTGCGGCGCAGGCCGGTCCGGGCACCCAGGTGCTGCTGCTCGACCTCGAGGCGACCACGCAGCTCGACAGCACGAGCGTCGACGCGCTCGACGTGCTGCTCATTCGATTGCGCGAGAGGGGCATCGAGCTCTACCTCGTACGCGTCTTCTCCCTCGCGCGCGACGTGCTCGAGCGCGCCGGATTCCTCGAGCGGCTCGGCCCGGACCGTATGTGGCACAGCATCTCTGCGGGCGTGCGTCACGCGCGGGAACAGCTCGCCGCCACCGGGCGGGTTATCCCGACGACCGACGGCGACACCATTGACGAGGTTGACGCCGAGGACGAGCGCATCGCGGTCGACCATCACCACGACGTCGACCGCTTCGACGACCTCTCCTACGCCGGTGACGGCGAGGAGCACGTCGAAGGCCCGGACCCCGCGGTGCTCCTCGCCGCCGAGGTCGAGCAGGCGGCGGCCAAGAAGACCGAGAAGAAGCACAAGAAGCACAAAGGCACCTGACCCTCAGCGGACCCCGCACTGCCGACCTGGGTCTTGTGGGTGCTTCACGGGCGCTGAGACCCCCACTACACCCAGGTCACGGGCGGGGTAGCGTCAGGATCGCGTCAAGATCGTCGGCGGTGCGTCAACGGGGCGTCAGAGCCGTACGCCGTGCCCTTTGCGCGGGTGTGTCATCGCTGAGGGCGCCGAAGGTCGGCGCCGTCGGAGGTGCCTCATGGCTGACCTGGTTGCCGGACTCGTGGTCGTCGCGATGTTCGTCGTCCTCCTGGTCGTCGTCCGCGGACTGGAGCGGCTGTGAGCGCGCTCGGTCTGATCGCTCTGCTGGCCGGGATCGGCCTGCTCGTCTACCTCGTCGTCGCACTCGTGCGCGCAGAGGACTTCTGAGATGTCGTACGGTCTCGCCGCCATGCGCAGCCTGGCTCGCGAGCGCATGTGTGAAAGCCACGCCGACCTATAGCCGACCGTTTGCGTACCAACGATTGACGTTTTGCATGGAGAGAGAACGACCTTTCGCAGCATCGCAGGTCAGATGCGGCGGTTCTGACCATGTCGCAGCAGCGGGTGAGCGCCGCGGCCGATCACCCGCCAGGACTCTGCCAACCGCAGGAGCCCCGCCGGAGTGCTCCCAACGCTGGAGGATGTCGCGGGGCGGCTCGTCGGTTCCGTCGCTCATGCTGGCAATGGTAGCCAACGCAAGGGCTGCCGCCCAAGGCTGCCGCCCGGCGGTACGACGAGGTAGCCATCGGCGACGGCGAGACCACGAAGCATTCCCGAGCCGTGGTGGGTGGTCGGCTCGGCGCCGTCGGGACCGAGCGCGGCGAGCACGAGCCGGGTCGCGTGCGGTGGGGCCGAGAGCTCCCTCGGGCTGAGGGCGACCCCGAGCCCTGGCAGCGGTCGACCCAGGAGCGTTGCGACGAGTGGGCAGCCCAGGGTGAGCAATGCGGCGACTGCTGCCTGCGGGTTTCCGGGAAGGCCCACCAGCCATCGTCGGCCGGGGAGCGTCGCGAGCAGCATGGGCTGCCCGGGACGCACAGCGACCGAGTCGACGACCAGACGGCCCGAGCGCGCCGCGATAGCGCGGTGCACGTGATCGACAGGACCTGCGGCCGTGCCCCCGGTCGTGACCACGAGGTCGACGTCGTCTGCCGAGTCGATCGCCGCGAGGTGCGCCTCGAGCGTGTCCTGGACACGGGTCACGCCGACGCAGTCGACGCCGAGTCGCTCGAGCCACCCCGGGACCTGCGGCCCGAGCGCGTCGCGCACGCGTCCGTCGCCCGGAGCGCCGCTGTCGAGGAGCTCGTCGCCGAGCACGAGCACCCGTGCCGTGGGCCGTCGTACGACGTCGAGCGCGTCGGCTCCGGACGCCGCAGCGAGGCCGAGGTGCGCCGGGCTGAGGAGAGAGCCGGCGGGGATGAGCAGGGCACCCTGCACCGCCTCCTCGCCGGCCGGACGCAGGTGTCGACCGGAGACGGCATCCGCACGCAGCATGCCCGCGGTGACAGAGCCGTCCTCGCGTCGTACGACGGCGGCGCCACCACCGGGAACGGCTGCGCCCGTGGCGATCTCGACTGCGTGACCCGAGCGCAGCGGCGCGATAGGTGGCGACCCCGCAAGCACGACACCGTCGACCCGCCACGGTCCAGGGCCGCACACCGCCCAGCCGTCCATCGCCGAGGCCAGGAACGGCGGAAGGTCGGTCGTCGCCCTCACCTCGCGCGCCAACGTGCGCCGATGTGCGGCGTCGAGCGGGACCCGTTCCGCTCCTAGCGCCTCTCCGGCGCCGTGGGCCGACAGTCGCGCCTGGTCCCATGACGGAGAGACGGCGCGCGGTTCGGCGACGAGGTCCGGGGCGACGACGCTCATCTCAGCGCTGACGGGTCAGGCGAACGAGCCAGGTCTCCGGACCACGCTCGTCGTAGGCGATGCCGAAGGCACCAGGCTGCTGCGCCTCCAGCTCCGCGAGCAGGGGGAGCGGATCGTGCGGGGCGGCGAGCACGATTGCGCCGTCCACGGGCACGGCACCGAGCGCTCCGTGGATCGCGGCGTGGCGTACGGACGCCGGGAGGGCGCGGACGTCGAGCACCGGCGTCGCCGGGTCGCCCTTCCCGCAGGTGCAGGTGCCACCTGCGCAGCCACCGCTCGGTGCTGTGGTGCCGGCATCTGACTCGATCGTGATGTCCATGGTCGTCCTTCGGTGGTGGTGGTGGCCTGACGGGGTTGACCCGTGAGACACCGGGTCCCTACGGAGGCAAGGGCCCGGTGATGCTGTATCAGGAGGGCTTGGGTGCGCCTGGTCGTGCATAGCGGACCCAGGTCAGCGCGATGCAGGCTGCGGCGAATACGACGCCGAGCGTGAAGAACGCGGTGATGTTCGCGACGGCGAGGCCGACCCCGAAGAAGAAGGGGCCGTAGGCAGCGATGGCCGATGTCCACCCGATGACTCCGCCCGCCTGACGACGCTCGAAGATCATGGGCATCTGCTTGAACGTCGAGGCGTTGCCGATCCCGGTGAAGAAGAAGATCGCGATCATGCCCCAGAGGAACCCGGTGAAGTCCGACTGCAGCGCCGCCGCACCCTGCGAGGGGTCGGGGTGCACGTGCAGCAT
Source organism: Candidatus Nanopelagicales bacterium (assembly GCA_025351185.1). GTDB lineage: Bacteria > Actinomycetota > Actinomycetes > S36-B12 > CAIYMF01 > Longivirga. The sequence continues at coordinate 10,101 of JANXWJ010000262.1, forward strand.
GGTGAACAGCAGCGAGAACATGATTCCGACGCCGGAGACCAGAGTCCACCGTGCCCCGCCGAACTTGTCGGTGAGCGGTGAGAACGCGACTCGAGCTCCCGCTCCGACCAACGGGCCGAGGAAGGCGAATGACAGTGCGAGCGGCACCGTGTATCCCGGCACGAGCACCGATGTCGAGCCGTCCGCTGCGGTAGCGACGATCGCGGTGTTGCCGGCGCCGTAGAGGTTCTTGATCAGGAGCCCGAACTGCGCCGAGAGGCCCGCGAACGTGCCGAACGTCATGACGTAGAGCGCGGTCATGAACCAGGTGTCGACGTTGGAGAAGATGTCGAGCTGCTGATGGAAGTTCGCGCGCACCGGGACGCTCTTGAGCATCGTCCACGCGAGGATCGCCGCGACGATCACGAACGGCACGTAGATGAACGCTGCGTTCTGCTGCCACACCTGGTGGTCGGCGTTCTTCGCGGGGTCGTGTAACTTCTGCGACACCCCCAGCGCACCGAGCAGGGAGAAGCCGATGATCCACGGGGTCACGAACTGCACGATCGAGACG
>JANXWJ010000166.1 GCA_025351185.1 Candidatus Nanopelagicales bacterium
GTCAAGGTCATGGACTTCGGCATCGCGCGGGCCCTGGCCGACGCCGGGCAGACCATGACCCAGCAGTCCGCCGTGCTCGGCACAGCGCACTACCTCTCCCCGGAGCAGGCACGTGGCGAGGTCGTCGACAGCCGCAGCGACCTGTATTCCACCGGCTGCCTGATGTACGAGCTACTCACCGGTCGGCCACCGTTCACCGGCGAGTCCCCCGTGTCGATCGCCTACCAGCACGTGAGCGAGCAGGCGATCCCACCGTCACAGCTGGACTCCTCCGTGACCCCGCAGATCGATACGATCGTGCTGACGGCGCTCGCCAAGAACCCGTCCGACCGCTATCAGACCGCAGCCGAGATGCGCGCCGACGTCGAGCGCGCGATGGCGGGAATGCCTGTCACTGCTGCGATCCCGGTCGTCGTTGCGCAAGACACTGCCGTGCTCTTGCCCCTCGGCGCAGGCGCGGTCGCCGGCGGTGTTGTCGCGGCGGAGACCGGCTCGACGCAGCGCAGCCCGGTGTTCTGGGTGCTGCTGACCCTCGGCGTCATCGCCGTCGCCGTCGCGACGCTGCTCGTGGGTCGGGCCATCTTCGGCACACCGGCGATCGAGCGAGTGGCCGTACCCGACCTGCGCGGTCTCACGATCGCCCGGGCGACGGCGTCGCTGTCGGCGCAGGGCCTGCTGCTCGGCAACCAGACTCCGCAGCCGTCGACCGAACGCCCCAAGGACACGATCATCAGCCAGACCCCGCCCAACGGCGAGCAGGCCGACAAGGGCACCCGGGTCGACATCGTGATCTCGACCGGCAAGGACCAGTCCACCGTGCCGCAGCTGGTCGGCCTCACCTCGCAGGACGACGCCCGCACGGCGCTGCAGACCGCAGGGCTGCTCCTCGGCAAGGTGACACCGGTCGCCTCCGACCAGCCCGCGGGTGCCGTCGTTGCCCAGAGCCAGCCGCTGGGCACGAGCGTCGACGTGAGCACCGCGATCGACATCTCGATCTCCGACGGCAGGGTCGTGGTGCCGAGCGTCGTCAACGAGAGCGAGGCGCAGGCGCGCAGCGACCTCATCAACGCCGGGTTCGAGCCCAACGTGATCAAGCAGGAGGACGGCAGCAAGCCCGCCGGCACCGTGCTCGCGCAGTCACCCAAGGGCGGCGTATCCGCCGTCAAGGGCACCCTGGTGACCATCACCGTGGCCACCGCACCGCCGCCCCCGCCGCCCCCGACACCGCCGCCGAGCGCGACCGCCACCCCGACCGTCTCGCCCTCGCCCACCACGACATAACACCCACCCCGCCCCCGTTGATGTGTAACCACACCCGGCTATACCCCGTCGTGGTTACACACCTCGGGCGACATCTCCGGGCGGGGTGGGGGGTGCTGGGGGTCAGCGGGATAAGACGGGGGCGAGGCCGGCGCTGCGAGCGACGGCGTCGGGGTCACCGCACGCGGTGAGCCAGTTAGCGAGCATCCGGTGGCCGCCCTCGGTGAGCACGCTCTCCGGGTGGAACTGCACGCCTTCGACGGCCATCGTGCGGTGGCGTACGCCCATGATCACGCCGGAGTCGGTGCGTGCCGTGACCTCGAGCTCGTCGGGCACGGTCGCGGGGTCGATCGCGAGCGAGTGGTAGCGCGTCGCGGTGAACGGGTCGGGCAGCCCGGCGAAAACCCCCGCTGCGTCGTGGTGCACCTGGCTGGTCTTGCCGTGCAGCAGCTCCGGTGCGCGTACGACGACGGCTCCGAAGGCCTCGCCGATCGCCTGGTGGCCGAGGCAGACGCCGAAGATCGGCACCACGCCGGACAGGTCGCGGACCATGTCGAGGCAGACTCCGGCGTCGGCCGGGGTGCCCGGACCCGGTGAGAGCAGCACGCCGTCATAGGCATGGCCCTCATCGGGCGTCACCGTGTCGTTGCGGCGTACGTCGACCTCGGCGCCGAGCTGGCCGAGGTACTGCACGAGGTTGAACACGAAGGAGTCGTAGTTGTCGACGACGAGGATCCGGGCGGTCACGCGCCCATCATCGCCCACGCGTGCTCCCGAGGCCCACAGCGATATCGCCGCGCGCCGCTGGCGGGCTAGGAAGCGGACGCGCTGGGGGTCGTCACCGGTGCCGTGGTGGCTTCGTCGACGGTGACGTCGTTGAACGGCAGCCGGGGCTCGACCCAGGGGAACACCACCGTGAACAGCAGGGCGACTGTGACCACGGCGAGGGCGAGCGACTCGAGCACCTTCACCGGTGTCGGTCCGGGCAGCTTGCGCCACAGCCAGGCGTACACGCGGCTCCTCGTCGGTCGATGGGGTCGTGCTGGTGAGCGGTAGGGGCGAGCCGCCGGCGCGACTGCATGCTGTGGTCGCGCTGGTCGGTCAGGTGGCCGGGTCGATGCCGTCTGGGGGCGCCTGGTTCGTGGGTCCGGTCGAGGTGAGCGTGCCCCACCAGGCCCAGCGCCCGGTCGAGCCATAGCGCGGGGTGCACGTGGTCATCGTGAGCAGCTTCTCGGTCGGCATCACGCCGGTCTTGCCCGGCACCGGGTCGACCACCCAGATGTCGTTGGGGGTGAGCGACGGGTCGTCGTGGGTGAGCGTGTAGACGTACCAGGTGGTCTGGGTCTCGACGTAGACCTTGTCGCCGACGACGAGGTCGTCGATGTGGGCGAACGGCTCGTCGTGCGAGGACCGGTGCGCTGCGATCGCGAAGTTGCCGAGCTGACCGGGCATCGCCGTGTCGGCGTAGTGCCCGGCACCTTGGGAGAGGACAGGCTTCGAGGTCCCCTGCAGGATCGGGAGCCCCCACACCTTGTCGTGCAGTCGCGGGATGTAGAGCAGCGCGAAGCCCGTGCCGAGCACGGGCGGCGTGATCGCCACCGGCGTCGAGCCCGACGGCTGCGGAACGGCGTCGCGCCAGCCCCGGGTGATCTCGTCGCGTGCCACCGTGATCGCGGCCGCGCTCGTGACGTTGGTCCACCACAGCTGGTAGGCGCACATGAGGAGCAGGAGCACGCCGAGGGTGGTGAGAACTTCGCCGAACCCGCGCACGATCGTGCGCCCCACCTCGCGCGGTGCGACTGCGCCGTGGGGGGCGTCAACTGTCGTCGGCTCGGGAGCCGGATCCGCTGTCGATGTCTGACCCACACCGCCACGGTAGACGGCGCGGGGCGCTCGACCGGTGGGAGGGTGGCGTCCGCGCGCTACGCTACGGACCTACGAGCCATCCACCGCCGCGAGGGGGACCACCGTGCCCGAGTCCCGGGTCCGCAAGAACAAGAACTTCACGCCTCCCTCCACCACGCCGCAGCCGGTCAAGTTCGGTTCCGCGTCCTGGTGGGCGCCGGTCATGGTCGGGTTCTTCGTCCTCGGCCTGCTCTGGATCGTCGTCTACTACATCGCACCGGACCTCCCGCCGTGGCGCTTCCTCACCTGGACCAACGTCCTGGTCGGGTTCGCCTTCATCGGCATCGGGTTCGGCATGTCGACCCGCTGGAAGTAGTTCTGCCGCCAGCACCTCGGTGACCTGCGGGCATGGGCACCGCGCCAGCAGGGTCGCATCCGTCGTCCCACCGCTCTGCGGTCACGGCCCTCGTCCCCTCGGGACGGGGGCCGTCGGCGTCAGCGAGCCGTTCCCCCCGACCCGTGGGGTGACCACGGCTCACCGGCCCGGACTTACACCCGTGTCATTCATCCCCAGGTGTGGACATCCCTGTGGACAACTGCCTCTGACCACGGGAAAGGCCTGTGGGTAGACAGGCGACCCTCATCTGTGGTGCGGCTGTGAACGGTGTGACAGACGGTCCGTGCGCTCGTCCTCCGGCGTCATGGGAGCGCGATATCCACGCCCGAGCGGCCGTTGGGCTAGAGCAGCTCGAGAATCGTCGCGTTGGCCATGCCGCCGCCCTCGCACATGGTCTGCAGTCCGTATCGGATGCCGTCCTGGCGCATCCGGTGCACGAGGGTCGTCATCAGCCGGGCACCGGACCCGCCGAGCGGGTGCCCGAGAGCGATCGCACCGCCGCGGGCGTTGGTGCGGGCCTCCTCGACGCCGGTCTCGGCCAGCCAGGCACCGAGGACCGAGGCGAACGCCTCGTTGACCTCGAACGCGCCGATGTCCGACAGCGCCAGGCCCGAGCGGGCCAGCACCCTCTCGGTAGCCGGGATGACGCCGGTGAGCATGATGACCGGATCGACGCCGGCGAGCGCGACCGAGTGGACCCGCGCGATCGGCACGAGGCCGAGCTCACGGGCCTTGTCCGACGTCATGAGGAGCAGTGCGGCCGAGCCGTCGGAGATCTGCGAGGAGTTCCCGGCCGTCACAACACCGTCGTCGCGGAACGCCGGGCGCAGCAAGGCCAGCTTCTCGAGCGAGGTCCCGCGCCGGATGCCCTCGTCGACGCTCACGTCGCCGACGGGCACGATCTCGTCGGCGAACAGCCCGCTGTCGGCAGCGGCTGCAGCGCGCTCGTGCGACGCGAGGGCGATCTCATCGAGCCGCGTACGCGAGAGCTGCCACTGCTCGGCGATCATCTCCGCCGAGATCCCCTGCCCGACGAGGGTGCCGTCATAGCGGGCCATCATCTTCGGCGGGAACGGGCCGTCGCCACCGACCATGTTGGAGAACATCGGCACCCGCGACATCGACTCCACACCACCGGCGATGACGACGTCGTAGTGCCCAGCCACCAGCCCGGCCGCCGCGAAGTGCACCGCCTGCTGGCTCGAGCCGCACTGCCGGTCGATCGTCGTGCCCACGACCGACTCGGGGAAGCCGGCGGCCAGCGCCGAGTTGCGGGCGATGTTGACGCCCTGCTCACCCACCTGGGAGACGCAGCCCCAGAGCACGTCCTCGACGAGGACCGGGTCCACTCCGGCGCGCGACACCAGGGCATCGAGCACCGTGGCGGAGAGGTCACCGGGGTGGACACCCGAGAGCGACCTGCCGGGCTTGCCCACTCCGACGGGGGTACGGACTGCCTCGACGATGACGGCGTCGCGCTGGCTCACGTGCACTCCCCGGGGGCTGCGCGAGCCAAGCCCGCGGATCCGTCGATGTTACCGAACGGTCGCCCCGGCTCGGTCCGACCGTCGATGGGGGTCGGTGTCGGCCCCCATCCACGCCGATGGGGCACGGCCGGGGAGTCACGCCAGGGAGTCGATGCCAAGCCTGAGCATCTGGGCGGTGAGTTCGCTGTCGCGTACGACGACCCCGACCGCGAGCACGGCCAGGATCACGAGAACCCCGACGACCTGCACGGCGATGCGACCTTTGACGGGTGCATAAGCAAACAGAAGGCCGACGAGCACGCCGGTGACGAGACCGCCGAAGTGGGCCCGCCAGTCGATGCCGGCGAACACGAAACCGATCACGACGTTGATCGCGATGATGCCGACGTAGGGACGGATATCTACCTTCAGGCGTCGCGCCACCACAACCATGGCACCCATGAGACCGAAGATGGCACCGCTGGCCCCGACGCCGACGATGTTGGGCTGAGAGAACCAGAACGACGCGACCGACCCACCCAGACCGGCCACGAGGTACAGGACCGTGTAACGCACGTGACCGAACAGGGCCTCGAGCTGCGGGCCGAGCACCCAGAGGGCGAGCATGTTGACAGCGATGTGGGCGATCCTGGCGTGCAGGAACATGGCCGTCGCCAAGCGGTAGTACTGGTCGCCGAGGGCGACCCCGATCGGCCACATGCCGTAGTCGTTCGTGACCTGATCGAGCCCTGACTGCGGATCCGCCTTCGCCAGCGTCGTCAATGCGAAAGCCGCCACGTTGAGGCCGATCAGGGCGAACGTGACATAGGGGCGCTCGATGGCCTTCGCGCCGAGGCGGGTCTTGATGACCGGCGCTGACGCCTTGCCCTCCGCGACGCACTCCGGGCACTGGAATCCCACCGACGCACTGATCATGCAGTCCGGGCAGATCGAGCGCTCGCAACGGGTGCAGCGGATGTAGGTCTCACGGTCGGGGTGCCGGAAGCAGACCGGCACCTCCGTCGGTGCTACCGGATCAGGCGTCGACACTCTCGACCGTGACGCTCTCGATGACGACGGCGTCCTTCGGTCGGTCCATCGTTCCCACGGGCAGGGCCGCGATCGCGTCGACGACGGCACGGCTCTCGGCGTCGGCGACCTCACCGAAGATCGTGTGCTTGCGGTTGAGCCACGGGGTGGCGCCGACCGTGATGAAGAACTGCGACCCGTTGGTGCCCGGGCCGGCGTTGGCCATCGCGAGCAGGTAGGGCTTGTCGAAGGACAGCTCGGGGTGGAACTCGTCGCCGAACTGGTAACCCGGGCCACCGGTGCCGGTGCCCAGCGGGTCGCCGCCCTGGATCATGAAGCCCGAGATGACCCGGTGGAACACGACACCGTCATAGAGCGGGGTGTTCTTCTTCTGGCCGGACTTCGGGTCCTTCCACTCCTGCGTGCCGTCCGCGAGCCCGACGAAGTTCTTGACCGTCTTGGGTGCGTGGTTGGCGAAGAGCTCGATCTT
>JANXWJ010000268.1 GCA_025351185.1 Candidatus Nanopelagicales bacterium
GAGGGCGACCGGGCCGAGTCGAGAGGGGGTCGTCGAGGCGGTGGCGGAGACCGTCGTCGCGGACGCCTCGGCGTCGGTCGTGACGGTGCCTGCGCCCGCCACGAGAGGGAAGAGCAGCAGCGACAGCACGGCGGCCACGGCCGCCACGACGGCGATGACGGCGAGGCGACGACCGGTCTCGTAGGCGGTGGCGCGGGGCTGGCTGCGGTGCATGGCGTGACCTCTCGGGCGTCGGACCGGGCCCGGAAGATCGGAGGTGCTGGACGCCTGAGCGTCGGGGGCACCCGAGCGATCTCGAGCGTCCAGCAACCGAATCCGGGCCGCTGGTCCGCGTGGGCGGGCGACCTGACAGCAACCAGAGCAGCGAGCGCCGTCCCTGATACATCGCAGCGGTGATGTTTTCAGAAGGATCTGTCGCAGCGTCACAGCCTGCGTCACGGGCCCGGTGCGGTGGCGTTTCCGCGCGGTCCAGCCGGCCCGCCGGTCTGGTGCTCGGTGCCGTGCCGCTCTTGTGACGATCTCGTGACGGGGTCAGGGTGACGTGACTGCTGGCTCGTCACGTCCTGGCACCGTCGGCCCGGAGCGCCGCTGGTTTCGGGGGGTCCCTCCCCCGCTGATAAGGTCAACCCACTCCTGGCCCCCGTAGCTCAGGGGATAGAGCGGTGCCCTCCGGAGGCATGCGCGCAGGTTCGAATCCTGCCGGGGGCACTTCAATTTATTCATGATACCAAGGGTTTTCAGCGATCCAACCGATTTCGTGCCACATTTCGTGCCTCTGTGGGATCCTGGTGGCTTCCACGGCTGTGATGTGCCTCCTGTCCTGCCAGGCGCTGGAAACCCCTCGTCGACCTCCGTTCCCCTCGCATCTGGCACGCCTTTGCGCTCGCCGTGGGGTTCGCGACGGCGAGATGACGGACTCCGTCACGCGGCCGCTCCTCGAGCTCGGCGTCCGCTGACCGCTCCTTAGCCTCCCCGGGGATGTCCAGCCATCGGTCCGGGTCGGGATCGTCGTACGGGTGCAAGTCGTCGACCTGGCCGATCTCGATCAGCTCGAGCGACCAGGCGGTGCCCGTCGTCAGGTCGAGGTAGCCGCCACGCTGGTCGCCCAGGACGTCGCCGAGTCCGTCCAGGTCGACCTCGAGCCGGCCACGGCCTGTGCCGGTCCCGGTCGCCGCCGCAGTCAGGAACTCGATGAGCTCGGGGTCGCCGATCCAGTCTCGCTCCCGCAAGGCCTTGATCAACGACGCGGTGGATGCGTCGGACCCGGGAACACCCTGGTGGACGGCCAGGAGAGCCGCCGGACCGGCAGTCTGCACCAGACCGACTGCCACCGCACCGGCCACCGTCGTGGCAGCGCCCGACGCGTCCCCGTTGGCCACTGTCGAGATGACAGCGCTCCAGGCGGCCTCGATGATCGCTCGCTCGCTCACCGGCTCAGGTTGGCGAACCAAACGAGACAAGGCAACACGTCGTTCGCAGAGCCGGAGTTCAGACCATCACAGGCGAGCGACAACGGTTCGGCGCGTCTACCAGGCGTGGCACTGCGATGCGTCAGTGATCTGGGAGACGTCGGCTGTTCGGCAGTCGATGGGCTCCAGGTCCAGGGCAGGCGACACCGCGAGACCGATGAAGTGCCGTCGAGAGTTGACGACTCCGCCTCCGCGATACGGCGCGAGCCGTACGGGCCGGCAGGCACCGTTGAAGCGTCCCCGCCGCAGGACTGGGCACAAGTGACGTCGTGCTGTTGCCTGCGTCAGGCGGGCAAGAGTTCGTGCAGACACAGGATGTTTCCGTCGGGATCGGTGAACCACGCGGCCTTCTCCGACCCCAGCACGCAAACGTGCTCGACGGTGCGCAAGCCGGGAAGGTCGTAGTCAGCGAACCTGACGCCTTTTCCCGTCAAGTCGCGGATCTCTGCAACGATGTCGCCCACCTCGAAAGACAGCTCCGTGCGACCGGTGGGTTCCGCGGAGGTGCCAGGCATGAGCACGAGCGACGAGCCGCCTCCCAGTGCGAACATCTCCTGCCCCTCAGTGTTTCGGCCCTTGTACTCCAGCCCGAGGCGATCGCGGTAGAACTCCACCGCCTTGATGCCTTCACTGACCTGAAGGATCGACGTGACAACGGCGCCTCTGAGCATGACGGCCTCCCGAACGCAATAGGATCGCACGAGCATGCTCCTGCTCCGACCTCTGGACAAGTCCTGCAACGAGTCCCCCTGCGAGATCGGCTTCGTATCAGCTGCAGAGCCGATCGTCGAACCAAGAACGAGGCTGCTGGTCGCTGAGCTGCACGCCCTGGTCGGCGAGTGATTAGGCACTTCGCGTGCACTCCCTTGGCGCCTTACCGCCTGGTCCCTGTGGGTCTCATCGCGCGGTGGTCAGGGTGCCACCCCGGCTTGTTTCGCGCCGAGCTCGAACGCCGTGATGGTGACAGGAATCGGGTCGCCATCTTTCGCCCCGGAACCGGCCAGATCGACCCGCACCTGCACGGGGGCACCAGTTCCCCATGAGACCAGTGCGTAGGGCATCGCCACGACCGAGCCTCCGGCAGCGGTGCCGGTCCCGAGGGTGAAGTGCGCTGAATCGCCGGGACCGATGGTCACGTCGGTCGGTCCGGGGTCAGAGACTTCGTAGGTTGAGCCGTGTGAGGCTACCGAGGGGATGTCCTTCCCGGTGTCCGAGGTGAAGGTCACCACGGGGTAGCCCCTCAGAGTGCACACAGCGGATCCTGTGTTCGTCAACGCCACGGCAGCGAACGGCTGTGACGCCACGCTTCCCGAGGCCGTGACTGACGCCTTTACTCCCGAGGTTGTGCACGCGGGGAAAACGGTGTTCGTCGACGAGGACGTGGATCCACCGATCGCTGGCGGGGACGTCGAGGCCGATTGCGCAGAGGTCGACGTCGTGTCTGGCATGGGTGACGGGCTGGCCGGCGACGGGCTCATCGATGACAGGGTCGAAGCAGGTCCCGCCGCTGGCACCCGGTCGTTGCCCGACACCAGGCCCGGAACGAGCCACACCGAAACTCCGACCATGACGGCCAGGGATGCTCCCGCTGCGGTCGCGGAGATCACCTTGCGCCGACGACCACGGCGGATGGCCTTCCCCACCATGGCGGGTGCGTCCCCGACCGGAGCCGCCCGGGCCGTCGCCACGGCGGCGAGCCACTCCCGGACCTCGACCTCGTCCCTGGTGGGCTCCGTCACCTCACTCACCCCTCTCACGATCAGCAGTCGCAGCTGCCACAGGCACCGCGACCGCGGTACGCAGGTGCGCCAGGCCACGGGATGCCTGGCTCTTCACGTTCCCTTCAGAGATCGCCAGTGCCTGCGCTGTCTCCGCGACCGACATCCCGACCCAGTAGCGCAGAACCACCACGGCTCGCTGCGAGCGACCTAACCGGTCCAAGGCGGCGAGGACTTCCACGACAAGGTCATCAGTCCCTGACCCCGCTCCAGCGGCGAGAGAGTCACGGATTGAATCGGGGACCTCGGCAACCAGCACCTCACGCCGGGACCGACGTCGTCCCCACGCACGCGACCCGTTGACCAGGCACGCATACGCATAGGCATCAGGTGGCCCAGAACGCGAGATCCGCCGCCACGACACATAGATGCGAACCAGGACGTCCTGGACGACATCGTCAGCCCGGGGCTGATCACCGGTCATAAGAATCGCGGCTCGGCGCAGCCTCGGCACAGCCACGCCCGCCCAAGCCTCGAAGGTCAACGGCGCCGAATCTCCCACGCCCTCATCATGTCGATCGGATGCACGAAGGTTGCACGACAACCGGACGAGTTTCCGGGATTCTGGTGGCGCGGCCCCATTCAGGAGCGAGCGAGAACGGCAGCGCCATTCAGCGGGACGAGACATGGCCTCAGCGATAACGGACAGGCTGAGAGCGATGGACGCGAGAGCCACAACTTCAGCTCCGGTGGGGCTCTTGGCGGAGAACTTGTCGCCTGCCTCAGCAGCCTGCTCCGCAAGTTGTCGGGCTTGAGCCACGCGATTGTCTGTCATGAGAACCCCCTGGTCGGTTGTGGTGGCTGAATCGTGCCTCGTGGAAAGTTCCAGGGCGAGCAGGTAGGCACTTCGCGTGCACCCTGTGCGTGCACGCCGTGAGCACATCGGCAGCGGTGCATGGACGTCATAGACCCGCGTCGACGATGGTCCCCTGGTGGTAGACGACCTGCCAGGTGGCCCCTGCCCGACGCCACACCGTCGCGCGACGTGTGACACGGGCGCCCTGCTGCAGAACGTAGGTGAGCAGGTAGGTGTCAGGGCCAAGAAGACGACAGAAGAACTCCGCGGCTTCCCACTCGTCCGCATAGTTGGGGTCCGAGTAACGAGATTCCAGGACTGGCCAGATCTGGTCGCGTGTGTAGACCTGTCCTGATGCGCCGACCTCCCAATAGTCAGCGATCGTGGTGGCATCGAAGTCGTCGCGGCTGGCGCCGAGCTCTGGATGGTGGAAGATCGGCTCGCGGGCCGCGAGGACTTGGCACACGCCAGCAACCTCGGCCGACATGGCCAACACGTGCGGCTCGCCGTTCACGCGCTACATGATGCCGCTCCGTAGCCGCGGGACGCGAGCGAGATCGGCGCATCGGCGCGGGTGCGTCTACTACGTGGACACCGTGATCGTCACGGACTCCGCGAACTGAATCGGCTCACGGGAGACTGCAACGGCGAGAACACCCGCTGGCACGTCCAACACCCTCGATGACTCGCCGTCTCCGACGTTCAGCCGACCCGACGGGCATGCCAGAGTGCCGACGAACTCCGCGCCGGAGGGCAGCGAGCCGATAGTCACCGTGACCTCCACCTCCGCGTCTGGAACGTCCTCGTCGTCGGGCCAGTCATCAGGGATCTCGACGTCCTGTGCGTGGAGCACCGGCACCGCGATGCAGGTTGCCGACGAAACGATGCCGTCGGTCCCGACCCCTTCGAGCAGGTTCCGGTCGGCCTCGCTATCGAAGGCAAGCAGGAGTCCCCATTGAAACGGTTGCTTCCACGTCTCCGTCTCGATCACGCGCACACAATGCCGCGTCTCCCCCTACCAAAACTGCAAAACGGTCGGGTTCCAGGGCAGACAGAGCGTCCCCATGACCGTGGGCGTCTCGTGAGCGGTGCCTGCTCAGCCGGTGACGCCGCAATCCTCAGTTGTGGGCCGTGAACCCGACGATTGGAGCAGCAACTCGTGGACTGACCGCGGTGTGCCAGTCGGCGTCGGTCGGGGTGAGGTCGACAGCGGTGAGGGTGTGCGTGGCCCAGAGGTGACGTGATGTTTCCTCGGGGTAGGGCTGCACGCTCGGCTCGGCGTCGATGACCCAGGTGCGGCGCTCCGGCGGTGCAAAGGCTGGCCACCCGGGGTCGCCGGTGGCGGCGAAGGCTGTCCAGGCACGTCGTACGCGGCTCGACAGCTCTGTCGCCTCCGAGGTCGGATCGTTGCCGATGAGGAACGTCGCGACTCCCGCAGTCAGGTTGCCGAACGTCAGCGGCAGACCGAGCCCGTGGCATGCGCCGAGCATCTCGCCGCCCATCCCGGGGGCGTCCCAGGTGAGCTCGTAGACGTACGACCGCGCCGACGGTTGACGCGCCTCAGCGAGCCGCAGCGACGGCATGCGGAACATCGCGTCGGAGTGCACGAGCTCGTAGAGCCGTTCCGGGTCGGCCGTCGGGTAGGCGGCCCGGAAGGCGGCCGCATCGGGCGCCAACTGCGTCAGCGCCTCGTCGGACTGCTCCGAGGTGATTGCGCCGAGCGCGCCGGTGGCGACCATGAACAGCCGGTACTCGTCGCGCGTGTGTCCGACGACGAGGTCGACGTCGGGTGCGGCTCCGTCGGCGAGCGCCGCCCAGGGCAGGGCGGGCAGCACGTCGCCGTCGACGACAGGGGCGAACGGCGACCGCAGATACGCAGCCTCACCCCAGCGCGAGGTGGTCGCCATGGTGCGGGCAACCTCGTCTGCGGCGTCGTTCAGCCGTGACGGTGCGAGACGGGCCAGCTCGCTCGTGGAGGGCTGCACGCCCACGACATCGGCGGTGGCTGCGGCGATGTCGGTGGCGAGCGCCGGAGCGAAGTAGAGGCCCGGGACGCTCTGCGCGATCGCGCGGTGAAACAGACCGCTCGCGCGGGGCATGGCCATGAGCGCGGCGATGCAGCCGGCACCCGCGGACTCCCCGAACACGTTGACGCGACCGGGATCTCCGCCGAAGCCTGCAATGTTGTTCTGCACCCACCGGAGCAGGGCCACCTGGTCGAGGAGCCCGCGGTTGGCCGGCGCTCCCAGGAAGTGTCCGAACCCCTCGGCGCTGAGGCGGTAGTTGAAGGTCACCACGACGACCCCGTCGCGGGCCAGGGTGGCGCCGTCGAAGAGCGGGTCACCGGACCAGCCGTAGACGTAGCCCCCACCGTGGATCCACACCATCACCGGCAGCCGGGCGGATCCGAGGTCGGGTGACCAGACGTTGACCGTCAACCAGTCGTCGTCGCCGTCACGCGCTTCCGGTGCACCCATCGCTCGCGACTGCGGTGGAGGTGGTCCGAAGGCGAGGGCATCGCGTACGCCGTCCCACCTGGGCACCGAAGCCGGAGGCCGACCCCATGCTCGCGTGCAGCGTGGCGCGGCTGCCCCTGAGTTGCCGACGCCGTGGGTCGCCCGTCCCTCGAGGCTCAGACCCGCGGGATCTTGGTCGTGTGGTCGCGACCCGGGTCGGGAAGCAGCCACACGACCAAGATCACGCGAGATGTGTCCTAGCGGTGTCCTGGGCCCCGCGGGCGCGATACGTGGGGGAGGTGCTCTCACCTGCGCCGATAGGCTGCACCGCATGACGCCCGACCAGCTCGCCGCCGCGATCCGTCACGCCGTCGTGACGTCGATCGCCGAAGGTGACCTCGCCCTCGAGCCCGCCCAGGTCCCCGACGAGGTCGCGGTCGAGCGCCCGCGCAACCCCGATCACGGCGACTACGCCACCAACATCGCGCTCCAGCTCGCGAAGGCAGCGGGCACCAACCCGCGCGCGGTCGCAGAGCTCGTCGCGACCCGGCTGCGTGACGTACGCGGCATCGCTGCCGTCGACATTGCGGGCCCGGGATTCCTCAACATCACCCTCGACGCCGCAACCCTCGGCGAGGTCGCGCGCTCGGTCGTCGTCGCGGGGGAGACGTACGGCCAGATCGACCGCTACGCGGGCACGAAGGTCAACGTCGAGTTCATCTCGGCCAACCCGACCGGGCCGCTGCACCTCGGGCACACGCGGTGGGCGGCCGTCGGCGACGCCATCGCGCGGGTGCTCGAAGCTGCGGGCGCCGAGGCCGACCGCGAGTTCTACATCAACGACCGCGGTCTGCAGATGGACAAGTTCGGGCAGTCGCTCGAGGCTCGGGCACTCGGCACCGAGCCGCCCGAGGGCGGCTACCAGGGGGAGTACGTCACCGATCTGGCTCAGGTCGTGGTCGCTTCCGACCCTGGGATCCTTGAGCTCACCGGCGACGCACGGTGGGAGGCGTTCCGCGAGGCGGGCTACGCCCTGCAGCTGCAGCAGCAGAAGGAGGTCCTCGACGCGTTCAACACCCATTTCGACGTCTGGTACTCCGAGCGCACGCTGCACTCCAGCGGGGCCGTCGAACGTGGCATGGCAAAGCTGCGCGAGCAGGGGCACATGTTCGAGGCCGACGGCGCCACCTGGCTGCGTACCACTGACTTCGACGACGACCGCGACCGCGTCCTCCTGCGGTCCAACGGCGAGCTGACGTACTTCGCGAGCGACACGGCCTACTACCTCGACAAGCGCGCTCGTGGCTTCGACGTGTGCATCTACCTGCTCGGTGCCGACCACCACGGTTACGTCAACCGGCTGCGCGCCGTCGCGGCGTGCGCCGGCGACGACCCCGACGTCAACATCGAGGTGCTCATCGGGCAGCTCGTGAAGATGGTGAAGGGTGGCGAAGAGGTACGTCTGTCCAAGCGCGCCGGAAACATGATCACCCTCGAGGACCTCGTCGACGAGGTCGGCGTCGACGCCGCGCGTTACTCGCTCATCCGCTATCCCGTCGACAGCCCGCTCGTGCTCGACCTCGACCTGCTCGTGTCGCGCAGCAACGAAAACCCGGTCTACTACGTGCAGTACGCCCACGCGCGTATCGCGTCGGTCCTGCGCAACGCGGCCGAGCTCGGCATCGACTGGCGTGCCACAGAGGCCGACCTCGCGCTGCTCACTCACGACCGCGAGACGGCGCTCCTCGGTCTCATCGGCGAGCTGCCGCGCGTGGTCGGCACCGCCGCCGAGCTGCGCGAGCCGCACCGCATCGCGCGCTATCTCGAAGAGCTGGCCAACGGCTATCACAAGTTCTACGACCTCTGCCGGGTGCTGCCGATGGCCGACGCCGAGCTCGAGCCGATCAACATCTCGCGCCTCTGGCTCTGCGCTGCTGCGCGCCAGACCCTCGCCAACGGCCTCGCGATGCTCGGAGTCACAGCGCCCGACCGCATGTAGGCACCACCACCGGTGCGGGTGTCCCAACCGGTGATACGGCGAGGGGCTCCGGGTGCCCGCTCGCTAGCCTTGCTGCATGCGTGCACATCCCGCCGGTCCCCGGCACGGCGAGATCCTGGCGCCGTCCGGGGCGCCGCCGCTCCCGGCCGACACTGACGCCCTGCACTCCCTGTCTCCGGTCGTGTGGCCGTTGACCACCGCGCGGTCCGACGGTGCCGGCCTGACCGCCCGATCGGTGAGCATCGCGGGGGTCGACGTACGTGACCTGGCTGCGGAGTTCGGCACCCCGCTGTTCGTCCTCGACGAGGCAGACTTCCGCATGCGTGCAGCGGCTTTCCGCGAGGCGTACGACGACCCGCAGGCACCGGCCGACGTGTTCTACGCCGGCAAGGCGTTCCTCTCGGCGACCGTCGCGCGCTGGGTGGCGGAGGAGGGTCTCGGGCTCGACGTCTGCAGCGGTGGCGAGCTCCTCACCGCCGTGCGCGCCGGGTTCCCCGCCGACCGGATCGCCCTGCACGGCAACAACAAGAGCACCGACGAGCTCGATCTCGCGCTCTCCTCCGGCGTCGGTCGCTACGTCGTCGACTCGTTCGAGGAGATCGTGCGCCTCGCCGACGCGGCGACGCGACACGGCGTCGTCGCGGACGTCCTCGTACGCGTGACGGTCGGCGTCGAGGCGCACACCCACGAGTTCATCGCGACCGCGCACGAGGACCAGAAGTTCGGTCTCTCGCTGGCCGGCGGCGCGGCGGAGGAAGCCGTACGCCGCATCGTCAAGCTGCCCTCGCTGCGCCTCCTGGGGCTGCACTCGCACATCGGGTCGCAGATCTTCGACACCGCTGGCTTCGAGGTCTCGGCGCACCGCCTCGTCGGGCTCGCCGCGAGCATCCGCGACGAGCACGGGCTCGAGGTCGCCGAGCTCGACCTCGGCGGCGGCATGGGCATCGCCTACCTCGACGGCGAAGACCCGATGACGCCCGGCGACATGGCCGACCTGCTCCGAAGCATCGTGGTCCGCGAGTGCGCGGTGTACGGCCTCACGCTGCCTCGCCTCGCGGTCGAGCCGGGTCGCGCGATCGTGGGTCCGTCGATGGTGACGCTCTATGAGGTCGGCACCGTCAAGGAGGTCGACCTCGGGTCCGGCCATGCGCGTCACTACGTCAGCGTCGACGGCGGCATGAGTGACAACATCCGCACGGCGCTCTACGACGCCGACTACACCGTGCGCCTCGTCTCGCGGGTGTCCGAGGCGGCACCGGTGCTCTCCCGCGTCGTGGGCAAGCACTGCGAGAGCGGCGACGTCGTCGTGCGGGACTGCTGGCTGCCAGGTGACCTCGAGGCGGGCGACCTGCTCGCCGTGGCGGCGACCGGGGCCTACTGCCGGGCCATGGCCTCGAACTACAACCACGTCCCACGCCCCGCGGTCGTGTCGGTCAAGGACGGTGTCGCGCAGGTCGTCCTGCGCCGTGAGACGCCCGACGACCTCCTCGCGCTCGACGCGGGGCTCACGTCCTGACCTACCCCCTGCTCTCACCTGGCGGGCCGGTGTCCCGCATCGCGGACGCCGCGTGACACGCTGGGCACTGCGTACGAGCCCCTTGGGAGGGACCCGCGATGACCACGCCCGACCAGGCGAACCGTGAGCTGACCGTCGTCCTGCTCGGCGGGGGCACGGTGGGCAGCCAGGTCGCCCGTCTGCTGCGCGAGACGGGCAACGACCTGGCCGCGCGCGCGGGTGCTCCGCTGCGTCTGACCGGGGTCGGTGTCCGAGACACCGGCAAGCCGCGCGAGGGCATCGACCCATCCGTGGTCACCGACGACCTCATGGGTCTCGCGACGAGCGGCGCCGACATCGTCGTCGAGGTGCTCGGCGGCATCGAGCCGGCCCGCACCCTCATCCTCGCGGCGATCGCCGCCGGCTCCTCGGTCGTCACCGCCAACAAGGCGCTGCTCGCCGAGGACGGCGCTACCCTGCACGCCGCCGCCGAGGCCGCGGGCGTCGACCTCTACTACGAAGCCTCGGTCGCGGGAGCGATCCCGCTGCTGCGTCCGCTGCGCGAGAGCCTCGCCGGCGACAAGGTCCGCCGGGTGCTCGGCATCGTCAACGGCACCACCAACTTCATCCTGTCGAAGATGGACGAGCAGGGTGCCGACTATTCCGAGGTGCTCGCCGAGGCGCAGGCCCTGGGCTACGCCGAGGCCGATCCCACCGCCGACGTCGAGGGCTACGACGCGGCAGCCAAGGCCGCCATCCTCGCGGGCCTCGCGTTCCACACGCGGGTGCGACTCGAGGACGTCCACCGAGAGGGCATCACTGGGGTCTCAGCCCAGGACGTCGCTGCAGCCCGCGACATGGGCTTCGTGATCAAGCTGCTCGCGGTCGCTGAGCTGGCTGACGACGAGAAGGGCCTCGTCGTGCGCGTGCACCCGTCGATGGTCCCGCGTACGCATCCCCTGGCTGGGGTGCGCGGCGCGTTCAACGCCGTCTTCGTCGAGGCCGAGGCCGCGGGCCAGGTCATGTTCTACGGTCGCGGCGCGGGTGGGGCTCCGACCGCCTCGGCGGTGCTCGGCGACGTGGTCGCCGTGGGCCGTCACCGCCTCTCAGGTGCGCGAGGTCCGGGGGAGTCGACCTATGCCGGGCTCGAGGTGCGCCCAGTCGGCGACGCTGTGACCCGCTACTACGTCAACCTTGACGTGGCCGACCGCCCCGGCGTGCTGGCGACCGTGGCGCAGACCTTCGCCGATCACGGCGTGAGCATCCAGAACGTGCGTCAGGACGGGCACGGCGACGATGCCGGTCTCGTCGTGCGCACGCATACCGCACGTGATGCCGATCTCGCGGCGACCATCGATCGGCTCCGGTCGACCGATGCCGTCCGCCGGGTCGTCGGAGTGATGCGGGTCGAGGGCGAGGACGGGTCATGAACGAGAGCGCGACAGCCGTGGGCACCTCGGCGCAGTGGCGCGGGGTCATCGAGGAGTATCGCTCGCGTCTGCCCGTCACCGACGCGACGCCCGTGATCACGCTGCGCGAAGGCGGCACCCCGCTCGTCTACGCGTGTGTGCTGTCGGAGCTGACCGGCTGCCAGGTGTGGATCAAGGTCGAGGGCCAGAACCCCACCGGGTCGTTCAAGGACCGCGGCATGACGATGGCCATCTCCAAGGCGGCCGAGGACGGCGCCAAGGCAGTCATCTGCGCGTCGACCGGCAACACGTCCGCGTCTGCCGCCGCCTACGCGGTCAAGGCCGGGATGGTCTGCGCGGTGCTCGTGCCGCAGGGCAAGATCGCCCTCGGCAAGCTCGCCCAGGCACTCG
>JANXWJ010000291.1 GCA_025351185.1 Candidatus Nanopelagicales bacterium
CGAAGCGCTCCCCCACGATCGAGCCCTTGCCGGTGAGGACCTGGAAGACGTTCTCCGGCAGACCGGCCTCGAGGCCGAGCTCGGCGATGCGCATCGCGGTCAGCGGCGTGAGCTCGGCGGGCTTGAGCACGACCGTGTTGCCGGCCGCGAGCGCGGGAGCGAAGCCCCAGCCGGCGATCGGCATCGGGAAGTTCCACGGCACGATGACGCCGACGATGCCGAGCGGCTCATGGAATGTGACGTTGAGGCCGCCGGCCACCGGGATCTGCGCACCGAGCAGCCGCTCGGGTGCACCGGAGTAGTAGGCGAGCACGTCGCGGACGTTGCCCGCCTCCCAGCGCGCGTTGCCGATCGTGTGCCCGGAGTTGCGCACCTCGAGCTGCGCGAGCTGCTCGAGGTGGTCGTCGACGAGCGCCGAGAAGCGGCGCAGGAGTCGTGCGCGGTCTCCGGGGGCGACGTACCGCCAGGTCTCGAACGCCCGGCGGGACCGGGCGATGGCGGCGTCGGTCTCCTCCAGCGAGATGGAGGGCACGGAGGTGACGAGCTCCTCCGTCGCGGGGTTCACGACATCGTGCAGCGCAGTCACAACTAGCCTCTCAGGATCACGATTTCGGGACAGAACGTGCAGGTGAACTCCCTTGATCATCCCTCAGGGAACAAAAGCGCAGGTGAACTGAACTTTCTGTCTGGAGGTCGGGATCCGGGTTCGGGAGCGCGATCGTGCAGCTGATCCTGTCAAGGATCGAGTCGCGGTGCGCACGGGGTACGCCGGCAGCGAGGGGTCTACAGGCGCTCGAAGCCGCGGAAGCGCTCCCAGTCGGTGATGGTGCGGGCGAAGGCCTCGATCTCGATCCGGCCCATGTTCGTGTAGTGCTGCTGCACGTCCTCGCCAAAGGTCGCGGCGACCCACTCCGAGCCCTCCCAGAGGTCGACCGCGTCGGCCAGGCGCCACGGCACCTTGACGCCGTCGGACTGGTAGGCGTTGCCAGTGTTCTCCGGGCGGAGCTCGAGACCCTTCTCGATGCCATCGAGCCCGGCTGCGACCATCGCAGCCACCGCGAGATAGGGGTTGCTGTCGCCGCCGGGCACACGGTTCTCGAGCCGAAGGCCGGCACCGCGACCGACGAGGCGCAGCGCGCACGTGCGATTGTCACGACCCCACTCGATCGACGTGGGGGCGAACGACCCGGGCGCGAATCGCTTGTAGGAGTTGATGTTGGGCGCGAACATGAGCGAGAGCTCCTGCAGGTGCGCGAGGTGCCCCGCGATGAAGGACCGGCCGACGTCGGACATCCCGTGCGCCTCGTCGGCCTTGTCGGCCATCACGAGCGAGCCGTCCTTGCCTCGGAACGAGAGGTGGATGTGGCAGGAGTTGCCTTCGCGCTCGTCGTACTTCGCCATGAAGGTGAGCGCATAGCCCTCCTGCGCGGCGATCTCCTTGGCACCCGTCTTGTAGACGACGTGGTTGTCGCACGTCTTCAGAGCGTCCTCGTAGAGGAACGCGATCTCGTGCTGACCGAAGTTGCACTCGCCCTTGGCGCTCTCGACCTGCAGGCCGGCGCCCGCCATCTCCAGACGGATGCGGCGCAGCAGCGGCTCGACCCGCGACGTCCCGATGATGGAGTAGTCGACGTTGTACAAGTTGGACGGGTTCATGTCGCGATAGCCGCGCTTCCACGCGTCCTCGTAGGTGTCGTTGAACAGGATGAACTCGAGCTCCGTCCCGACGAACGCCTCCATGTCGGCGTCGGCGAGGCGGGCGAGCTGCTTCTTGAGCACCTGTCGAGGCGACGCCACAACGTCGCGACCGTCGAGCCAGGTGACGTCGGCCTGCACCATCGCCGTGCCCGGGTGCCACGGGATCCGACGCAGCGTGCCGAGGTCGTGGGCCATCACGAAGTCGCCGTAGCCCGAGGTCCAGCTCGACATGGCATAGCCCTCGACCGTGTTCATGTCGACATCGACGGCCATGAGGTAGTTGCAACCCTCGGTGCCGTGCGGCAGCACGTACTCGATGAAGTACGGCGCATGAACGCGCTTGCCCTGCAGCCGTCCCTGCATATCGGTGATCGCGACGATGACGGTGTCGATGCGGCCGTCGGCAACCTCGGCCTTGAGCTGCTCGACGGACAGTGGGGCGCCGGCGACGGCGTGGTCGGTCATGAGACTTCCCTTCACGTGGGTGATGACACCCTGCCGTGTTTGGGTGTCATTCGGGAGTCGAAACGCCCAAAGATCGGTCTAGACCGAAACGCCCCCGAAGCCAGCCCGACCGGTCTACGCTCCGGGACCAGTGCCGACCCCTGTGGCGGTCGGCGACAGGGGTCGTGCAGCGAACGAGGAGGGTCTGTGATCGACGTCATGCCCCACGCCGTCGACCCCAGCCTCCTCGACCGTATCGACGCCGTGCCCGCCCTGGCGTCACGCACCGACGTGAGCGGCCTGTCGGGCGGCCTCACCAACCGCAACCTCAAGGTCGCGACCCGCGACGGCGTCTACGTCGCTCGGCTCTCCTCCCCAGAGAGCGCACTGCTGGCGATCGACCGCGCGAACGAGCACGCAAACTCGGTGGCTGCCGCCGCGTCGGGTGCGGCCCCTGCCGTCATCGCCTTCGCACCCGAGGTGAGCGTCCTCGTCGTGGGCTTCGTCGACGGCAGCACGTGGACCAACGACGACGTGCTCGAGCCGGCCAACGCCGCGCGTATCGCAGAGGTCTGCAGACGCCTGCATCAAGGTCCGCGGTTCGTCAACGAGTTCGACATGCTGGTACTGCAGCCCTACTACCTCTCCATCGTCTCGCAGCGAGACCTGCGCCTACCGGACCGCTACCTCGACTTCGCGCCGCATGTGGCCGCGATGGCAAAGTCGCTCGCAGTGCGACCGCAGCGGACGGTGCCATGCAACAACGACCTGCTCGCCGCCAACGTCCTCGACACCGGCGACCGCCTCTGGCTCATCGACTACGAGTACTCCGGCAACAACGATCCCTTCTTCGAGATCGGCAACCTCTGGAGCGAGGCCGCAGGCACCCCTGACGACCTCGAGCGGCTGGTGGCGGCGTATGTCGGGCACCCCTCGACCGCACTCACCGCGCGCGCCCGGTTGTGGGGCCTGATGAGCAAGTACGGCTGGATGCTCTGGGCGTCCATCCAGGACGGCACGAGCGATCTGGACTTCGACTTCTGGTCGTGGGGACTGGAGAAGTACGACCGAGCGGTGACGGAGTTCGACGGTCCGGACTTCGGTCGCCTCCTCGAGGAGGTGCATAGCACCGACTGAACTCGCGACCGCGTGTTGCGTGCAGATCAATCTTGCGCGTGTCGCCACCCGGCACCGGAGCGGTGCCGACACACTGAGATCAAATCTGGCTGCGGCGCCGCCGCAGTCGACCCGTAAGGGGTTCCCGAAGGAGGGGACAAGTGTCCGACATCTCCAAGTTGAGCGACGACGAGCGCCAGCTCGCCGAACTGGGCTATAAGCAGGAACTGAGCCGGAGTTGGTCTGGATTCCAGAACTTCGCCATCTCGTTCTCGATCATCTCGATCCTGGCCGGCTGCTTCACCACGTTCGGCGTCGCCTGGAACAACGGTGGCCCGATCGCGATCTCGTGGGGTTGGCTCATCCTCTCGGCCTTCATCCTCATCATCGGCTTCTGCATGTCGGAGCTGGTGTCCGCCTACCCGACCTCGGCCGGCATCTATTGGTGGGCATCCAAGCTCGGTGGAGCACGGGCGGGCTTCTACACCGGCTGGCTCAACCTCATCGGCCTTCTCGGCATCATCGCCTCCGTCGTCTACGGAGCCGCGTTCTTCCTCAATACGACACTCAGCCTCTTCTTCGACACCTACGCCGCGTCGTTCCTCGACGGTGACTACATCAAGCAACAGTTCTTCTGGTTCATCGTCCTCATGATCGTCGTGACGGCGCTGAACCTGTTCAAGACCTCGATCCTGGGTGTCATCAACAACATCTCGGTCTGGTGGCACGTCGTCGGCGCGACCGTCGTCATCCTGATCATGATCTTCGGGCCTTCGACGCACCAGAGCGTGTCGTTCGTGTTCAGCCAGCGCATCAACAACTCCGGCTTCGGTGACACCGGCGGAGCGATGTTCTGGATCCTCGTGCTCCCGCTGGGCTTCCTGCTCACGCAGTACACGATCACCGGGTACGACGCCTCTGCCCACCTCGCAGAGGAGACGCAGGGCGCCGCAGACGGCGCGGCCAAGGGAATCTGGCGTTCGATCTTCTACAGCGCCATCGGCGGCTGGGTCCTTCTGTTGTCGTTCGTGTTCGCAGCCACCAACCTCGACTACATCAACTCGTTCGACCCGGCCGTGAACCCGTACGGCGGAGGATCGGCGATCTCGATCTTCGCCTCTGCCCTGTCGCCGACGCTGTTCAAGACCGTCATGGTCATCTCCACGATCGGCCAGATCTACTGCTCCACCGCCTGCCTCACCTCCACGTCCCGCATGATGTTCGCGTTCAGCCGGGACGGCGCTGTGCCCGGCGGTCAGCTCTGGGCCAAGGTCAACAAGGAGAAGGTGCCGGTGAACGCTGTCATCGCCTCCGCCGTCATCGCCGTCGTCTTGACTCTGCCGGCGTTGTACAAGGCCCCGAACGGTGTGCCGGTCGCCTTCTACGCGGTCGTCTCCATCGGAGTCATCGGCCTCTACGTCGCCTTCGCCATCCCGATCTACTACCGCTGGCGCTTGGGCGACAATTTCAAGCCCGGATCATGGACGATCCGTCAGCACTACAAGTGGATGGCTCCACTCGCGCTCATCGAGATCGTGGTCACGAGCATCTACTTCCTGTTCCCGACCTCACCTGCCGGCACTCCAGGAAACGAAGCGTTCACCTGGGCGGCCGTGAACTACACACCGATCGTGGTGTTCGGAGTTCTCATCGCCATCACCATCTGGTGGCAGGTCTCGGCGAAGAACTGGTTCACCGGGCCGAAGAACACGATCAACCTGCCCGCTGGAGTCTCGTCCGCGGACGAGATCTCCCTCGAGCACCACCACGACGGTTACCTCACCGGCGAGCACCAGCAGCACCACCCGGAGGACCAGTCCTAGCTGGCCCGGACCACCGCTGAATGCACGGAACGCACGACCGCACGAAACGCACGACCGCACGGAACGCACCACCGAGCGGCACGCACCACAGCACGGAACGCGAGAAGGGGGAGGACGACGCCATGAATCCTGGGCTGCCGTCCTCCCCTCTCGTCATCGATCGAGCGGGCGTCGACCCGGCCCACGTGCAGATCGCCAGCTGGCTCCGCGCCGGTATCTCGCGCGGAGACCTTGCTCCCGGTGACCGTCTCCCGGGCGAACGCGACCTCTCCGTGCTCCTCGGCGTCAGCCGGATGACACTGCGTCAGGCGCTGTCCGACCTCGAGTCTGCGGGCGACCTCGTCCGGGTCTCCGGTCGCGCCGGCGGCGCGTTCGTTGCCGAGCCGCACGTCGAGGTCGATCTCACCCACCTCACCAGCCTCACCGACCAGCTGCAGCGGGCGGGCAAGCGTGCCGGTGCCCGAGTCCTCCGCGCGCGCACCGGGATCCCGCCATCCGACGTAGCCGCCGCCCTGTCGATCACCCCTCGCGCCCAGGCGGTCGAGGTGGTGCGGGTGCGCTCCGCCAACGGTCTTCCGGTCGCCGTGGAGACGTCGTGGTTCCCCGCCCGACTCGTGCCCGGGCTGCTCGACCACTCGCTCTCGGGGTCGCTCTATGCCCTGCTGCGCAGGCACTACGGCCATTTCCCCGTGACCGCCGAGGAACGGCTCCACGCGGTGCTTGCCGACGACGAGACCTCAGCTCTGCTGGGCGTCGAGACGGGCACGGCGCTCATGCGCGTCGAGCGGGTGGCGCGAGAAGCCGACGGCGCCGTCATCGAGTTCGCCCGCGACCTGTTCCGCTGCGACCGCGTCAACTTCCTCGTACGCCGCTCCCCGAACGCCCCCGTCACCCTCAGAGCCCTCACCGACCCCACCTGACCCACCCCTCATTCCCCGGTGAATGTGCCCCAACGTGCCATAGGCGCAAGGAACCGTGCTTCCTTACATCGGACGCACGCCGACTGGGGCGCCTGACGTGCGCCTATCGCACGTCGGGGCACATTCACCCGAGGGGGGGGTCAGGTGCGGACTCGGATGGAGGTGGGGTCGTAGAGGGGATCGGGGGTGATCGTGGCGGGGATCCAGTGTCCGAAGATGCCGACCTGGACCTGGGCGCCGGCGACCGCGTGGACCACCGGGAGGTAGGCGAAGGCGATCGAGGCACCGAGGGTGAAGCCGAGGCCGCCGCTGGTCACACGACCCACGACCTCGCCGTCGATGAGCACCGGCTCGTTGCCGAGCGCGACCTGGCTGTGGTCATCGAGTACGAGGCAGACCAGCCGCCGCTCGACGCCTGCAGCCTTCTGCGCGACGAGCGCGTCGTGCCCGAGGAAGCCACCCGGCTTGTCGAGCTTGACGCAGAACCCGAGGCCCGCTTCGTACGGAGTGTGTGCGGGATCGAGCTCCGCACCCCAGACGCGGTACCCCTTCTCGAGCCGCAGCGACTCGATCGCGCGGTAGCCCGCCGCGACGAGACCATGCGTCTGCCCCGCCGCCCACAGCGCGGCCCAGAGGTTGGCGCCGTACTCCGACGGGCAGTAGAGCTCCCACCCCAGCTCGCCGACGAACGTCACGCGAACCATCCGGACGGGTACGTCGGCCACGGTCGTCTGGCGCATCGCCATGAACGGAAAGGCGTCGTTGCCCAGATCCTGTGGCGTGAGCGGGGCCACGACGTCGCGGGCCTTCGGCCCCCACAGGCCGAAGCACGACCAGGCACCGGTCACGTCGGCGATACGCACGTCGGCGTCCAGTGACCGCGCTTGCGTGCGCAGCCAGGACGCGTCGTGGTTGGCGAACGCAGTGCCTGTCACGACGACGAACACGTCGGTATCGAGCTGCGTCACGGTCACGTCGCACTCGATCCCGCCGCGCGCGTTGAGCATCTGGGTGTAGGTCACCGAGCCGGCACCACGCGCGGTCTGGTTGTCGCAGGCCCACTCGAGCAGACGCGCAGCGTCCGGCCCGCTCACCTCGATCTTCGCGAACGACGACTCGTCGAAGATGGCCGCGGCCTCGCGTGCCGCACGGTGCTCGGACACGACGGCCGGCGACCAGTGCCGACCGGCCCACCCCTCCGGACGCCAGGCCTCGTCATCGACGCCGGAGTTGGACTCATAGTGGTTGACCCGCTCCCACCCTGACTTCTCGCCGAAGGACGCGCCGTGAGCGACGTGCCAGGGGTACGCAGACGACATGCGCAGGGGGCGACCCGCTGTCCGCTCGTGTGCGGGATAGCGGATGTCGTAGTAGCTCTCGTAGTTCTCGACGGTCCGCGCGAGGGTGTAGGACGGTGAGCGGTAGGAGCCACCGAACCGCCGAACATCCATGTGCCACAAGTCCATCGGCGGGGCGCCGTCGAGCACCCACTCCGCCATGACCTTGCCGATTCCACCTGCTCCGGCGATCCCGTGCGCGCAGTAGCCGGCGGCCACGAAGAAGCCGGCGACCTCCGTGGGGCCGAGGCAGAACTCGTTGTCAGGTGTGAAGCCCTCAGGCCCGTTGATGAAGGACCGGATGCCCACATCAGCGATCGCGGGCACCCGGATCGCAGCGTTCTCGCTGATCTCGACGAACCGGTCGTGATCGGGCGCGAGCAGCTTGCCGTTGAAGTCAGCGGGGATCCGGTCATACGACGACGCACTCGCCGTGAACGGCAACGACTGACGCTCGTAGCCACCCATCACCAGGCCGTCGACCTCCTGGCGGTAGTAGACGAGGTTGTCGGGATCGCGCAGCGACGGAAGGGGCGTGTCGCGGTGCTCGAACATCGGCTCCGTCACGACGTACTGGTGCGACATCGGGACGATCGGGACGCGGACGTCGACCAGGCGCGCGATCTCGGCGGCGAACATGCCGCCGCAGTCGACGACCATCTCGCACTCGATGTCGCCCTTGTCGGTGCGCACTTGTGTGACTCGGCGGCGCAACCCCTCGCCCCCGGTGTCGATGCCGAGAACCCTTGTGTGCGTGTGGATCGCAACGCCCATCGCGCGAGCGCCGGCGGCGAGAGAATAGGTCAGCTGCGACGGGTCGACCTGTCCGTCGGTCGGCAGGAAGCAGGCGCCCACCACGCCCTCGGTGCTCATCAGCGGGAAAAGGTCGTGCGCCTCGGCCGCCGAGATCAGCTGGAGGTCGAGACCGCTCGTGGCGGCCCAGCCGGACTGACGCTGGATCTCCTCCCACCGCTCCGGCGTCGAGGCGAGGCGGATGCTGCCGCACTCGACCCACCCCGGCGGGTTGTCACTGCTCTGCAGGGAGCGATAGAGCTCGACGCTGTAGCGGTTCATCGCAGTCAGCGTCGGGTCGGAGCGCAGCTGACCCACGAGCCCGGCCGAGTGGAAGGTCGACCCGCTCGTGAGCTCGCTGCGGTCGACGAGCACGACGTCGCGTTCCCCTGCCAGTGCGAGGTGATACGCCACCGAGGTGCCGCCCACACCTCCGCCGATGACGACGATGCGGGCACGGGTCGGGAGGGCGCGGGACGCCGGCTCGGTCACGTGCCAACCGTACCGGTGCCATCGAACCCCGGCAGCCCAAACGGTCTAGACCATTGCAGCCACCGGATCGCGTGTCAGCGGGTGGACCCGACTCGGAGCAGGTCGCGCCACGCGTCTGCGACGAGCATCGGCTGCTCGATCTGCGAGACGTGGCCGGCGTGCGGCAGCACGAGCACGCGCATGTCGGGGAACGCCCTGGTGTGCGCGTGAATCGGGTCGACAAGCTTGTCGGCACGGCCATAGACGAGCAGCGTCGGGCAGGTGATGCGCTCGGCCAGCCTCCACGGCCGCTCGGCCGAGCGGTCGAGGTAGGTCGCGAGCAGAGCGCGCAGGGCCTGGAGGAACGCGTCGGCGACATAGGGCAGGGCGTCGCGACGGCGCACCTCCTCGATCGCCTCGTTCATGCGCTGAACCGGCACCGAGGTCGGATCTGCGAAACACACGTCGATCGTCGCCTGCGCGCGGGTCGCAGCATCCAGCGTGAGATAGCGCTTCATCAGCGTGGTGCCCAGACCCGGCGCCGCGATGACGGGCAGGTGGATGTTGGTCCGACGTACGCCGATCTTGGGCAGCGCCGGGCTCACGAGGGTCAGGGTGCGCACCAGGTCGGGGTGGCGAGCCGCGAGCTGGACGGCGATCGCACCGCCCATCGAGTTGCCGAACAGGTGCACCGCACGGCCGTCGAGCCGCTCGGCGACGAGGTCGGCGAGGCTGTCCGCCGTCCGGGCAAGGCCGTAGTCGCCATCGCGCGGCGGAGGGGACCAGCCGAACCCGGGCAGGTCGACTGCGTAGGAATCCAGCCGGTCGCGCAGCAGAGACATGAGGTCGGTCCAGTTGGCCGCGTTGCCGCCCAGCCCGTGGACCATCAGCGCCGGCTCGGCCGTGTCGGGCTCGAGGGGTGCGGCGTGTCGCAGGGACAGGGTCCCGTTGGGTACGCCAGCGTTCTCACGGGGCCACGGCGACGCGAGCGAGGCGAGCAGGTCCACGGTCGTGCGCGGCCGCGGGTCGTGGCTCATCAGAGGTCGAGGTGCGGCGCGAGACGTCGGTTCACAGCATCCAGGGTTGCACGGATGACGGCCTGGCGTCGGTCCTCTCCTACCTCCGACGCACCGGTGAGGCGCTGGCTTCCGTCGACCGTGGCCCAGAGCACCTGGACGACGGCGACCTGACCGTCACCCATGGGCGTCACGGTCACTGCTTCGACGTCGACCCGGTGCTCAGGGCCGAGCACGTCCGAGAGCGCCTTGAGCGTCGCAGCCGCGACCACCCGGTGGACGGCGGTGACCGACGAAGGTCCGTCCACGGTGCCGCAGAACTCGCGCACGCCTCGCGACAGCGTGACGGTGGCGCTGACGCCGAGACCGTCGGCCGTCAGCGTGAGCTTCGAGATCGCCAGCCGTTCGGGCTCGTCGGTGGTCGCTCGAGCCGATGCGCCGGCGGTCACGACCGGAAGCTCGACGGTGCCGGAGCCATGGCTGCTCGTCCCGGCGGGGTGGCGAGCAGCGGAGGTGAGGACCTCGGTGTTGTAGCGAGGGGTGGGCACGGTGTCCGGCCCGACTCCGGCGAGCACGGCGTCGACCTCGACGCCCAGCGCACCGAGGTCACCAATGCTCTCCTCCACCACGCGAAGCGCGGGATAGACCGGGGCCACCGGCTCGGGCGTCGATTCCTCCACCATCTCGAGGCGTCCGGGATCGAGTCCGACACCGAACTGCATGCGCAGGATCCGGTGCACCGATCGCGCCACGACAACCTCGTCGCTCCCCGCGTCGAGGGTGAGCCGTAGGACTCCCGGACCACCCACCTCGTCAGGGACCACGACAGCGCAGGAGACGCCCGGCACCACCCGGAGCGCGGCCTCGATGGCCGCGGCGTCCGCTGCAGTGCTCATCCGGCCCTGCTCCTTCGCCACCCTCGCCACGTTACGAGGCGTGTCTCGTCGATGCAGCCCGGACGCCGTGATCGTGAGGGAGTGTCCGCACACCGGGGCGCGTCGCCCGGGAACGTCCGGCCCAGCGCGCTGACAGGTCGGGTCTCGACGTAGCTGCGACCACGACCTGGCCCGCCTCGACCTCGATCCGGACTCCGCAACCGCCCTCGCGCGATGCCGCCCGGTACTGTCCTCCCCATGGCAGTGGTGCAGGACGCGCAGGACGCTCGTACCATCGCCAGCGCTGTCCGTGGGCAGCGGCTGCCCCGCCGCGAGCGACGCGCGCAGCTGCTCGACGCCGCGCGCGATGTGTTCGTGGCCCAGGGCTACCACGCAGCCGCGATGGACGACATCGCCGAAGCGGCTGGCGTCAGCAAGCCGGTGCTCTATCAGCACTTCCCCGGCAAGCTCGAGCTCTACCTCGCCCTCCTCGACGCCTCCTCCGACGCCCTCATCGCGGCGGTCGAAGAAGCACTGGCGCAGACCAGCGACAACAAGCTCCGGGTGCAGGCCACCGTGCAGGCCTACTTCGACTTCGTCGACGACCCCGGTGGCGCGTTCCGCCTCATCTTCGAGTCCGACCTCACCAACGAGTCGGCCGTACGCGAGCGGGTCGATCGCACCAACGACGCCTGCGCAGCCCTCGTCAGCAAAGTCATCGCGGAGGACACCGGGCTGACCGAGGCCGAGGCGCTGCTGCTTGCGGCCGGCCTCACCGGCCAGGCACAGACCGCCGCCCGTCGCTGGCTCCGTGACGGGAGCGATATCCCCAAGGCGGACGCCGCATCGCTCGTGAGCATCCTGAGCTGGCGCGGCATCAGCCGCATCCCGCTCAGCCACCCCCCGGTCTAACCCGTGATGTGTGACCAGGACGCCCCAGGGCGTCCTGGTCACACATCACCGTTGAGTTCCTACGCCGTGGGCGTAGCGGGGATGCCCGGCGGGGCGATCGTGCGTCGTGCCCGTTAGGTTGGGGGATGAGAACGCACTTCGGTGCTGAGCAACGACGCCTGGCGTCGAGGGAAGGAACGGCGTGGAGGTCAAGATCGGCGTGCAGCAGACGGCCCGAGAGGTCGTGCTGGAGAGCGCGCAGACTCCCGAAGAGGTCGTCGCCCTGGTGTCAGCCGCGATCAAGGACGGCACCCCGCTGACCCTCGGGGACGACAAGGGTCGCACCGTGGTCGTCCCCGGCGACAAGATCGCCTACGCCGAGGTCGGCGCCGGCGAGCGCGGTCGCCTCGGCTTCGGTTCCGTCTGACGCACCCCAGCTTGTCCGACCGAGCTCTTGACGCAGCGCGCCTCGCGCAGCGTCAGGAGCTTCGTCGTAGGCGGACCCGACTCTCACGATCCGGTCGGCGCGTGGGTGCCCTGGTGTCACCGAGAAGAGGTGACCGGGCTCACTCGAGTGCGGCGAGCATGGTCAGGACCCGCTCCGTGAGCTGCGCTGCCGCGGCGGCGTCGAAGTCCGACGAGCTCGAATCGGCGAACAGGTGCCCCGCGCCCGAGTAGACGAACAGCTCCGCGTCGGACGCGTCGGCCATGAAGGCGCGGGCCGCGTCGATGTCACCGTCGCCCGCGAAATAGGGGTCCGCGTCCATCCCGTGGATCTGTACGGGGACACTGCCAGGCCAGCTCTCGGAGAACTCCGACGGTGGCACGAAGGAATAGAGCAGCACCGCTCCTCGCGCACCTGCTCGGGTCTGAGCCAGCTGCTGAGCAGGTAGGACGCCGAGCGACATCCCGAGGTAGACCACCTCCGACGGCCAGGCCTGCGCTGCGGCCACCCCGCGCCCGACCAGCGCCCCGAACCCGACCGACTGCGCATGCGCCACCCCGGCCGACAGCTCCGAGAACACCTGCCCGTCGTACAGATCCGGCACATGCACCACATGCCCCGAAGCCCGCAACGTCTCCGCGAGCTCCAGCACCCCCGGAGTCACCCCCAACCCATGGTGGAACACCACAACCTCAACCACGACAACCCTTCCTCAGACCCCCACCAGCACGACCCCCCGAGCCTCCCACCCCCCTCCGACACCACCAGCGAGCCCTCAGCCCCCGAACAGCAAGCCGGCCGAGTGTGCCTTGCGCTGAAGCTCCGCCGAAGGCGGGATGGCAGCCGAAGGCCGAACATCCGGGCGCCGACGGCTCCCCGCAGGGAGCCCGAGGTGACCGGGCGCGGAGGCGCCGTCGACGCGATGACCCGAAGGGTCATGGCTTGGAGCCGGCGTAAACTACGCCTGCAGCCCCAACGTCGCCATCCGCTGCGTGTGAGCCTCCGTCAGCCGGATGAACATCGCTCCGAGCTCGACGAGGCCGAGCCCTTGGCGACCCACCCCGCCGACGATGAGCGAGGCGAGACCGTCGCGTTCAGCCGCGACGGTCTGGGCGCTCGAGATGGCTTCACCCACCAGCCGTCGGCCCCACAGGGCCAGTCGCCCGGCGATGCGCGGGTCGGCCTCGATCGCCGCGCGCACCGTGGCAACGGCGAAGTTGGCGTGACCGGTGTCGCTGCACACCTCCAGCACCAGTGCCTCGGTCTCCGGGTCCACGGCGCGGGCGACCTCGCGATAGAAGTCGGTCGCGATGCCGTCACCGACGTAAGCCTTGACCAGGCTCTCCAGCCAGTCACCCGGCGCGGTCTTGGCGTGGAACTCCAGGATCGGGTCGACGAACGGCTCCATCGCGCCGGCCGGGTCTGCGCCGAGCTCGGCGAGGCGCTCGGCGAGCCGGGTGAAGTGGCGGATCTCTGCGGTGGCCATGAGGGCGAGCGCCGCCTGGTCGGAGATCGAGGGGGCCAGGGAGGCATCCGCCGCGAGGCGTTCGAAGGCGACGAGCTCGGTGTAGGCCAGCACCCCGAGGAGGTCGACCACCGCCTCCCGATAGTCGGCGTCGTCGACCAGCGCCGACGCAGGGGGCGCCGAGACGCCCGCCGGGAGGTCTGCGGCGTGCTCAGCAAGGTCGTTCTGGTGGTCGCTCACGGCTCCGGAGCGTACGTCGTCAAACCCGCCCGTGACCCCCTGAGCAGCCCGGGCGCGCCGCCGGATCCCGTGCGGGCGGGGACCGGCGCGTGCACGGGTAGACTGAACGGGTCAACACCGGTCACGGCCGACGTATCCCACCCTTCCGTGACCAGCCCGCCGACGGCGCCCTCACGGGAGCACGGCGAGTCCCTCGAGTCGCGGTTCCCTCGCAGACCCCGGGACCCTCGTGCCTGGTGCACGGCTGTCGCGTCCTCACCGACGCGTGGAGTGCGCACCGAGCCTCGGCCTACCCACGGAGCAGGCCCTGACCACCGAGACAGACCTCCAGACCGACGCCACGCCCGACGTCGACATGATGACCGTCCCCATCGAGGAGCCGAAGACCTTCGCCGAGCTGGGCGTCCTGCCCGCCACGGTCCAGGCCCTCGCCGCCGACGGGATCATCACGGCGTTCCCCATCCAGGAGCTCACGCTCCCTCTCGCCCTCGCCGGCAACGACCTCATCGGTCAGGCCAAGACGGGCACCGGCAAGACCCTCGGATTCGGCATCCCGGCGCTGCAGCGCCTCATCGCGCCGGTCGACGAGGGCTTCGACGAGCAGGACGACAAGATCCGTGGCAAGCCGCAGGCGCTCATCGTCGTGCCCACCCGTGAGCTCGGCATCCAGGTCGCCAGCGACCTGGAGAAGGCCGGCCGGTTCCGCGGCGTACGCGTCCTCTGCGTCTACGGCGGTCGCGCCTACGAGCCGCAGATGGAAGCCCTGCAGAAGGGGATCGAGGTCGTCGTCGGCACGCCAGGGCGTCTCATCGACCTCGCGCGCCAGGGTCACCTCTCGCTCAAGCACGTGAAGACGCTGGTGCTCGACGAGGCCGACGAGATGCTCGACATGGGCTTCCTCCCCGATGTCGAGCGCATCGTCGCGCTGGTGCCGCCGGTGCGTCAGACGATGCTCTTCTCGGCCACGATGCCGGGTCAGATCGTCGCCCTCGCGCGTCGCTACATGACCCAGCCGACTCACATCCGCGCGATCAACCCCAACGACGACAGCACTCTCGTCGACGCGATCGAGCAGCACGTCTGGCGTGCGCACAGCATGGACAAGCAGGAGGTCATCGCCCGCATCCTGCAGGCCGACGGCCGTGGGCTGACGATCATCTTCTGCCGTACGAAGCGCAACGCGCAGCGCGTCTCCGACGATCTCGTCGACCGCGGCTTCGCCGCCGCATCGGTGCACGGTGATCTCGGGCAGGGCGCCCGCGAGCAGGCCCTGCGCGCGTTCCGCAACGGCAAGGTCGACGTCCTCGTCGCCACCGACGTCGCGGCCCGCGGCATCGACGTCGCCGACGTCACCCACGTCATCAACTGGGAGTGCCCGGAGGACGAGAAGACCTACCTCCACCGCATCGGTCGCACAGGTCGCGCCGGCAACTCCGGTGTCGCCGTCACGCTGGTCGACTGGGACGACCTGCACCGCTGGAAGATGATCGCGCAGGCGCTCGGGCTGCCGTTCGACGAGCCGCTCGAGACCTACTCCAACAGCCCGCACATCTATGCCGGGCTCAACATCCCGGTGGGCACCAAGGGCCGTCTGCCCAAGGCCTCGCAGAAGCGCGCGGGTCTCGATGCCGAGGTCATCGAGGACCTCGGCGAGACCGGTGCCTCTGCCGGCCGCCGCCCGAGGGCGGGCGACAAGCACAGCGACAAGAACGGTCACGACAAGCACAAGCGCGACGAACGCCCGCGTGGTGAGAAGGCCGAGAAGTCGCACGGCGACAGGCACTCTGGCGATAAGCACGCCACCGACCAGGGTGCCGACGACCAGGCCGAGCGCGCACCACGTGAGCCCCGCGACCGCCAGCGGCGGCGGACCCGTTCCGGCTCCCCGGCCGAGGCCGGCGCCGAGACCGGCACCAGCACCAGCACCAGCACCGCCACGTCTGCTGTGGCGACCGCCGTCGACGGCACCGGACCTGGTGGGCACGACAGTGCCGAGCCGGGCGAGGGTGACGCCCCGCGTCGTCGGCGCCGTCGCGGCGGCCGTGGTCGCGGACGAGGTGCTGGCGAGGTTGCCGACGACGGTGCCGAGGGTTCGGGCGGCGACTCCGCAGCGGGCGACGGCGCCGAGTAGTCGACGTACGACCTCGCACGACCTGCACAGCACGTGGGCCCGGCTCCCCAAGAGCCCGGCCCACGTGCGACACGGCGACCTGGTAACACCGTGGTGGCGCCCGACGTCAGCGAGCCCCAACCCCCAACGCCCACCAAGATCGCGACGTGCGGTCAGAATGTGCCCCTCAAAGGCACTTTCTGACCTGAGAGGTCACTACCTTCCCTAGCGGGTGACTACTACCTTGGTGCCGATTGTGGACCAGGTGTAGAGGAACTGGGCGTTGGCGTCGGCGCTGTGGGGGCAGCCGCCCTTGCCGACCGCTTGGCCGAGCTGGGTCACCGACTGCATCGGCTTGCCGTTGTAGTAGCGCGGGACCGAGTGGAACCCGATCGCCGTGGAGTGCCCGACCGTGAAGCGCACCATCCAGCGGAACGTCACGCCGTAGCGTGCGTTGTTGCTCCGCAGGGACTTGCTGTAGACCCGGAACGTACCGGTGCGCGGCCAGTTGACCCGACCGCTCGCGGCGAAGTCGCGAGCGACGCTGCCGTCGGCGTTGACCAACCAGATGTGCTGAGGAACCCTCTCGCTGTAGACGATCCGGCGACCCGAGCCCGACTGGCCGGGCACAGCCGGGTGCGCCACCGGCTTGGCTGCGACCGTTGCTCCCAGGGCTACGTGTCGCTGCACCACGGGCGCGTGCGAGGCGCGCTCCGGTGCCGCGACCGCCCACGTCTGCGACGTCGCGATGAGCGCGGTGCCGGCCATCACGGCAGCAGTGACGATCGAGACGAGGGCACGACGCATGACGGTCATGATGCCGTGACCACGCCGGTGCTGCCAGCGACGAGCGCCCGCGCGTGGATGCGATACGCCTCGACCCCGCGCAGGTGCGACGACGTCGTGAGCGCCGAGCGCCCGAGCGCGGGAGCCTCGGCAAAGCGCACCGAGCGAGCTATGGGCGGGTCGAGAACGGGTAGGTCGTACCTCTCGACGATGTCGGCGAGAACGGCCTTCGCGTGGGCGGTGCGACCGTCGAACATCGTCGGGAGGATCCCGGCGATCCGCAGCCGCGGGTTGGTCACGCGGGCGACGTCGCGCACCGTCTCGACAAGCTGGCCGACGCCGCGGTGCGCGAGGGTCTCGCACTGCAGCGGCACGATGACCTCGTCGGCGGCGGTGAGGGCGTTGACGGTCAGGATGCCGAGAGTCGGTGGGCAGTCCAGCAGGATCCAGTCGTAGTGACCGCGTACGTCACCGAGTGCATCGTCGAGCGTGTGCTCGCGCGCGCCTCTCATGAGCAGCGTTGCCTCGACCTGTGCGAGCTCGATCGTCGCGGGTGCGAGGTCGACCCCGTCCTGGGTCGCCATGATCACCTCGTGCAGTCCGGCAGCTCCGGTGAGCACGTCATGGACGGATCGACTGAGGTCCTCCGGGTCGATGCCGAGGGAGAACGTCAGGCAGGCCTGGGGGTCGAGGTCGACGAGCAGGACGCGTTGACCGAGCTCACCGAGGGCGACGCCGAGCGAGGCCACGGTCGTCGTCTTGCCGACGCCGCCCTTCTGGCTCGCCACCGCGATCGTGCGCGTCATGCGCTCCCGCCCCATCCCCTGGTCGCCGGGCACCGAGGTAGGTCCGGGTCCCACCTCGTAGTCTGCCGTCCGTGAGCACTCCTCCCTACCTCGACCTGCCCGACGGCGCGCGCCGCGTGTCGCTGGGCACCTCCTCGGGTCTGCTCGCCGGGCTGCGCAGCGAGCCCGGCGGTGAGCCGATCGGCACCATCCTCCTAGTGCCCGGATGGACCGGCTCGAAGGAGGACTTCATCGCGGTGCTCGGCCCGCTCGCCGAGCGCGGCTGGGTGGTGGTGTCCTATGACCAGCGCGGGCAGTACGAGTCGTCCGGCCCGGACGACGAGGCGGCCTACTCCTTGCCGCTGCTGGCGCGCGACCTGCTGGAGATCGTCGCCTCGCTCGGGCCAGAGCCGGTCCATGTCATCGGCCACTCCTTCGGTGGTCTCGTCGCTCGCGAGGCCGCACTGGCCTCCGGCGGACAGGGTTTCGCCTCCCTCGTCCTGCTCTGCTCGGGTCCCTCGGCTCTCCCCTCGAGCCACCACGACGGGCTCGGCGCCCTGCACGCGGCGCTCCCGCACGTGCCCCTCGGAGTGGTCTACGACGTGAAGGAGGTCGCCGACATCGAAGGCGGCTGGGTCCCTCCCTCGGCCGAGGTGTCGGCGTTCATGCGGCACCGGTTCGTGTCCAACAGTCCCTACGGTCTGCGGGCGAAGACCGGGATCATGCTCGACACCCCCGACCGCACGGACGAGCTTGCCGCCCTGGCACGCGACGGGCTCCCGGTCCTGGTGGTCTACGGCCCCGCCGACGACGCGTGGCCGCTGTCGGAGCAGGACCGGGTCGCAGCGGCAGTCGGGTCGACCCCGGTGATCATCCCGGGCACCGGGCACTCCCCCGCCGCCGAGATGCCCGACGTGACTGCCGATGTCATCGACGCGCTGCTGCGGAGTTTGCACCCCGCCGCTCGCGGGTAGGCACCCCAGGTGCTGCGTCTCGAGCTCGACCACACTCCGGCCGTGGTGGCGACCGCACGCCGCCGCGCCTGCGCCGAGGTACGCAGCAGACTGCCCGGCCTCGTCGGACTCGACACGCTCGCCGACGACGTCGCGCTCGTCGTGAGCGAGCTCGTCACCAACTCCCTCGTGCACGGCGAGCCGCCCGTGGTCCTCGAGGTCGCTGTCAAGGATCGCCCTGGCGGTCACCTGGTCATCGTGACCTGCATCGATGCCGGTCCGTGGGACGGCACCCCCCCTGACCCGATCCGCGGGCGCGGTCTGCTGCTGGTGCGTGCGCTGGCCGAGGCCGTGATCGACGCGAAACCTGCCGGCACCCGGGTGAGCGCCACCCTCACCTGCTGAGCTGACGACACCGGTCAGTCCGCTGACAACCGTCGTCCCACAGGGCATCAGCGGTGATCGTTGTCGACCGCCAGCCGTGGCAGCAGGTGCCGCCCAGAGCGAATCTTGAGCTGTTCACCCTCGGGACGGACGTTGTCCGCGTCAGCCTCGGCGGAGCTGCCTACACCCCGACGGCGGCCGTCATCCGCTACGCGCAGCGGACCCAGATCACGAGGCACACCGTGATGATCGACAACCACTTCAACCCGTTCGGCTTCACCGCCCTCTTCCGCAACACCACGACGACGCCCTGCGCGGGCTCGAACCTAGGAGTGCAGATAGTGCTCCCCGGCGAGAACCCGGACGTCCGCGTCCATCAGAACACCGGCCCCGCCGTCGGAGGTCCCGGAGAGATCAACGGCTAGGCCATCGCGTTCACCGCCGAAAGCTTCATCTACCCGATGACATCGCCGAACGTCGAGTGGGCCGTGCGTCACGTGCCCGCTGGCGCGCCATCGACCGCACGCTCGCGGCAGTGCTCGCGACCGCCGCCGTGGCCGTGGGGGCAGTCGTGGTCGTGCAGCAACGGACGGCAGCGCCCGTACCGGTCACGAGCAGCTCTGCCAGCCCGCAGCCACGTGGCTATCAGATCGAGTTTCGACCTGTGATCACCGAGGGGCCTGCCCTCACCGGCGGGTGTCCTGTCATCCCCTCAGCCAGCACCGCCGCGATGATCACGGCGTGCAACCCCGACGGCTCGATCATCTACACGCTCGGAGCTCCCGTCGTGCAGGGCAACGAGATCGCCATGCTCACCGTGCAGCGCGAGGACGTCGGTGGTGCGTGGGTCGTCCACGTGAGGCTCAACCACGATGGGACGTCACACTTCGCGACGATGACCGCCGCACTCGCACAGCTGCAGATACCGCAGAACCAGGTCGCGGTGGTTGCCCACGGAGTGGTGCAGGGCTCACCGTCGGTGCAGGCGCCGATCCTCGGTGGTGAAGCGGTGCTCTCCGGCTTCCAGAGCGAGGCGGAGGCGCTGGCCCTCGTCACAAGCGTCCCGCCCTGACGAGAGATCGGATTCGGCGGCAGGTGTCAGTCGGCGAGACCGGACCAGGGGTGCAGGGCAGTCGACTGATCCTTACCCTCAGGGCACTCCTTGCGGAAGTCGCACCACGAGCAGCCGGGTCCCGCGACCGGCGGGAACACCGCATCGATCGCCTCGACGGCGTCCGCGTCTCCAGCGGCTGCGTCCTCGGCGAGCGGGGCGAGGCGTTCCTTCCAGGTGCTCTGCGCAGCCATCGCCTCCCGCGCGATGTCGCCGGCGCGTCCGAGATGGCGCTCGAGCGACTCCTCGGTGTGGTCGTAGGCGGCCACGGTTCCCGTCGGCAGATGGTGCAGCTCGACACGTCGCGCCCGTCGACGCAGCGTGCGACGTGCCGCCACGACGTAGACGGCAAGTGCCAGTGAGGATCTCGCGTCATCGGTGTCCAGCGGCCGACGGCCGGTCTTGTAGTCGACGATGACGAGCTCCTCACCGCCGTCGTCGCTCGCCCGCCGGTCGATGCGGTCGACGCGACCCGACAGCGCCATCCCGTGCGTCGCGGTCGATACCGTGCGCTCGACGCCCGCCGGCTCGTCGTCCGGGTCAAGGGTGGCGACGTAGGCCGTCGTCATCGCGACGGCGCGATCACGCCACTCCATCGCCTGGTTGTCGTTGCGGAAGCCATCGATGAGCCACTGCTTGACGACGAGGCTTTCCGCGACCTCAGGAGTGCGTCGCTCCACGGGCTGCGACCACCAGTCGCGCAACGCGTTGTGCACGGCCGCACCCACGCTGTTGTGTGCCCAGGGAAATCCCTTGGGACGTCGGTCGAGATAGGTGAAGCGATATCGCCGAGGGCACGACAGCCAGGTGTCGAGCTTTGTCGGGGTGCACGAGAAGAGCCGCGTCGGCATACCTTCGAGGGTGTCCTGCGTATCCACGTCGCCGCCACGATCCCTGGGTCAGCCACCGTGCGCGGCGATGAAGCCGAACACACCGTCGGCGATGAGCTGCACGGCGATCGCGGCGACGAGAAGGCCAGCGATCCGGGTGAGCACGAGGATCCCGGTCGGGCGCAGCAGTCGCGCGAGCACCGTCGAGAATCGCATGACGAGATAGATCGTCACGTGAATCGCGACGATGCCCAGGACGAGCGCGGCGAGCTGCGGCTCGTCGTCAGCCTGGCGCACGAAGAGAATCGTCGCGACGATCGCGCCGGGTCCGGCGAGCAGCGGTGTGCCCAGCGGCACCATCGCGACGTTGACGTTGTCGACCTCCTCCGGCTCGGAGGTGTTGCCGGTGAGCAGCTCGAGGCTGATGATCAGCAGCAGCAGACCGCCGGAGGCCTGCAGCGCCGGCAGGGTGATGCCCAGGAACGACAGGATCCGCTCGCCGAACACCGCGAACAGCGTGATGACGCCGAAGGCGGTGAGGGCCGCTTGCGCCGCGGCTCGCGCCATCGCCTTCTTGCCGCGCCGAGCGGTCAGCGCAAGGAAGACCGGGATGATCCCGGGGGGGTCCATGATGACGAAGAGGGTGAGATAGACCGATCCAAGGAACTTGAGATCCAGCCACGACGACACGAGTCGTCAATCTACGCGACCGCGACGACGCTGCAGGTCGGCCACGCCAGGAGGAACGCTCAGCGGGCGAGGCGCGGAGACAGCGCCCCGACCCGGAGGTCGATCAGCGCCGCTCGGTGGACCGGCTCGCGGACGTCGACGAGGCGCAGGTCGTCGTGCACGACCATCCACTCGCTCACCGGCCAGGCGATGAGCCACAGCCACCGACCGTCGGCCTCGCCGACGTAGACGGCACGGTCGGAGACCGGCAGCGACCAGAGCGGTGTCGACACGCCGCCTGTGTGAACCGTGGTGTCGACCGGGAGCGAGGCCACCTCGGGTCCGGGGTCGGTCGTGGGCAGACCGGCGTACGACGCCCCGAGGCCGACTCCCGGCTCCTCGGCCACCACGACGAGCTCGACCTGACGAGCTGCGAGGCCCGGACCGAGCAGGGCGACCGCAACGGCACGCGCCGGACCGGTCCCGCCGGCACGACGCACACCGCTGACCGACCACCCCGGCGGCATCGGCCAGGGGACCCAGACCGGCACTCCGGACGAGCTGGCCGCATCGGCGAGGTGGTAGTGCTCGCCCGGCACGGCTGCGTGGAGCGGCACGACCCGTCCGTGGGCGCCGCAGGTCCAGTGGCCGTCGACCTCGGGCGTCTGCAGGGCTCCCCTGCATCGCGCGCACACCAGATCGGGCATCGGACCTCCCGCAGAGACCGTGGTCCAGCAGGTGGCTCCGAGTCAAGCCAGACTGGGTGTCATGAGCACCCGGAGCAGTGCCGCTGACCGGGTCGCGTGCGTCGGCGGGGTCGCTGTGCACGAGGGTCGACTCCTCGTCGTACGCCGCGCCCACGAGCCGGGACGAGGTCTCTGGTCGGTCCCCGGCGGACGGGTCGAGGCGGGCGAGACCCTGGCCGAGGCCTGCGTCCGCGAGCTGCGCGAGGAGACCGGGCTCGACGTCGTTGCGGGTGACGTCGTGGGGCGTCTCGAGCGGCCGTCCCCGAGTGGTGCGACGTACGTCATCGACGACCTTGCGTGCACGGTGGTCGGCGGTGCGCTGGTGGCGGGCGACGATGCCGACGACGCCCGGTGGGTCACGCGCGCGCAGCTCGAGGCGATGCCGCTCACGCCCGACCTGCTGGAGACGCTCGACGGCTGGGGGGCTCTGACCGACCTGCGATGACCCACGTGAGCTGGATCGTCGTCGCTGCGCGGCTCTCAGGTCGCAGCGTTTCGGCTGACGGCGATCAGGAACGCTGGGTCGGGAGGGTCCAGTAGGACCCGAACTCGACGTCGAAGCTGCGTGGGTGCAACGGGATCGCGCCGCCGCCGGGGGTCGTCGTG
This sequence comes from Candidatus Nanopelagicales bacterium, assembly GCA_025351185.1. Classification (GTDB taxonomy): domain Bacteria; phylum Actinomycetota; class Actinomycetes; order S36-B12; family CAIYMF01; genus Longivirga. Next base: position 22,514 of record JANXWJ010000291.1, read on the forward strand.
AGCTCCCCGAAGGCGATCCGATCGGGCAGGTCATAGAGGTCGACGCGGACGAAGTCCATGCCGCGTCCGAGCTCGGTGGCGATCTCGATCATGCGCGGCAGCGTGTCCGGCAGCACGGTCGCCGAATCGGGCGCGTGGAGGTTGCCGTGCATGTCGACGGGCGTCCCGTCGGAGCGGAAGAACTCGCGGACATGGTTGCCGAAGCGTGCGGTGTCGACCTGCACGAGCTGCACGACATCGTCGAAGACGTAGAACTTGAAGTCTCGCGGGATGCTGCCGTCAGCCTCGACGAGCAGCTCTTCGAAGATGACGCGCGGCGGGACGTCGCGGTAGGCCCACTCGGGCAGTCGACCCGGTCCGTATTCGAAGTTGAGACCGAGCCAGCGCTCCATCAGCGAGGTGAGCCGCGGTGGCACCGAGACGCCGGGACGCACGACGAACCGGTCCCACTCGACGCGGCCGGCGTTGGCCGGGAGCATCGATCCCTCGATCGCGCCGTCCCACACCAGCACGACGCCGCCGGAGCCGTGCGACGCCTTGCAGACGTACTCCCGAGGCAGTGCAGCCCAGTCGACCTGGTCGGGCCGTGAGTAGACCCCATGGAGGTGGGTGAGCAGCTCCTCGCCCACACGGTCGGCGACGTAGTCGCGCACCGCGACCTTGTCGGCGAAGCGCGTGAGGATCGGTCGACGGTCATAGGCCATGCGCCAGAGAATCTTCTCGGTGAAGGTCTTCGGCGAGCTCGAGGTCCGCGACAGGTTCCAGAACGCAACCTGTCGCGGCCACCGACCGGTGGCGAGGTCGCGCACCCGACGCAGCGGAGGCCGCAGCGGCAAGGGCACCGCGCGGGCAGCGTTGCGCAGCGACAGTCCTTCCGGCCGCAGTGCCATGCAATCTCCCGGGACTCTCGTGCTCACGACCGCGTGACGTTAACACCCCAGGAAGTGGCCAGAGGACGAACGACAAGTTCGTCGGTGAGACGTGACCCGGCGCACGACACCTGGTCGGTGTGGGAGACCGAGTGCGAGGTCTCGTTCACTGCGTCAGGTCAGGCAGCGGCCAGTGCGCCCCGAGCTCGACCTCGACCGACTCCGGCTCCCACCGCTCGACGGCGGCACCCGGATAGTTGGTGAGCTCGCCGAAGATGATGCCGTCGGGGGTGTCGTAGAGATCGACGCGGACGAAGTCCACGCCGCGTGCGAGCTCCTCGGCGATCTCCACCATCCGCGCGAACGACTCGGGGATCGTCGCTGCCTCGTCCGGCGTGCCGAGCTCGCCCTTGATCCCGTTCGGCAGACCGTCTCGACCGACGTACTCCCGGAAGTGCCTGCCACCGAAGCGGTCTGAGTCGATCTGCACAAGACGCACCGTGCCGTCGAAGGTGTAGAACTTGTAGTCGCTCGGCACGTTGCCGTCAGGGCCGCTGAGCAGCGTCTCGAAGAGCACCCGAGGAGGGATGTCGCGATAGGCCCACTCGGGCAGACGCCCGGGGCCGTACTCGAAGTTGAGCGACATCCACTTGTCGATGAGGTCCCACAGCCGCGGCGGCACGGTCGGTCCAGGTCGTACGTCGAACCGGTCCCACCCCACGAAGCGGGGCGAGGCCGGCAGCACGCTGCCCACGGGTGCCGCGTCACGAACGAGGACCACCGCACCGGATCCGTGCGACGCCTTGCAGACGTACTCGTGCGGCAAGACCGCCCAGTCGACTTCGGAGGCATGTGCGTAGACGCCGTACAGTTGACTCAGGTGCTCGTCCCCGATCCGGTCGGCGACGTAGTCGCGCACGCCGACCTTGTCGGCGAACATCGTGAGCATCGGTCGACGGTCATAGGCCATCCGCCACAGCAGCTTGTCGGTGTAGGTCTGCGGGTGCTGGTCGGTGCGACCGAGCCGCCAGTAGGCCAGCGACTTCGGCCAGTGGCCCGTTGCGACGTCGCGCGCACGACGTAACGAAGGCTTGAACGGCTGCGGCACCGAGGCGCCGATCATCTCGAGCGTTCCTGGTCCGGGAAGTCCCCGCATGAGTGCACCCTCGCTGTCTCCCGTGGCACAGCCACGTTAACAGCGCGTCGACCCGCGATGCGCCGCCTGTCCGCCCGTGATCACAGGCGACTGACTGGTCAGATGCCGTTCGTCGACAGCACCCGCAGCGGCATCCACGTCACCGGCAGTCCGTGCGCCGGGGTGTCGGCGTGCTGGATCTCCGTGCCGCGCGGGATGCCGGCTGCGACGTGCGCCTGCGGCGCGGGCCACCACTGCGTCACGACGGCGAAGCCGGTGTCGAGACGGTCGCCGACGAACTCCCGCGCGACGTGCACGACGGGTGCGTCCTCACTCGCCAGGGCGGCAAGATCGTCGAAGGCGAGGGAGACGGCTGCGCGTTCCGCGGCGTCGAGGTACATCCACGTCGACGAGTGCCACACGACGAGCACAGTGCCTTCCTGCGGGCGCAGCGTGTGCAGATGCGTGACGAGGTCACGACGTACGACCTCGGCGGGCACCCGGTCAGCGAGCGTGAACGCGGCACGCAGCCGCTCGAACCGCTCGGACTGGTCGGGCCAGACGAACGACGTGAGATGCAGACGGCCCTCGACGGTCGAGACGTCGACCGGTTCGAGGTCGCACCCGACGCGCTCGACCACGACCGGATCGTGCAGCGGTGGCAGGGGTCCGCCGATCCAGGCGTCGTCGAGGACGAGCGGGGATTCGATCGGACCGACGGCACCGCCTTCCCACGTGATGCGCACCTGGTCGGCGCGCAGGTTGAGACCGGCCGATGTCCCGAGCTCATGGAGGCGGATGGGCAGGTGCCAGGCGTCATCGACCAGGTGGAGGACGCCGGCGAGGGATGCGGCGCGGCCGGGGTCGTTGGTCTGCGGCGGTGCAGCGAGAAGTTCTGGCAGCCGATCGGCATGGGCGACGAGCGTGTCGACCCACGCGGTGAAGCACGAGTCTCGCCCGGCCGCATCAGCCGGGGCATGGCCGCCGACCGACGGGAACCACAGCGCGAGCGCGGGCGCGCGCCGCTCGAGGACGAGCCGGTGCGCAGCACCGAGGACGCGCAGCGGGAGCATGTCGCCGGCGCGGGCTCCGAGCCACGGCGCGAGCAGCTCGCGCAGCCGTCCCTGTCCGACGAGCTCGAGCGATGCGGCGCGACACAGACCGGCGTAGAGCACCGAGCCGTGCGCCTCCGCGGCGTGCGCCTGTCGGGCGAACAGCGCGGCCAGACCTGGCGAGTCGTCGTAGTCGTGGCTCACGGTCGTTGCATCGGCGTGAGTCAGGCCGTCGCCGGCGGACCGTCGGTGCGCGGGCCATCATCCGTGCCGGCGTCGAGCCCCGAGCCGGTCGACGCGCCACCCAGGCCGAGGATCGCACGGGCGTCGCCGATCACGCCAGCCTCGCAGAGCACGTCGTAACGCTGCGCGAGCAGCTGCTGGCGCGAGACGAAGTCTCGACGTCCGCCGGTGAAGGCGTAGCCGATGAGGCCCCAGACGATCCCGAACGCGGCGCCGTACAGCAGGCCGAGCACCATGATCGGCAGCAGGCTGCCCGTGGTGCTGCTGAACAGTCCGATGAGCAGCCCGATGAGCAGCCCGAACCACGCTCCCGACAACAGCCCGGAGGTCGCAGCGCGCCCCCACGACATGCGTCCGAGCACCGCTTCCACGATGCGTACGTCGACCCCGACGATCGCGACGTTCTGCACCGGAAAGTGGTTGTCGCTCAGCGTGTCGACGGCCTTCTGCGCCTCGAGGTAGTTCTCATACGACGCCAGCACCGGCCGTTTCGTGACGTCGGCCAACGGATTCACACGTCCCAAGGATCCACTCATAAATCCCACCCTAGCCACCACCCCAGGACTCAGCCCCACAACCCAACCCCACAACCCATCTGGCGTGATCTTGGTCGTGTGGTCGTT
>JANXWJ010000093.1 GCA_025351185.1 Candidatus Nanopelagicales bacterium
GTGCAGTTCCTGATCGCCCTGGTCGGCCTGGGCGTGGCGATCGACTACTCGCTGCTGGTCGTGTCGCGCTGGCGGGAGGAGATCGCGCACGGGCATGACAACCCCGAAGCCGTCCGCATCTCGCTGCGGACCGCCGGCCACGCCGTGTTCGCGTCCGGCGTCACCGTCGCCATCAGCCTCATCGCACTCGTCGTGATCCCGGTGCCCCTGCTCCGGAGCATGGGATTCGGCGGCATGCTGATCCCGCTGTGCAGCGTTGCTGTCGTGCTCACCCTGCTCCCGGCCATGCTTGCCGCGGTCGGTCCGCGGGTGGACATCCCGCACATCCGCAAGGAGGGCACCGCCTCGCGCGGGTGGACCGCCTGGGCCCGGATGATCGTCAAGCGTCCCTGGCTGTTCGGCGGCGCCGCGCTCATCGTGCTGGCGATCCTCATCGTCCCGTTGCGCCAGATCCAGTTCGGGCAGTCCAACACCGCGTCCCAGGGGACGACGAGCGCCGCGTACAAGACCTTGCAGACCTTGATCGACGGCGGCGTGGGCACCGGTGTGGTCTCTCCGATCGTGCTGCTAGCGGACAACAAGACCGACGCCGTGGCCATCGCCGCGGCCGCCGGCAAGGTCGACGGCATCCTGTTGTCCGTGGTCGACCCGCCCGGGACCGACGGGCGTACGGCCATCGACGTCATCCCGCACGACGAGACGGTGAACTCCAGTTCCGTGAAGGTCGTCGACGCCGTGACGGCAGCCACAGGGTCGCTGCCGGGCTACATCGGGACTGCCGGGCTGGGCTCGACGATCGTCGACTACCGGCACGCTGTCTACGACCGGTTCCCCTATGTCATCGCCTTGATCGCCTTCATCACGTTCCTCCTGCTGATGCGGACCTTCAGATCGATCCTGCTCCCGCTCAAGGCCGTCGTGCTCAACCTGATCAGCCTCGCCGCCGTGCTCGGTCTGGCCACCTGGTTCTGGCAGGAGGGCAACGGCTCCCAAGCGGTCTTCGGCATCGACGCCACCGGAGCGATGACTTTCTGGCTACCGCCGTTGATCTTCGCGTTCCTGTTCGGCCTGTCGATGGACTACGAAGTCTTCATCCTCAGCCGGATGCGCGAGGAATACGACCGCAGCGGATCCACCCAGGCGGCCGTGGTCCGTGGCATCGGAAGGACCGGGCGCCTAGTCACCTCTGCGGCACTGATCCTGTTCTTCGCCTTCGCCGCGCTGACCTCGGCGCCGGGGACGGACATCAAGGTCTTCGCCACCTGCCTCGGGGTCGGCATCCTCGTCGACGCCACGATCGTCCGCGCCGTGCTCGTACCCTCGCTCGTCGTTCTCTTCGGCAGGTGGAACTGGTGGTTGCCGGCATGGCTGGCCAAGATCATGCGAGTCGAGCCGTCACCCCTGCACGCCCACGGTGAGCCAGGCCTCGTCGATGTCGACCTGACCGAGCCTTACGCCCTCAGCTCAGCATCGGACTGAGGGCGGCCTGGCCGTGCGCCAAGCTCAGGACTCTGACCCCACCGGTCCGAAGGTCGACTCGAACTCGGCCCTCAGCTCCTCCGGCTCGAACGTGGTCAGCTGAGCGCGGGTCATGCCCCACTCCTCCAGCTGCGCGTCGAGGGCATCCGAGGGATGGTCGCCGCTGAGCACGACGTGAGCCACCGGGGCGCCGATCTTCCAGTCGTCGCCGTCCTTGAACACGGTCCACTCGTTCCCATTCACGGCGAGATCGTAGCCACCGTCGCGTAGTTCCAAACCCCCCAGCGTCGAGGCCGCCGGCGGACGGTTTGCCGGGAAGAGCGCCGGGTACCTTCCACACGTTCACTGTGCTGCTCGAAGGAGGTCACCGGCGATGTCCCGGTCGAAGAAGCGCGGCAAGAAGCGGCCCGCTGGTCTCACCGCCAAGGTCCGCCGCAGGTTGTCGGCCACACAGTTCGCCTTCCCCAAGGAACGCAAGGAACCCCTCAACGACGCCAAGCACGTGCGCAACGCCATCGCGCGCTTCGACCAGGTGAAGAGCGTGAGCGACGCTGAGCGTGACAAGGCGTGGAGACGGATCAAAAAGGCTGCCAAGAAGTACGACGTCTCGATCTCGGAGTCGTCGTGGCACGAGCTGG
>JANXWJ010000070.1 GCA_025351185.1 Candidatus Nanopelagicales bacterium
CCGTCGTCGACCGACAGGTTCGCCGCATTGAGCGCCGGGGCGAGGGCCGCGAGCGCCGCGGCATTGCCCTCGACCGAGCCGCCGAACTTCTGCTGACTGACCACGAGCTGGTCGAGGACGGCCGAGCCCTGCTCATAGGACAGATTGAGCGAGTCCATGATGTCGTCGAGCTGGCCCGTCGCGACGACGGCGTCTTGCCCTGTGACCTTGGCGAAGTCGAGGATGCGCCCGGCGGCCTTCTCGCCCGCCGCACCGGCGAGGCCGAGGTTGGTCTTGACCGAGGCGAGGACCGCACCGAGCGTATCGAAGCCCGCGACGTTGTTCTTATAGAGCTTGCCGATCGAGGCCTGGGCCGCCTCTGCCTCGGCTGCCGTCGCGCCCGTCTCGGCCCGGTACTTGGCGACCGCCTCGGTCAGCTCGGCGCCGCCCTTGGCCGCGATCCCGAACAGGGCACCGCCGGCCACGCCGATGCCGACGAGCCCGGCCTTGGCACCGGCCGACAGCCGCTGGCCGAGCGTCTGGCCGGCCTTGTCGCCGGCCTTGCCGGCATCGACCTGAAGCTTCGCATCGTCACCCCGGAACAGGAAGAACAGGTCGCCGATGCTGGCCATCAGGTGGTGAACTCCCGACCCACCGCGACGTTGGCCGGGAAGTCAGCCACGAGCTGGCCGAGGCCGCGCTTCGCCATCGCCCGGCGCTGCGCGGCGTCGGGCCGGACATAGGACGGGATGTGGGCGTCGCCGCGCGCCTTGGCCTTGCCCACCGCGACGTTACCCGCGACATAGCCGTCACGGACGCCGACGTACAGCTCGGCCAGCCGTTCTCGGCCCTCCCGCACCGTCCGCTGCTGGCCGGCCGCCCAGAGCATCTCTAGCTGGGCCGCGTCGAGACGGTCTTCGAGCGAGCGGGGGTCGAGCCCCCAGTGGGCGAGGGCCCACTCGTAGAGCTCGGGGAGCTCGATCCGACGTCCGCCTGGGCGAGCAGACCCGGCAGCATCGCCAGGAGACTCCGGACGTCGGCGACGAAAGGGAAGACCACCTCCGCCATCTGGCGGAAGGCGATGTACAGCTGGGCCGGATCGGCATGCTCGGCGAGCCAGTCCCGCCCGCCGAGCGCGCCAGAGCGGTCGTAGGCGACCACCGCGTCGAGGATCGCCCCCTGGGTGAACCGAGCGAAGCCCATGAGGCTGTCGGCCGACTGGTCGCTCGTGAGATTGCGAGCGAACCCGCCGAGCTGCGCGCCGAGCGCCTCCTGCCAATCGGCGCTGGCATTCATGGGCAGCGTCGGGACGCGCTTCTCGATCCCGCCGACATTGATCCGCAGGACCCCCGCGAGCATGTCCTCAGGCGTGCGTTGAGTCATCGGATCAGGCCGGGATCCGCAGGCGCCAGGACGGCAGGCCCGGGTTCGCCCCGTCGCGCCGGGACCCGAGCGTGACCTTGACCGCGGCCATGCTCTCGTCGCCGAAGCTGATCTCGGCCGAGTCGGTCTTGCTGATCGCGTTGTACAGGTACAGCTCGTAGTAGTCGGCCGGCGACTGGGCGACGAGGGCGAAGTCGTTGTAGGCGCTGAGTGGCTGGCGACGGACGGTGCCTGGGGTGATCTCGGTCTTGCCGTCACCGACCGTTTCCGTGACCGCGACGCCGTTGGCGTGGGCCTTCAGGAGCGGGTCGCGGAACCCGAGTCCCGTGCCACCGGCGACGACCGGCAAGTAGGCGAACGCACGACAGGTTGCGGGCGTGTTGGGGTCCGTGCAGTTGGAGTCCCCTTCCCCTGTCACCTTGTCCACGCCCTGATAGCCGATGTCGGTCACGGCGAAGTCAGTCGTCCTGTTGGTGAAGTCCTTGCGACCGGTGGCCGATCCGGTGGACGTGAACACCACCTGCAGCCCGCTGGAGGTGACATCGGCGATCCACTGGTTCACTGCGTTGGCGGACCAGCTGGATCCGGATCCGGTGATCTGGGCATGCGCGGCCCCCGCGGGGTAGAACGCCGGAGAGACTCCCGCCGCGTTGGCGGTAGACGCTGTCAGTGCCAGCAAACCGACGAACGCGGCGGCCAGGGCCGCCAGGCGCTGAGTGGGATGGCGTCGCATGTCATGTCCTCGTGGTCGCTGGCCTGGGCTCGCTGCGTGGATGCTCGCGTCGGACGCTGCCATCATCGACCGACCTTCTGACGAGCAAGGAACCTCGTGAAGATGAAGAGAACGAGAACGAGGACCAACAGGACCGCGGCAGCGCCGAAGCCTCGCGCGATGTAGAGCGTTTCACCAGATCGGACAGACGCGAACACGAAGAGGGGCAGCGAGTTCATCGGCTCGTTGAACGGGTTCACGTTCATGAAGGTCGACGCGCCAGATGTGAGCAGCACCGGGGAGGTCTCGCCGACGCCGCGTGCGATGCCCAGAATCAGCGCGGTGGCCAGGCCGGACCGCACGGTGGGAAGCACGACCTGCCGGACCGTCTGCCACTTCGAAGCCCCGAGAGCCAGGCTGGCCTCTCTGAGCCCACCAGGCATGACGCGCAGGACCACGTCGGCCGATCTGGCGATGATGGGCAGCATCATGACCGAGATAGCCATCGCCGCCGCGAATCCGGTCCGCTGGACGCCCAGAAGAACGATGAGGGTCGTGTAGATGAACAGCCCGGCCACGATCGACGGCAGTGCCGTCATCGCTTCCACGATCGTGCGCACGGCACGCGCGAACGGCCCGCTGAACTCGTTCATGTAGATCGCAGCACCGATGCCCAGCGGCAGGGTGATGATGACGGCGATGCCGATCTCGATAGCCGAGCCGACGACGGCGTGCAGGATCCCGCCCTTGTCGAGTGGGTCCGTTGGTCGCACGCCACCCATGTCTTGGGTGAAGAAGTTGACGTGGACCAGCGCATCGAAGCCTCGGACGAAGGTGAAGAGCACGGCGCTCGTGAGGGCCAGGAACACCATGAGTGCCCCGGAGGTCACCATCGCGGTCACGACGCGGTCGACGACAACCTTGGACGGGTTGCCCATCGCCGTCACGCCGGCATACATCGCCAAGAACACGAACCACCAGCAGATGACGAAACCCACACGACCCGAGAACGGGAGAATCTGGTAGTAGAGGACCCACACGAGGCCGAACGACCCGAGCATCGATCCCCAGAAGGACAGCCGGTCGTCAAGAGTGGCCGAGCTGATGTCCCGCGGAGACTCGATGACCCGGGGGCGGTCAGCCACGTCGGCCGCGCTCCGGGCGTTGAAGGCCGTCGGCTCTTGGGCACCGACGGTGAGCCGCCGGACCTGTGTGGTGACCGGTGCCGCCGCGAGATGGGACACAGATCCCCGATCCGAGCCCGGAGCGACCCCCGGCGATCCGTCGGCGACGACCGAGATCTCACGAGTGTTGGCGAGCCCGGTCGGATCCTCGTTCGAGGACCGGTCGATCGTCGTGGTCATGGTGTCCCCATCAATCCGTGAGGGCGCCGCTGCGGCTGCGAGAGACGATCATCGCGGCGAGCGTGTTGATGATGAGCGTGATGACGAACAGGACGAAACCAGCCGTCAGCAGCGCCTTGAGCTGGTTGGACGTGGCCTCGCCGAAGCGCCCCGCGATCAGAGCCGAGACGCTCTCCGAGCCGACCTCGAGCGGCCGAAACTTGATATCGAAGGCCGGCGAGATGATGAGGACAACGGCGATCGTCTCGCCGAGGGCACGACCCAGCGAGAGCATCGTCCCGCCGATGATTCCGCCTCGACCGAACGGCAGCACGACTGTCCGCACCATGCCCCATCGCGTCGAGCCGAGCGCAAGCGCGGCCTCGCGCTCACCCGCAGGGGCCTGCGAGAAGATCTGACGCATCACGGCTGCGGCCATCGGCAGCACCATCATGGCGACGGCGATGCCGGCGACGAACGCCGATGCTGCGTATCGGGACTGAGCCCAGATTGCCGCGTCGGGATCGGTGTCGACCTGGAAGATGGGGATGAACCCCAGGTGGGTGTGCAACCAGTGCGCGATGTGAATCGCTTTGGGCTGGATGAGGAAGAAGCCCCACAGGCCCCAGATGATGCTGGGGACAGCCGCCATCAGGTCGACCATCGAGACAAGGAACGACCTGATGCGGGTGGGGGCAAACTCGCTGATGAAGATCGCGGTGGACAGTGCCAGCGGGAACGCGATCGCCAGCGCGACCAGAGCGATCGTGAATGTCCCCAGGAGCACCGCCGAGATGCCCAGGATGTCCTTCTCGGGCTGCCACTGACTTTCGGTGAAGAATCCCCAGCCGTAGCGCTGGAACGTAGGGATCGACTGCAGTCCGAGGAATACGCCGATCGCACCCATGATGACGAGCACGGTGATGCCGATAGCGAGCGTCACACCGTGGAAGACCTTGTCCGAGGTGGGCGAAGCCGGGCCGAGCGTGCGTGGCTGCTCGACGACCGGGGATGTTGACTCGTCGGAGTCGAGCAGGACCGTCATCGCCCGCCCCCAAGCAGTGCTCGCTGGAGCTGGCAGCTCATCCGAACCGTCCGTTGACGTAGTCAGCGGTCCTCGGGTCGCGCGGGTCGTTGAAGATCTGCTCGGTGGCGCCGGACTCGACGATGCCGCCGGGCGTGCCCAGCTCGGCGAGGAAGAACGCGCACTGCTGGGAGACCCGTGCGGCCTGCTGCATGTTGTGGGTGACGATGACGATCGTCACCTGCTCGCGGATCTCGTGGATCGTCTCCTCGACGCGACGCGTCGAGGTCGGGTCCAGGGCAGAGCAAGGCTCGTCCATGAGGAGCACCTCGGGCTCGACCGCAAGCGACCGAGCGATGCACAGGCGCTGCTGCTGCCCACCGGAGAGGGCGGCGCCGGGCTCACGGAGGCGGTCCTTGACCTCCTTCCACAAACCGGCACGAGACAGACTCCGCTCGATGAGCGCCTCGCGCTCGGAGCGCGACACCTTGGTGCCGGTCAGCTTGAGCCCGGCGGTGACGTTGTCCGCGATGGACATCGCCGGGAAGGGATTGGGCTTCTGGAACACCATCCCGATCCGCTTGCGGGTCTCGGTGATCCGGTGACCCGACGCGTAGATGTCCTGACCATCGAGCAGGACCTCGCCGTTGAGCTGAGCTGAGCCGATGAGCTCGTGCATCCGGTTCAGGATTCTGAGGAAGGTGGACTTGCCGCAACCGGAGGGCCCGATCAGGGCTGTCACCGTGTTGGCGGGCATGGTCAACGAGACCTGCTCGAGGACCTTGTTGCTGCCGAACCAGGCGGAGACCTGTCGTGCCTCGAGGGTTCCGCCGCTCGTGTGCCCCTGCGACTGGTTGAACGACGTGTCGATCGTGGCAGTCATGTGGCGACCTCCGGTGCGGTGATGGTGTAGGTCGACGTCCGCTGCCACGGAAACTCAGTCGGGGTGTCGGAGTGCGTCGCCGGCGAGGTGGGAGCAGCGGCCTGGAACTGCTCCAGGTTGTATCGACACTCCCGCTCGTGCCGAAATCCTCGACCGGACGTCGCCACGAGGACGCCACTGTCGTCGAGGTGCCAGGCCCAGAGCCCGGTGACCTGATCGTGGACGACATGTGCGTCACCGAGGTGCGCCAGCCGGCGAACACGACCCAAGGCAGCCAGTGCGTCCTCTGCATCGGCGTAGGAGACCGCCGACCTGCCCAGCTCCCGGTTGTTGGCTCCCAGAAGCCGCCAGCCCACTCCGCCACCAGCCGAGACGCTGGCATGCGCCAGTCGTCCGCCGGGGATCAGCTGGAAGCGCGGCTGTGCCACAGTGCTCCTCCCGGCTCATCGGCGGACGTGCGGGGCCCGCCTAGCGCGGTCTCCGTTGCCAGGAACCATCACGTGCCCGCCGAACGCCCTGCCACCGCGCAGGTGAACGACAGGTATGCGATGTGTGAACGGTCGCCCCTCGGCTCAAGCACCTCGCCCTGACGCGTTCACCAGCCAGCGTCACCCGGTCGTCGAGCCCGTCTGGGATACCGCCCGATCGGCGCAGCAACTCAGGGTCCCCTGAGGACGACATCACCCTCACGAGCGGCTGGAGGACGTCCGGCGGCGAGGCACGGTGGGGGTGCCATGGAAGTCGACCAGGCGACGCTGTCGCGACGTCGAGTGCTGGGCGCGGGTGCTGCGGTCGTCGCGGCGACTGCTGCGAGCACGGTGGCGGCACCGGCAGCTCAGGCGGCGCAAGCGCCAGCCAACCCGACGGCCACGGCGGCCGTGGTCAAGAAGGTCTACATGCAGCGGGTCGTGTCCTACCGCTACAACCCGTCCACGCGCGTCACGACCGTCACCAAGGCGGTCAGGGTCTCCGTCATCGCACGCTTCTACGGCACGAAGGTCTACCTCAAGAACTCGCGCGGAGTCTGGACGCAGATCCCCTATGTCTGGTCGTCCCGGAGCAAGGCGCTCACCTTCTCGCGCTATCTGCAGCTGCAGCTCACACCCAAGCCGAAGCCTCCGGCGACGCCGGCCGTCGGTACGGTCGTCACCCTCCCGCCGTCGTGGGCCAGCGCCTCGGCCTACCACAACACCGACTGGACCCGGCACCTGCTCAACCGGGCCGGCTATGGCCCGACACCTGCAGAGCTCGTCACGGTGCACTCCATGGGCTACGTCGGGTGGCTCGAGGCTCAGCTCAACCCGAGCCGGGTCAGTGACACTGCCTGCGACGCAGTGCTGGCACGCCTCCCCGCACAGTCGGCGTCGATCTGGCGGGTCAAGCACGCGCTCGACACGGGCTTGAATGCCTGGGACCAGTACAACTCCGTCCTGCAGGACTTCACCGTCCGCGCACTGATGAGCAAGCGTCAGCTGCTCACGGTGATGGAGGACTTCTGGGGCAACCACTTCAACGTCACGATCTACTCCGACGGCACAGCAGAGTCGCGGGCGCACTACGCCTACACGATCCGCTCGCGTGCCTTCGGCAAGTTCACCGACCTGCTGACTGCCATCAGCAAGCACCCGGCGATGCTCACCTACCTCAACAACCGTGAGTCGACCGCCGTGGCCCCCAACGAGAACCAGGGTCGTGAGCTGCTCGAGCTCCACACCGTGGGAGTCGAGACGGCGTACGGCGAGGCGGGGGTGCTCAACTCGGCGCGCATGCTGACCGGTCTCGGCGTCGACTCCGACTCTGGTGAGTACGCCTACCAGCCGTGGAACCACTGGACCGGTGCGGTCAAGGTGCTCGGCTTCAGCCACGCCAACGCCAGCGACACCGGCGGTGAGGCGGTGGTCAACGCCTACCTCTCCTACCTCTCCCACCACCCCGCGACGGCAACGCGCCTCGCGCGCAAGCTCGCGACCCGGTTCGTGTCCGACACCCCGTCGGCCGCGCTCATCGCGCTGATGGCGAAGACCTACCTCGCCTTCGACACGGCGATCGCGCCGATGCTGCGGGTGATGTTCTCGTCCGCCGAGTTCGCGCACTCGGTCGGCGGGAAGGTCGCGCGTCCCTACGAGCACCTCCTCTCGACCGCGCGTCGGATGGGTATCACCCCGGCGCTCGACAACTTCAACGCTCCGATGCAGCTGATCTACATGGCCGACGACGCGGGTCACAACCCCTTCGGCCAGCCGTTCCCGACGGGACAGCCCGACACGGCCGACCACTGGGAGTCGACCGCCGCCACCCTGTTCCGCTGGAACAACACGTGGAACGTGGTCAACAACTACCCCTCAGACGTCGTGCGCCCGCTGCTGCTCAACGTGGTGGTTGGGCCGACCCTGCCCGCGACCCACGGAGCGCTGGTCGACGTCATCGCGACCAACCTGTTCGGGCACACGTTGGCGGCCGACCACAAGACAGCCGTCCTCGCCTTCCTCGGCGTCACGGCCGACAAGGTCGTCTCGTCGAGCTCCGCAGCCGTCTCCTACGGCCTGCAATCCCTCGTGGCAGTCCTGCTGGACTCGCCCTACGCGACTCTTCGGTGAGGCCTGACATGACCGAGACCACAACACGTCCGGACCGGGCCTGCTGTGCCGAGGCCGAGCGCGCCAGCAACGTCACGCGCCGTTCCCTGCTGAAAGCTGTCGGCCTGGGCACGGTGGCCATCGCCGCCGGACCGATGGTCGGCATGCGTGCTGCCTTCGGCGCCGTCGATGCCGGTTGGTCCGGAGACACCGTCGTCGTCCTGTCGCTGCGCGGCGGTTTCGACGGTCTGTCTGCCGTCGCCCCCATCGGTGACCCTGACTATGCCCTGAACCGTCCGACGATCGGAGTGCCTTCCGGGTCGGCCTTCCAGCTCGACTCCATGTTCGGCATGCACCCGGCGCTCAATGCGCTGCAGTCGCTCTGGACGTCGAACAAGCTCGCCTTCGTGCACGCGGCCGGGATGGCCTCGCCCAACCGCTCGCACTTCGCCGCGATGGACGAGATGGAGCGAGCAGCACCGGGATCCAGCGCCAGGTCCGGCTGGCTCGACCGCACCCTCGCGCTGCACACCGTCGGTGGACCGTTCAGCGCCGTGCAGATGGGATCATCCTCACTGCCCGAGTCGCTCGCAGGTCCCTACCCGGTCCTCGGCATGGACTCGATCAGCGGCTTCAACCTCAAAGGCGCTGGAAGCACGCAGGCTGGTCGCGACCGCTGGCGCAACGCGCTCAACGCTTTGCACGTCCAGGCACCTGCCGGTCTGCACGACTCGGCCGCCGGCACGCTCGGCGCCCTCGACACGGCGGCCGGGCTCGGGACCTACACACCGGGCAACGGCGCGTCCTACCCGAACGTCGGTGTCGGCAACGCGCTCAAGAACGCCGCGCAGCTCATCAAGGCCCAGGTCGGCGTACGAGTCCTGACCATCGACCTCGGCGACTGGGACATGCACGCCAACCTCGGGACAGTCGGCAACGGCTGGATGCGGGACAACCTGACTGAGCTCGGCGGAGCGCTCAAGGCGTTCGCCACCGACCTCGGCCCGCTGCTCGACTCCACCACGCTCGTGACGATCAGCGAGTTCGGTCGACGGGTCGCGGAGAACGAGTCAGGTGGGGTCGACCACGGCTGGGGCAACGTGATGATGGTCCTCAGCGGTCACGTCGTACAGGGCGTGCACGGCACGTGGCCGACGCTCGCGCCAACCAAGCTCACGCAGGGCGATCTCACCGCGACGACCGACTACCGCGCGGTGCTCGCCGACATCCTCGTCAACCGCACCGGCGCATCGGTCGCTCAGGTCGCGGAGGTCTTTCCGGGCTACACCGGCGCCAGCTCACTCCCCGGAGTCACGACGGCCTGACCGTTCGACACCTACGGCCGAGACCGTGACACCTCTCGGGATGTCGCCGTCCTCGGCGATATGGAGGTTGGCGGTCGTTCCACCGGCGTCGTGCCGCGCTACGGTGTCGTCATGGCCAAGAAGAGCAAGTCAGAAGCTCTCGCCGAGTGGCGAGAGGCCGAAGCGAAGTACCGCACGATCGTCGACGGCTACCTTCTGCCTGAGTCCGTCACGCGGATCGACAAGGACGCTGCCGTGGAGATCGCGAAGGCTCGAGCGAAGGCCGACAAGCGCCTCGAGGCATGCCTTCACCGCTTGCTCGACTGAGCCGCAGTGGCGCTTCAGCGCTACGCACACCCCAGCGCGCTTCCGAAGACTCGGACCGGCTGTGCTGTCGCGGCTCGGGCCGGGAAGCCGACGCCGCATGGTGTTCGGCACGGGCTAGGGGATCGAGACAAGGTCGATGACGTAAACGACAGTCTCGTTTGCACCCAGGCCAGACCCAGTCGGCGGTGTGCTCCCGAACGCCTGCGAGCCAGGGACAATCACCACCCGACGTCCGCCCACCTTCATGCCGGGAACGCCAGCAGTGAACGCCTTGAACGCCAGCGTAGATGGATCATAACTGAAGGCGGTGCCCCGAATCCAGGACGAGTCGAAGGTGCGCTTGGACTTCGTGCCACGGGCCAGGTAGTGGACGGTGACCTTGCTCGTGGCCGAGGCCAGCGCCCCGGTTCCGGCCCAGATGTCCTGAGTCAGCAGCTCTGTCGTGTCCTGGGTCGTGTCATCCATCAGCACGACGGGCTTCTGCCCTGGCGGGCCCGAGACCAGCACGCCGTCGAACTTGATCCCCGACGCGACAGGTACTGGCGCAGACAAGGTCGGCGCGGCACCGGATGCCGATGAGCACGCCGTAAGTCCGACCGCGGCGGCGAGCACGAGCGGGACGACGACTGCAGGGGTCATGCGGTGGTGCGGCACGAGGGCATCCTGTCCGGGCTGAGATGTGAGACGGCGATGATCTATGGACGCCATTCACGCCTGGCCCAGCGAAGGGACGGTAACGGCGAGATGCACTCCCGATGAACGTGAGCACGCCGTGACAGAACAGTGATCCATCGCGGCTTGGAGTGGGCAAGGCTGACGGTCCGCCAACGAACGACCCGGGGTCAGACTGTGCGCACGTCACGTCGAATCACGTTGGATGCTGTGGGCGTGGCCCTGATCGTCTCAACGGTGGTGGGCCTCGGACCCGCCCAGGCAGCAGCTCAGATCACCGGCTCCGGCTCGGCGTGGTCGAGCAACCTGGTGAACCAAGATGTCGCCGACGTGCTCCCCCTCGGGCGCCCACGTGGTCTACACGGCTGTCGGGTCGGCAACAGGCCGGCAGGCCTTCACCAACGCGGCGACGGACTTCGCGGTGACCGACTCCCCGTTCCAGTGCACGGAAATCCCATTTCCGGAAGTGTTGACTCCAACTGCCAGAACCCCGCCGACACCACGACGTAGGTTTATCTGCCCGCCGAGTTAGCGTACGCCGCGTGCCGGTCTCGAGAAGAGACGAGGACCAGATGACCAGCAGCGCACTTCATGTCGTGTTCGATGCCTGTCCCTGGTGGGGGTTGCGCCGGTCATCGACACGGACGAGCCGGGCGCGCAGCGGCGCCAGACAGGTATTCGACCGATGAGTCGACTCACGTTCGCCAGCTGACGAACATGGACATCAGAACAACAGATCCGCGGCGGGGCAAGGTCCTCGGGCTTGACAATGGCTGGGAGACAGGAGGAAAGGAGGAGACGGTCGAGATGACCCCACTTAGCGGACAACGACGTCGGCTGTCGCGGTGACATGCTCGAGGTATGGCCACTCTGATCGACATCGATCCGGCCCGGCAGCTCCTCGCCGCGGAGCGCTCCCTCACCGAAGACTTCCCAGCCGTGTCGGCGGGGGAGATCCACTCCATGATGCAGCGCGAGAACAAGAGGTTCGACTCCGCTCACGTGCGCGACTACATCTCCCTCCTGGTTGCCCGCACGGTTCGTTCATCGCTGCTCACCCGAAGCTCGTCACGACGGGTCGCTAGCCGCAACGCTCAGCACTGACTCCGCATCGCAGCTCAGCGCCCGCGCAGGCGTGACTGCGATGGACTGATCCACGATCGGGCTTTCGCCTGGTGCTGAGCGGACAACAGTGTTCATCTGATGGCCCCAGACACGTCGATTCGTTGTCCTGGGAGCGGCGCAGGCGTCGAGTCTCGTGAAGGTGTGCGAGTCGCGGTCGTGACCGAGTCGTTCCTGCCGCACGTCAACGGGGTCACCAACTCCGTTCTCCGGGTGCTCGAGCACCTTGAGGCTTCCGGTCATGAGGCGCTCGTCGTGACCCCCGTCGCGGGTGGGCCGACGACGTATGCGGGTGCCAGGGTTGCCACCCTCGCGTCGGTGTCACTTCCCGGGTATCCGCAGGTCGAGGTCTCGCTCGCAGGCACCAGGAGGCTCAAGGACATCCTCGAGTCCTTCGGCCCCGACGTCATCCACCTCGCCAGCCCGTTCGTGGTCGGCCCGCCCGCCTTGCGAGCAGCCGCGAGCCTGAACGTCCCGGTGGTCGCCGTCTTCCAGACCGACCTGGCAGGTTTCGCGCGGCAGTGGGGCTGGCCCGGTGTCGAGAGCTGGATGTGGCGACGACTCGAGCGCATCCACAACGCCGCCGACCTCACTCTGGCCCCATCACGCTCGACGCTCGCGCAGCTCGGCTCGCACGGCGTCTCACGTCTGGCGCTGTGGCCACGGGGGGTGGACGCCGAGGCGTTCCACCCACGCCATCGCGACGCGGGGTTTCGGCTCACTGTCGGTGACGGGCGTCCGCACCTCGTCGGCTACGTCGGACGGCTGGCCCCCGAGAAGGAGCTCGAGCAGCTGCATGCGCTTGTCGGGCTCGACGGCGTGCGCCTGGTCGTGATCGGAGACGGGCCCAGCCGTGACGACCTCCGCCTTCAGGTCCCCTCCGCAACGTTCACCGGATTCCTCTCCGGGCCCGAGCTCTCGCGCGCTGTCGCAAGCCTCGACGTCATGGTGCACCCAGGTCGGTACGAGACCTTGTGCCAGAGCATCCAGGAGTCGCTGGCCAGTGGAGTGCCCGTCGTGGCGGCGGCTGCCGGCGGACCGCTAGACCTCGTCGACCCCAGCCGCAATGGCTGGCTCTATGAGCCTGGCGATGAGGTCGCGCTGCGCGAGCACGTCCGCGATCTGGTGGGCGACGACGCGAAGCGCAAGGCGATGGGTTTCGCCGCGCGCGTGTCGGTCGAACAGCGGTCCTGGCCGTCGGTGATGCGCTCGCTGCAGCACCACTACCGCACCGTCATCGCTGCGAGGTCCGCTCGCTACGCAAGGATCGGGTGACCAGCATGCGCATCGTCCAGGTCGCCAACTTCTACGGTCCCCGCAGCGGCGGGATCCGCACGACCATGCACCACCTCGGGCGGGGCTACCTCGATCTCGGCCATGACTCGGTGCTCATCGTTCCCGGTGCCCGCGACGGCGAGGAGACGACGTCGTACGGCCGGGTCATCACGATGGCTGCGCCGTCGATCCCTGGCACCGGGGGCTATCGGGTGATCACGGAGGTGGACAGGGTGTGCACCGTTCTGGAGGAGGTCGCGCCCGACCGGATCGAGGTCTCGGACCGGGCGTCGCTGCGAGCGATCGGCTGGTGGTCACGGGCCTGCGGGATTCCCTCGGTCATGTGGGCTCACGAGCGCCTCGACGGCGTGCTCCGCACCTACCTCCCCGGTCCCTGGCCGGCCCGATCCATGGCCGATCGCTGGAACGCCGCAACCGCGGCTCGCTTCGACAAGGTCGTCTGCTCGACGTCGTACGCACGGGTGGAGTTCGACCGGATCGGATGGACCGACGTGGAGCAGGTGCCGCTCGGCGTCGACCTCGATCAGTTCACCCCCTCGCGACGCGACGAGGACCTGAGGGCCACGCTCCTGGCGGGCGACGACCTGCTGCTGGTCCTGTGCAGTCGGCTCTCGAAGGAGAAGGTCCCCGAGCGCGCCGTCGCCGTGCTCGAGCAGCTCGTGTCGCGCGGCATACGTGCACGCCTCGTGGTCGCTGGCAGCGGACCGATGGCGGCCCGGCTCGCGGCGAATGTGGTTGCGCGCGACCTCCCGGTCACTTTCCTCGGGCACCTGACCGAGCGGGCTGATCTGGCCGGGCTGCTCGCGAGTGCCGACCTCGTGCTGGCTCCCGGCCCGATCGAGACGTTCGGTCTCGCCGCGCTCGAGGCGCTGGCCGGCGGCACTCCGGTCGTCGCCTCGAGAAGCGGCGCGCTGCGGGATGTCATCGACGGCGATGCCGGACGGCTGGCGACGGACTCAGATGCAGCGTTCATCGACGCTGTCGACGACCTCCTGTCGGTGCCAGAGACTCGGCGGCGTGCGGCAGCTCGGAGTCGCGCCGAGCGATTCCCGTGGAGCGAGACCATCGACGCCATGGTCCGTGTGCACGCTCTCGCGAGCGTCCGGTCGGCAAGCGCTGGCATCCGAGTCTGACCGTGCCGTGGGGTCGGATACTCTCCGGCGGCGGTCGGGACCTGCCGGCGCCGTCTGCTCGCATGTGCGCGACCTCGGCTGGGGCGCGACCCCGCGCCGCGGCTTCACGTGAGCCGCCCTTCAGCTCGCGGCGGTCGCCTCGGCATCCTTGACGCATCGCGTGGCCGACGGGTGTACCTCGAGCCGCCCGGCGGGGATGTCGTCACCGCAGACGTCACAGCAGCCGTAGGTGCCCTCGTCGAGCTTGATGAGCGAGCGGTCGACATCGGCGAGCTGAGTGAGCATCTGCTCGTGGGCCGCGACCTGCGTGAGCCGCTCGACCGCGATGCTCGTGCCGTCTCCGACCCGCTTGCCGAACGAGATGCCGCCCGAGTCGGTGGGCGGCGCGCTGATCCCCGCCATCCGCTCGAGCAGGTCGGCGCGCTTGGCGAGCAGCAGCGCCCGTACGTCGTCGTCACGCATCTCAAACCTCCTCGGGTGGAGCGTCGTACCCGGCTTGGACTCACTCAACCGCGACCAAGATCACGACTTGCGGTCAGGAAGTGCCCTTGAAGGGCAGATGTTGGCCTTCAGGGTCACAAGGTGCCCGTGGCTGGGGGTCGTGGGCGGGTGGGGGTCAGGTGGGGCGGCCGTCTACGAGGTGGAGGGTGTCGTCGCAGAGGGCGGCGACATCGGGGTCGTGGGTGGCGATGACGACGGCGGCGCCTGCGGCTGCCTCGGCGCGCAGCGCCGCGATGACCACCGCCGCGTTGTCGGCGTCGAGCTCGGCGGTCGGCTCGTCGGCGACCAGCAGACCGGCCTCGACGACCAGAGCCCGCGCGACCGCGACGCGCTGACGCTGGCCGCCAGAGAGCTCCTCGGCCAGCCGGTCGGGGATGTCGGCGAGGCCCGCCCGAGCCAGCGCCGCCTCGGCGCGGTGCCGGACCGCCTCGCGCTCCACTCCGCACAGCTGCAGCGGGAGCTCGACGTTCTCCGCCGCCGTGAGCACGGGGAGGAGGCCGTAGCCCTGGAAGACGATGCCGGCTTGCTCGGCGCGGTCAGCGGGTTCGACGGTGCCGCCGTCAGGCAGCACGAGCCCGGCGAGCACGGCGAGGAGCGTCGACTTCCCTGAGCCGGAGGGCCCGGTCACCGCGAGGATGCGCCCCGGCAGCACGTCGATGTCGACACCGTCGAGGACTCGGCGCCCGTCGCGTACGACGACCACTCCACGTGCCCGCACGACCATGCCGTCGCGGGAGGGTGCGGTGCTCATGACTCGCTCCGACGCAGTCGGAGGTCGACGCCGTCGCGCTCCACGACCACCCGCGTGCCCGGCAGCCAGTCGGCGAGGATGTCGTCGGGCAGATGCACGCTGCCGTCCTTGCCGACCACGGCGAACTGCTCACCGCTGCGACCCTCCTGACCCACGCGTCCGTAGCGCATCGTCACCGTGCGACCGAGCCGCTCGCCGACCTCGGGATCGTGCGTGACGACGATGACCGTGGTGCCGAATCGCTCGTTGACGACATCGATGAGATCGAGCACGGCGTCGCGCGCGGGGTGGTCGAGCTGCGAGGTCGGCTCGTCGGCCAGGATGAGACCGGGGCCGTTGGCGACCGCCACCGCGAGCGCGACGCGCTGCTGCTCACCTCCCGACAGGCACGGGACCGGGGTGTCGGCGACGGCGCCTAGTCCGAGCGCGTCCAACAGCTCGAGCGGCTGCATCACCTCTCGCCGACGGAATTTCGGCAGCGACCGATGCGCGAAGCGGACGTTGTCGGCAGGCGTCGCGTAGGGCAGCAGGTTGCGTGCGGCACCCTGCAGCACGAGCCCGACTCGTTGAGCACGCATGCGCAGCAGTGCGCGCTCGGGCATCCCGCCGATCTCCTCGTCGCCCACCCAGACCTGACCGGCCGAGGGAGGGATGAGACCACCGAGCATGCCCAGCAACGTCGACTTGCCCGAGCCCGACGGGCCGAGCAGCGCGACCTTCTCGCCGGGCTCCACGACGAGATCGACGCCGCGCACGGCAACGACATCGAGGTCACCCGTGCGATAGATGTGCACGAGCTCCTCGCAGCGCACCGCGAGGCCGTCCGACGCCCGATCAGCGGTCACGGTCATTCCTGCACCTGCCTCAAGAGCTCGGGCAGCGCACGGCGCACCGTTCGTCGAGCACCGATGTCGGACACGACCACGAGGAGCACGACCACGACGACGAGGAGCCCGAGCACCGGAGCCCATGCGGGGCCGAACCACAGTGGCGGGCCGTCATTGCCGCTCGCCGTGATGAGCGGCGGCAGTGCAACAGCCGCCGCTCCCAAACCTGATGCGGCGCCGAGCACGACCCCGGTCAGCGCCAGCACCACCTGCTCACGACGAGCCGCTCGCACCAGCACCGCCCGTGGGGCACCCAGTGCACGCAGTGCCGCCAGCTCGTAGGCCCGACGACGGATGACGACATACGCGTTGGCGAGCAGCGTGCCGGCGCCCAGGACGAGAGCGACGAGTGCCGCGAGCAGGAAGAGCCGCAGCGCCAGCGCCGTCCCGCTGCGGTCGAGCTCCGCCGTGCGCCCCTCTACTGACTGCGTGGCAAGGACGTCGAGGCCGGCCTTCTGCAACGCGGCAACGGTCGAGCCGGGCGCGGTGCTCGAGAGCCACACCTGATAGTCGAGCGGGTTGGGCGCGGTGCCCATCGCGAGCAGCGAGAGCTGAAGGTCGGACAGAGAGCCCGAACGAAGGAGCTGCGGCAGGATCCCGGTCGCGGCGAGCTGCACCGGGATGAACCGTCCGTCGAGGCCGGCCACGACCGGATCGCTCACTGAGGCGGATCCGTCCTGACCGAAGTTGCTGCCCTGGAAGACCGGCAGGAGGAGCGGATGGTCGGCCACCTCGATCGCTGCGTCCTGCGCGTCGGTCACCTCGATGTCGACCGTGACCTGCTGGTCGGCCAGCGAGGTCACCGTCGCACCACCGTCGACCCGGTTTGCCAGTGACGTCGCACCCGAGCGCCACCCGCTCTGCCCGACCGAGGTCAGGTCGACCGAGCCGGTCGAGTCGGTGAC
>JANXWJ010000090.1 GCA_025351185.1 Candidatus Nanopelagicales bacterium
CCCCGGTGCGAGTAGACGAATCCCGTCGGCCACGACACGTTCATGTCGAGGTCGATCGCCGACACCACGCCCTGTGCCACCAGCCGGTCGGCGAGCGTCGCGGCCGTGACGAGATGCGCGAACACGAACAGGTAGGCGCCATCCGGCAGGATGCCCAGCGCTGAGCGGTTGGCACGGGGTCGGTTGCCGTTGGCGATCCCCCACGTACGTAGCCCGTCGCGCGGCGTCGCCTGCGCGACACCGTGGTCGACCAACGGTGGGAGGTTCTGCCGCACGACCACCGTGTCTGCGGTCATGGAGAGCTCACGTCCCCAGGCACCGACGGCGAGGGTCCCGTCGCTGTGCACCACGAGCGACGCGAGACCCGCACGAAGCGGAGCGACAGTGCTACCCCGGTAGTAGTAGCCGCCCACGTGGTCGCTGAGCTTGTAGCCGCTGTCGAACCCGGCGACCAGGCGTGGCACCCACGTCGAAGGGGTGCGGTCGGCTGCCGTGGCAGGACTGCCCTCGGGCACCGAGTAGCCAGGCACGAACCGGAACTGCAGGTGCGCCGGGTCCATCCACAGATAGCTCGTGAGACCGTCTGCCGATGTGGCGACCTGCGCTGACGACGACGTCGGCGATCCACGCCAGGAGAGTCCGGTAGGAGGAACCCGTGGTGCCCCGGTTGGCGGCGCGACAGCGGCCGGGATTGCAGCCGCGCTGGAGCCCGAGACAGGGATGGACGGGACGGTAGCCCCACCACGACTCGTGGCGCCCGAGCCTGCACCCTCTGCTACAAGGTTCGAGGCAGGGCCGGACGCACAGCCGCCGAGAACCACAGTCGCGGCCACGAGCGCCACGGTCCGGACCAGCCACGACACAGACGTTCGCGACATGAGCACCTCCAGAGTCTCTCCGAGACTCCTGAGACCACGCTGAGAACCAGCGGTGAACCTCACTGTGGGCTGAGCGGACGGTTTCGACGACCCAGCCTTCTGGCCGCTCGCCCCGGCTACCGTGACCGGATGCCGACCACCCGAAAGTCGCGAGCACTGCGTATCCGAGCGTCCTCCGCGGTCGCGCTGCTGGCGCTCAGCGCGGGCCTGGCTGGTTCCGCCACAGCTTCGGCCGGCACGGCACCGACACGGTCGGCCAACGAATCACCGACAGCGACTCCCACGTCAGCCGGGCTGCCGTCGAGCCGTCCTGGCGCGACGAGCATCGTGTGGACCAGGCGGACGATCACCGCCGGTGGCGTGACGCAGTGGATCGAATGCGGTGGCCGCGGTCGAGTCACCGTCGTCGTCATCCCCGGCCTGCATGCCACGCACACGATGTGGTCGAAGGTGCTGCCGGCATTCGCGCGGACGACGCGCACCTGCATCGTCGACCGGGCAGGTCTGGGGATGAGCCCACCTCGCCACCCGCACCGCACGGTCAACGCGGGGTTGCACGCCGACGAGCTCTGGGCCGTCCTGACCAAGGCCGGGGTGCGCGGTCCGCTCATCGTGGTGGGCCACTCCTACGGCGGACTCATCGCCCGCGCGTTCGTCGCACGGCACCGTGCCGTGGTCGCAGGGCTGATGCTCGTCGAGGGCGTCGCACCGTATGACCGGCTCTCGCACTACTGGGCCGAGGGCGGCGACCGCGTCGACACCTGGGCATCGTCGAAGGCGGCTCTTCCGATGCGACTCGGATCGCTGCCACTGGTGGTCGAGTCGGCTCAGGATCCGGACCGCAGCTATTGGGGCGGTCCCGCCTACGGCGGCAGTGCGAGCGACATCGCCGACTGGAAAGCCCACCAGCTCAGCGCATCCCGGCTGTCGACGGACGGAGCCTTCGTGATCGTCCGACACTCGGCTCACGTCATCGAGCACGACCAGCCCGCCGCGGTCATCGCCGGTGTCCGGCTGCTCGTCACGGCCGCCGTGTCCGAAAAGGCCATGCCGCGGTGC
Organism: Candidatus Nanopelagicales bacterium; assembly: GCA_025351185.1. Lineage (GTDB taxonomy): Bacteria > Actinomycetota > Actinomycetes > S36-B12 > CAIYMF01 > Longivirga. Next base: position 1,938 of record JANXWJ010000090.1, read on the forward strand.
GCTCTCGCGGCCTACGGCAGCCAGCCGCGGTGCGCGTGAACGACCCGGTCAGATCCCCGCAGCACCCAGGGCGAACATCACGACCCAGACGAGGGCCGTCACCTGGAGCACCCGGTCGCCGAGGGCGACGTCTTCCGGTGCCCCCGCATCACCTCGGTCGATGTCGAGAGCGACCCGAAGCACGGCAAGGATGAACGGCACGACGGACCAGGCGGCGAAGGGAACCGTGCCTCGGTCGCGCAGACCGACCTGGAAGGCCCACAGGCAGTAGGCCGTCAGCATGATTCCCGCTGACAACGACCACACGAACCGCAGGTAGGAGGCGGTGTAACGAGCAAGTGCGGGCCTCGTGGCCCGTTCGGCGCCGAGCTGCATGAACTCGGAATAGCGCTTGCCCGCAGCCATGAACAGCGACCCGAATGCCGCGACCGTGAGGAACCACGGTGACATCGGGATCCCAGTTGCGGTGCCGCCTGCGATGGCCCTCAGCACGAAGCCGGCGGCGAGCACCGCGAGCTCGATCACGGGCTCGTCCTTGAGCTTCCACGAGTAGGCCACGGTCGAGGTGAGGTAGACGAGAAGCGTCACGAGAAAGCCGGGATAGGTCGACAGCGCCGCGCCCGTCACTCCGAGGATCACGAGGAACGCCGCAGTGACGAGAGCGAGGCGTTGCGACACCTCGCCCGCGGCGATCGGGCGGAACCGCTTGCGCGGGTGGGCTCGGTCGGACTCGATGTCGAGGACGTCGTTGAGCAGGTAGGTCGCGCTGGCCACGAGGCAGAAGCAGACGAAGGCGACCGTCGTGTCGACGAAGACGTCGCGGTGGGTCAGCTGACCGGCTGCGAGAGGCACGGCATAGACGAGCAGGTTCTTGACCCACTGCCTCGGCCGCATCGCCACGACTAGCGCAACCGGCAGCGGCCGATGAGGTTCCGGGTCGATGAGAGTGAAGTCCGTGCCTGTCACGAGGTCGCCCGGAACTGCACGGGACGGGATGCGTCTCATCAACTGCATCAAACTCCCCTCTGGGCGGCATCTCGTGTGAGCGCCCTGTGAATGACCTATGAACCCTGCGCTGGGGGCTCTTCTGGCTTGTCCTCGCGTCCGGGCTGGACTCTCATGGTCAGCGCAGCGGGTGCAACGCGCACTTCACTGACGATCTCGAGCAGGAGCCTCCGTGCGACGACGAGCCAGCAGCCGCCCGAAGGCCTATCGGTCACCGCCCCCACGCTGGGTCTACCGACTCCGGTGCGGAGTGCTCGCTGTCGTGCTCCTGCTGCTCGTGACGACCACCTGGTCGATCGTTGGAGCCCTCCGTGCGCCCGGGGACGACGCCGCCTCGGTCAAGCTCGCCGAGTGGGCGCGCGACCACTACCTCGGTCCCGTCGTCACCCTCGCGGAGAACGTCCAGTACAAGCTCAACCCACCGGTCACGGGCGGAGCACCCGACAGCTCCGAGCTCGCGGCCGCAGCGAAGGAGGGCTCAGCTCAGCCTTCCCCCTCAGGACCGGCTGGCACGTCTCTCGTGGCGCGACAGCCGGCGATCGTCCCTCCGGTGAGCCCGGCCCTCCCGGGTGAGGGTGTCTACGT
>JANXWJ010000099.1 GCA_025351185.1 Candidatus Nanopelagicales bacterium
CCTGCAAAGCCGTGTACACGGGTTCAAATCCCGTCTCCACCTCGGTGACACCGAGGGGCAACAGCCCCCCGGTGGGAAGCCTTCGTGGCTGCGCTCCCGTGGCGGGGAGCGCGACATGACCTGGGGTCGACAACTGAACACCCGCACGTCCACGACCTGATCGCGTAGCGCAGCCTGGTTAGCGCACCTCCCTGACACGGAGGGGGTCGGAGGTTCAAATCCTCTCGCGATCACGTTGACAGAGCCCCGATGCAGTCTGCATCGGGGCTCTGTCATGTCCTCGCGCTTATCCTCGGGCATTCCGTCGTGCCGACCCGAGACCGGTGTGCCGGGACCGGTTGGGACAGGCTGCCCTCGCGTGACGCAGGCCGCGCTGTACACCACTCCGAGACCGGGAAACCTACGCTAACGTAAGCGAAGGTTCGGACCCGAACGAGGAGACCCGATGAACGCGAGCACCCGAGAGAGCGCGTCCCTCCCCCGCATCATCCAGGGCGGCATGGGGGTGGCCGTCTCGTCGTGGCAGCTGGCCCGGGCCGTGAGCGGCGAGGGTGAGCTCGGCGTCGTGTCCGGCACGGCGCTCGACGCAGTCCTGGCTCGTCGGCTGCAGGACGGCGACCCCGACGGCGACGTGCGCCGCGCGCTCGACGCCTTCCCGGTCCGAGCCCTGGCCGACGAGGTCCTCGACCACTACTTCCGCGAGGGCGGCCGCGATCCCGGCGATCCGTATCTCCCCACCGCGCGCCCGTCGCTCACCCCGTCGCCACGAGCACAGCACCTCGTCGTGCTGGGCAACTTCGTCGAGACGTGGTTGGCCAAGGAGGGTCACAACGGCCTCGTCGGCGTCAACTACCTCGAGAAGATCCAGATGACCACCCCGTGGTCTGCCTACGGCGCCATGCTCGCGGGGGTCGACGTCGTGCTCATGGGTGCCGGGATACCGGCACACATCCCCGCGCTGCTCGACGACCTCGCCGAGCACCGCACGACCTCGCTCCCGGTCGACGTGGCCGAGGCGCCCGAGGGGATGTCCTACACCGTCACGATCGAGCCGGACGTGCTGACAGGTGGTCGGTTGGCGCCGCTGCGCCGGCCCACCTTCCTCGCCATCGTCGCGAGCCACGTGCTGGCGCAGTACCTCGCCCGCGATCCGGCGACGCGGCCGGACGGATTCGTGGTCGAAGCTCCGACCGCCGGCGGCCACAACGCTCCTCCCCGCGGCACTCTGACGGTCGACGAGTCGGGTCAGCCGGTCTACGGACCGCGCGACGAGATCGTGGTCGAGAAGTTCGTCACCCTCGGGATCCCGTTCTGGCTCGCGGGTTCCTACGGCTCCCCCGACAAGCTGCGCGAGGCGGTCGACGCGGGAGCGGCCGGCATCCAGGTCGGCACGCTGTTCGCGATGAGTCGCGAGTCGGGCTTCATGCCCGAGCTGCGCGAAGGTCTGCTGGCGTCACTCAGCGACGACGTGCTGTCGACGCGCACCGACGCACACGCCTCGCCCACCGGCTTCCCGTTCAAGGTCGCGTCGATCCCCGGCACGCTGTCCGATGTGTCGCTGCGCGAGGGCCGCACCGCCTTGTGCGACCTCGGCCATCTGCGGACGCCATACGTCCGCGACGACGGCCGGGTCGACTATCGCTGCCCGGCGGAGCCCGCCCGCATCTTCGAGCGCAAGGGTGGCGATCCCGGGGCAGCGCAAGGCCGAGTCTGTCTCTGCAACGCGCTCACCGCCAGTGTCGGGCTCGGCCAGACCCGCAAGGACGGCGTCACCGAGCTGCCCCTCGTGACCCTCGGAGACGACCTCGTCGGCCCGCGAGCGCTGCTCGCGGACCATCCTCTCGGCTGGTCCGCGGCCCAGGCGATCTCCTACCTCCGAGGCGACTCCGTCACCGCCTGACCACCGCACCATCGGACACGCGACGCTGCCACAGCTGATCCTGAGCCAGGGCTGTCAGCCACACCTGGGGCAGCACCGCGTCGCACACGGTGCAGTCGTAGGGTCGCGCCATGGCCCCTCGCTTCGACCTCAGTGACCCGGCGACCGTGCTCGACCCCTACCCCGCGTTCGAGCAGATGCGCGCTGAGGGCCACGCGGTGTGGGACGACGCGCTCGGCATGTGGTTGGCTTTCCGCTACGACGACGCCAACGCGGTCCTGCGCACCCGTCAGCTCGGTCGGATCTTCAAGGCGCGCGAGCCGGAGGACGTCTGGGAGACCTTCAACTGGCTCCACGAGGACGCACTTCTGGAGAACGAGCCCCCCAAGCACACCCGGCTGAAGTCGTTGGTGGCCAAAGCCTTTGCGCGTGGTCACATCGAGACGAGACGCGTCCGCATCCAGGAGCTGTGCACCGAGCTGCTCGACGCCGCTGAGGCGAAGGCACGCGACGGTGGCACGTTCGACGTCATCGCCGACTATGCCGAGCCGCTGCCCGTGCTCGTTATCGCCGACCTGCTCGGCTTCCCCGCGTCCGACGTTCCGCTGCTGCGCCCGTGGTCACAGGCGATCGTGAAGATGTACGAGTACGACCGCACCGACGAGGACAACCGACACGCCGAGCTGGCCTGCGTGGAGTTCGCTGCCTACATCGACGACCTCGCGAAGGCACGTCGCCGGGAGCCGGGAGACGATCTCATCACCCACCTCGCAGACGTCGAGGCGGAGGGCGAGAAGCTCACCGAGCGCGAGCTGGCAGCCACCGTCGTCCTCCTGCTCAACGCCGGTCACGAGGCCACGGTCAACGGGTTCGGCAACGGCATCGTGGCTCTGCTGTCCCGGCGCGACCAGTGGAACACCGTGGTCGCCGATCCGTGGGGCACAGCAGCGACCGCCGTCGAGGAGATGCTGCGCTACGACACCCCCGCGCAGCTCTTCGAGCGCACCGCCACCCGCGATGTCGACATCGCAGGGGTGACCGTCAGGCAGGGCCAGAAGATCGCGGCGATGCTGGGTTCGGCCAACCGCGATCCTGATGTCTTCGCTGCGGCCGACACCTTCGACGTGGGCCGCGATCCCAACCCGCACATCGCTTTCGGCGCCGGCATCCACTTCTGTCTCGGTGCCCCGCTCGCACGGCTCGAGCTGCAGCAGTCGCTGCCGATGCTGGCCGAACGGATGCCGAGCCTCACCCTCGCCGACGGCGCACAGCCACGAGACACGTTCGTGCTGCGAGGGTGGGACGTCGTGCCCGTCGCCGTCGGCTGATCCTCGACGAAGGCGGAATCTGCTGGGCGACACCGTTCTCGTCTGGCAGGGTCACCATGTGACTGCAGAACCTGGCACAGGGACCGAGACCACCGAATCATCGGCGCACGTGGCCTTCCACCGTGATGCCGAGACCCTGCTCGCAGGAGTCGATGACGTACGCCGGTCCTCGCAGGACGTGGGCACGCTGCACGCGCTGGTGGTGCGCCCGGCGAAGTACGAACGCCGCTCGCTCGGCACGGCAACCCTCGACCTCGCCCTCGGGGTCGTCGGTGATACCTGGATCGAGCGCGGCAGCCGCCGCACGGCTGACGGCGGCCCCAACCCCGACGCCCAGGTCACCGTGATGAACTCTCGCGCCGTGGATCTCGTCGCCGGCTCCCGCGATCGCTGGCCGCTCGCGGGCGACCAGCTCTACGTCGACCTCGACCTCAGCGTCACGAACCTGCCGACGGGAACCCTGCTGACCATCGGCGACGCGCAGCTCGAGGTGACGGCGGCCCCGCACACGGGGTGCGCGCAGTTCACGGAGCGCTTCGGCGTCGAGGCTCTGCGTCTCACCGCGACTCCCGACAGCCGTGAGCTGCGCCTGCGCGGCATCAACACCAAGGTCGTGCGCGCCGGCGACATCGCCGTCGGCGACTCGGTCCACGTCACCCGACCCGCGCCGACGTAGCGGGACGCTCAGGCCGGCGCAGTCGGCGGCAGGTCGGCGTCACTGACGCGATGCTGTGTGCCTGCGAGCGTGGCGCCCGAGGTCAGTCGAGGTCTGCGACCAGGCGACGTTGCTCGGTGACGTCGAAGTCCGCGGCCGGATAGACCGGGTTCATGTCGCGCATCGCAGCGACGAGCAGGTTGGCCACGACCCAGTCGCGATACCACTTGCGGTCGGCCGGCACGACGTACCACGGTGCGGCGTCGGTGCTGCAACGGCTCAACGCGTCCTGGTAGGCCGCCTGGTAGTCGTCCCAGAACGCGCGCTCGGACAGGTCGCCGGGCTTGTACTTCCAGAACTTCGTCGGGTCCTCGAGCCGGTCTGCCAGCCGCTTCTTCTGCTCGTCCTTCGACAGATGGAGCATCACCTTGACGATGTGGGTGCCCGCGTCGACGACCCGGTGCTCGAACTCGTTGATCCGGTCGTAGCGCGTCGACCACTCCGACTCCGGCACGAGGTCGTGGACGCGCACGACGAGGATGTCTTCGTACTGCGAGCGGTTGAAGACCCCGATGTTGCCCGCCTCCGGGAGGGCGTTGTCGATACGCCAGAGGAAGTCGTGCTGCAGCTCCTCGGCAGTCGGCTTCTTGAACGACATGATGCGCACGCCTGCAGGGTTCATCGCCCCGACGACCCCGCGCACGGTGCCGTCCTTGCCGGAGGTGTCGGTGCCCTGCAGCAGGAGCAGCAGCGAGCGACGACCACCGCCGGTCCCCTCGGCGTACAGCCGCTCCTGCATCCCGATCAGCTCGGTGGCCAGGGACGCCGTCGCGGCCTCGGTCAGCTCGCGGCTCCCCGGTGCGGTCGAGGTGTCGCGGGTGTCGCGGTCGGCGAGCAGATCACCGGCATCGAACGCCACCGCCTCGCAGACCGCCCGAGGGTCCTTCTCGGGTCCCTTGCCCACAGTTGTCCTCCGATACGCCAGGATGTCGCCCATGCAGCTGAACGGCTTCCTCTCCGCGATCTTGATCGGGCTCATCATCGGGGCTGTGGCCCGGATCGTGGTGCCGAACAGCCAACCACTCGGGTGTTTTCTCACGATGCTCGTCGGCATCGTGGCCGCGGCCATCGGCGCGGCCGTCGGGAACGCTCAGAACTGGAGCTTCTGGCTGGTCTTCGCGCTCCAAGTGGTGGTCGCCGCGATCATCGTCGCCATCTTCTCCGCGACCGCCCGACCTCGACGCTGACCCGCACCTGAGCCGCACCGGCAGCGGCTGCACCTGTCTCGGGGTACGTGCGAGGATCCGTCGGGTGCGGATGCTGCTGCCCGACCTTCATGACGACCTGACCGATGCCGACCTCGACGCCGCCTACGCGTGGCCGGCCGGTGACCCGCGTCGGCCGTGGTTGCGCGCCAACATGGTCAGCACCGTCGACGGTGCAGCCCGTTCACCCGACGGGCTGTCGGCGGGGATCTCCAGTGACGCGGACCGTCGAGTCTTCGGTCGCCTCCGCGGTCTGGCCGACGTCGTGCTCGCCGGCGCCGGAACTGCGCGGCAGGAGAACTACCGCCCGGCGCAGGTGAAGCCGGACTTCGTCCAGCGACGCGCCGCTGCTGGCCAGACCCCGGTGCCGGCCATCGCCGTGCTGAGCCGCTCACTGCGGCTCGACCTGACCTCCGCGCTGTTCACCGAGGCGACCGTGCGCACGATCGTGATCACGACCGGGTCATCCGATGCCGACGCGAGAGCACGCACGGCAGAGGTCGCCGACGTCGTCGTGGCCGGGACTGACGACGTCGACCTCGTGGCGGCTGTCGCAGCGCTGCGGGCACGCGGCCTTGCTCGGATCCACGCCGAGGGCGGTCCGACCCTGCTCGGGGATCTCGCCGCGCGAGGGCTGCTCGACGAGCTGCTGCTCACCGTCTCCCCCCTGCTCGCCGGCGGTGCCTACGCCGACGGCGGCGAGGTGCATCGCATCCTCGCCGGCAGCGTTCTCGACGACGCCCCGCGCGACGTACGCCTGCACCACCTGATCGAGGACGCCGGCTCACTGTTCCTCAGCTATCGCACCTGAGATCCACCCCGCCCGGGTCAGGTCTGCCAGGCTGCGGGGCACATCGACCGAGGGGGCACTGTGCTCGCTCCGAGTCTGGACGAGGTGGAGGTCCGTGGGGGCTCGGCTCCCGGTGAGATCAACAACCTGTCCGTACGCTTCCTGCTCCAGGGCGGCGGGGCGTTCGGGCGCGACAGGTCGGCACCGTCGTCGTTGGCCGACTCGGCCCGCGGCAGCTGGACCAAGGACGGGATCACGCACGACGACGAGGTGCTCACCGTGCCAGACGCGGTCGCGCTGGTCGAGCAGGCGATGCGCGACGACGAGGTCGCGCTCAAGCGGGAGTCGGACGCCGGCGCTGCGGCGACGGCTTCGGCTGACGCGCGACGGGTCGAGGTCGTGCGCCGGGTCAACGACCTCTCCTGCACCGTGTGTGGCGGTCGTGAGTTCGACAAGCAGGTGAGCCGCGAGGACAGCCAGTGGGGATACACCTCCTTCCCCATGACCCTGCTGATCTGTAAGGAGTGCGGCTTCGTCCTGCAGTTCAGCCAGGGCCGCGGCTGGTCCGTCCCCGACGCCTGACGCCGCCCGTCCTGATCCCCGCGCCAACGCGGCTGGTTGCGGACGCCACTGCCGTGAACGGCGCTGGGGTGGGGTGCAGGATGGGCGGATGCAGCTGCCCGTGATGCCTCCCGTCTCGCCGATGCTGGCGAAGCCGGTCTCCGGCGTGCCCGCGCCCGACTCCATCGCCGGTGGTCTCGTGTATGAGCCCAAATGGGACGGGTTTCGCTGCATCGTCTTTCGCGACGGTGACGAGGTCGTGCTCGGGTCGCGCAACGAGAAGCCGCTCACCCGCTACTTTCCCGAGGTCGTCGAGGCGGTGCTCGCGCATCTGCCTGCTCGTTGCGTCGTGGACGGGGAGATCGTGGTGCGCACCGGGGAGCGCCTCGACTTCGGTGCGCTGCAGCAGCGGATCCATCCGGCTGACAGCCGGGTCCGCAAGCTGGCAGTGGAGACCCCGGCGTCGTTCGTAGCGTTCGACCTGCTCGCGCTCGGCGACGACGACCTCATGGGCGAGCCGTTCGGCGTACGCCGTGCCGCTCTGGAGTCAGCGCTCGCGAACGCTCAGCCGCCCGTGCACCTCACCCGCATCAGCAGTGACCTTGCCGAAGGCCAGCGGTGGTTCGAGGTGTTCGAGGGCGCTGGGCTCGACGGGCTCGTGTGCAAGGCGCTCGCGTCTACCTATCAGCCCGACAAGCGGGTGATGCTCAAGGTGAAGCACGCGCGCACCGCTGACTGTGTCGTCGCGGGATGGCGCGCGCACAAGCAGAAGGGGCCCGACGGCCAGGACATCCTGGGATCGTTGATGCTCGGGCTCTATGACGATGCGTGCGTGCTGCAGTCGGTCGGGGTCGCGGCGTCGTTCACGATGGCGCGACGAGCCGAGCTGGTCGAGGAGCTGTCGGCGTACGCCGTGGGTCCGGACGAGACGCACCCCTGGAGCGAGTGGCGCGACGCGACGGCTCACGAGGGAGCCCGGCTTCCGGGAGCGGTGTCACGCTGGAGCTCGGGCAAGACCCTCGACTGGAATCCGCTGCGCCCCGAGCTCGTGGTCGAGGTCGGCTACGACGCGATGGAGGGGTCACGGTTCCGTCACACGACCCAGTTCAAGCGCTGGCGCCCGGACCGTACCCCCGAGTCCTGCACCTACGACCAGCTCGAGCACCCCGTCCGCTACAACCTCGCCGACGTCCTCCGCTGACCCCTACCCGATGAATGTGCCCCAGCGTGCGATAGACGCAAGTGATCGCACCCAACTCCGTGTGTTCGCTCACGGTGAATGTCCCGATACGTGCGCCTAGCGCACATCGGGGCACATTCATGTGGAAGGGGTCAGCCGCGGGGGTTCTTGCCGTTCATGACGCGCCAGGCGACGATTCCGAGGACGGCCACGAGGACGAAGACGCACGATGAGGGTGAAGACCATGCGCAGACCCTAGCGGTCGGCATCCGTCGCCTGCCGCCCTGTCAGCGTCGCGATGCTCTCGCTGCGCCTGTGACTCATGCGTCGGTGCCGGGTGAGGGTGCTTGTGGCGTCTCATCCGGGGGGCGCGGTGATGGGGTGGTGTTCGACGCTGGGGTCAGGTGCGTGTCGTGGGCGGGTCGGTCTTGGCTCGGCTGGGCTGGACGCGCTTGGGTTCGCCGGCCATCTTGGGGTAGTCGGGCGGGTAGGGCATGTCGCCGAGACCGTGGTCGCGCTCGTCCCGGTCATACCATTCGAGCAGCGTCGTCAGCTCGTAGGAGACGTCGTCGATGCCCGCGTGCAGGTCGCCGAACTCGAGGAACCGAGGGCCGACAGTACGCACCGTGAAGTCGAACGGCGTGACCTCGTCGAGCTCGTGCCAGTGCACCGGTGTCGACACGGGTGCGTGCGGCTTCGACCGGAGGGAGTACGCCGAGGCGATGGTGCGGTCGCGCGCGTTCTGGTTGAAGTCGAGGAACACCGCACCGTGCGGACGCTCCTCCTTCCACCACTTCGTGGTGACCCGTCCCGGCATCCGGCGCTCGAGCTCACGACCGACCGCGATCGCCGCGTGGCGTACGTCGGTGAAGACCCAGCGCGGGTGGATCCGGACATAGACGTGCACACCTCGACCGCCCGACGTCTTCGGCCAGCCGACCAGCCCGATCTCCTCCACCAGGGCGCGCAGCTCGTGCGCGACCTCGACGGCGTCGCGGAAGTCGGTGCCCGGCCCGGGGTCGAGGTCGAGGCGCAGCTCGTCGGGACGGTCGACATCGGATCGTCGCACCGGCCACGGGTGGAAGGTGATGGTGCCGAGCTGTGCGGCGTAGGCGATGACCGCGAGGTTGGTGGGTGCGATCTCGTCGGCGGTGCGCCCCGACGGGAAGGTGATGTGCGCCGTCTCCACGTAGGCAGGAGCGCCCTGCGGCACGCGCTTCTGATAGAACGCCTCGCCCTTGAACCCTTCGCGCGTCGAGATCCGCGCTCCCTCGACCACTCCCCCGGGCCAGCGCTCGAGGGTTGTCGGACGGTCACGCAGAGCGCGGAGGATGCCCTCACCACAGGTGATGTAGTGCTGCACGACCTCGAGCTTGCTGACGCCGACCTCGGGGAAGTACGGCTTCTCAGGATTGGTCACCGTCACCGTGTGCTCGCCGACGGTGAGCTCGATCGGGTCGCCGAAGGACTTCGCCATCCCCCGACGCTACCCTCCGGCCGGACCTCACAACTGCGATGCGTCGCGACCGGTGCGCACGGCAGCATGTGCGCATGACCACACCTGCCGATGCCGGACTCCGCTCATGATCGGCGCGCTGCTGGCCGGCCTCGGCATCGGGATGCTCGTGGCACTGCAGGTCGGCCCGATCTTCCTGCTCTGTGCGCGCACGGCTGCCCGCTTCGGTTTCGCCCCCGGCGCGGCCATCGGCGCCGGCGCCGCGACGGTGGATCTGGGGTACGTCGTGCTCGGCGCCCTCGGGGCGGCCGTGGTCCTTCAGGCAGCTCCTCTGCGCGTCGCCCTGGGGATCACCGGAGCCGTCGTGCTCGTCCACCTGGGTCTGCGTACTCTCTACGACGCGTTCCGGGTGCGCCTCGGCGCAGAGTCCGACCTCGAGGTCGTCACACCCGGAGCGGCGTACCGCACCGCGCTGCTGGCGACGGCGAGCAACCCGCTCACGATCCTCACCTGGGCGGCCGTGTTCTCCGGTGCCGCGGTGAGCGATATCGCCGGCGATGCGGGCAGGGCCGCCGCGTTCGTGCTGGGCACTGCACTGGGGTCGTTGCTGTCGCATCTCCTCCTGGCCGTCGCGATGTCAGCCCTCGGCAGCCGACTCAACCCGACAGCACTGCGGGTCATCGACGTGTTCTCCGGGGTCGGGCTCGTGCTGTTCGGCGGTCTGCTGGCGACGCGCACGATCACGACCGCGTCGAGCGGCTAGCACTGCCCGAGATGTGCGGCGGTCGGCGTAAGGGGAACGTCAGGGGCATGCACTGGCTGACGGACCGCCTACGACGTAGCGTCATCGCCATGATGCGTTCTGGATCCCTTCCCGCCACCAAGCCCGACGGCACGGCCTACGTCACGGTGAAGTCCGACGACGAATGGCGTGCCGAGCTGTCACCCGCGGAGTACCACGTTCTGCGCGAGGCGGGCACCGAGCGGGCCTTCACCGGCGAGTACACCGACACGAAGACCCGCGGCACCTACTCGTGCCGCGCCTGCGACGCGCACCTGTTCACCAGCGAGACGAAGTTCGACTCGCACTGCGGGTGGCCATCGTTCTACTCCGCACTCGCCGGCGACTCGATCATCGAGATCGAAGACGTCTCGATGGGCATGCGCCGGGTCGAGGTGCGCTGCGCGACCTGTGGCAGCCATCTCGGTCACGTGTTCTCCGGCGAGGGACTCGGCACCCCCACCGACCTCCGCTATTGCATCAACAGCGTGAGCATCAAGCTCGGCCCGATCGACTAACGGCCGGCCAGATCACTCTCGTCCCAGGCGATCACAGCCCGCCTCAGCCAAGCTGGAGCCTCCTCGCGGCACCCGCGAGAAGGCGAGTCGACTCGCGGCGGCGGAAGTCCGAGAGGTGCGGCAGGCCATGCGAGTCGCCCTGCGCGAGCAGCGCCAGCGACGTGCCGAGCGTCAGGATCAGGTCGGTGACCGCGTCGCTGCGCTCCTCTGCCGACTGAGTGCTTGCGTCGTACGACGGCAGTGTATCGACGCGGTGGTCGAACTCTGGATCGTCGACCACGTGCAGGTCGAGCAGCACCTCGTCGACCCATGCCGGACCGGGTCGGGCCATGCCCCAGTCGAACACCACGACCGAGTCGTCCGGGCGCACGAGCAGGTTGTCGTCTCGGATGTCGAGGTGGCAGAAGGACTCTGTCGGCAACGTGTGGGACAGGGTCGAGATCCGGGTGAGCAGGTCAGCCTCGTTCTCCAGCCACCACAGCGGCAGGAGGTCGCGTGCCTGACGAGCCGAGCCGTGGATGTCGTGCGACCACCGCACGGCCGTCGCCGCAAGGTCTGGCTCGTCAGTGAGGATCGCCGCCGCGATGAGCTCCGCGGTCTGCCGGCGTACGACATCACGAACGGCGGCCAGGACCGTGTCGTCGTCGAGGTCGGGGTGGGTGCCTACGACGTCTTCGAGCACGATCGCCACCCAGTCGCCGTCGTCGTACGACGCCAGCATCGAGGGGCGGTAGTCGACAGTCGGGAGCTGCCGCAGCACCTCGACCTCACGGCGGAACAAACGCGGGGTGAAGCGGTTGAGCGAGGTCCCCACAGCCTTCACGAAGACGCGCCGGCCAGTGCTGAGCAGCAGCCGGGCGGCAGGTCCCGGCGACATCCCACCGACCTGGGTGACGGCCTGGTCGATGCGTGCACCGAGCGTGTCCTCGAGCCAGTCGCGCAGCTCGACGGGTACGACGGCGAAGTCAGCGCGCGCGCCCACTGCGCGTGGTGTCACCGGTCGTGTCATGTGTGCAGTGTGGCGTCGACGTGGCCGGGTGGTCGCGCGAGTTGCTCGACCACGGCGACCAAGATCGCGAGTTGCGGTCAGAAAGTGCCCTCAAGGGCGCTATCTGACCTCAGAGGTCACGAACTTCGAGTCGGTGGGGGCGTTCACGGGAGGTCGGTGATGAGGTCGGTGAGGGAGCGGCGGCGGCCGGTGTAGAAGGGGATCTCCTCGCGGACGTGGAGGCGGGCGCGGGACGCACGCAGGTGCCGCATCAGGTCGACGATGCGATAGAGCTCGTCGGCCTCGAAGGCGAGGATCCACTCGTAGTCGCCGAGGGCGAACGATGCCACGGTGTTGGCCCGCACGTCGGGATAGTCGCGTCCCATCTGACCGTGCTCGACGAGGAGCTCGCGGCGCTCCTCGTCGGGGAGCAGATACCACTCGTAGGACCGCACGAACGGATAGATGCAGACGTAGTCCTTGGCGTGCTCCTCGCCGAGGAACGCCGGCACGTGAGACTTGTTGAACTCCGCTGGTCGGTGCAGCGCCATCTGCGACCAGACCGGCTCGAGTGTCGCGCCGAGCGCTGTCTTGCGCACCCGGTGGTAGGCGTCCTGCAGGTCGTCGCTCGACTCGGCGTGCATCCACAGCACGATGTCGGCGTCGGCTCGCAGGGCGGCGACGTCGTACCACCCGCGCACGACAACACCCGAGGCGGTGAGCTGCTCCACGAGCTCCTCGACCTCACGCACCACGACAGACCGGTCGGCGTCGCCGAGGGGCGTCGCCGCCTTGAAGACCGACCACGTCGTGTAGCGGATCGACTCGTTGATCTGCTTGGCGGCCTTGCCCTGCTGCGGCCGCTTCCCCTTGGCGCTGAGCGCCTTCGCGGGCGCGGCCTTCGCGGGCGCGGCTTTCGCGGGCGCGGCCTTCGTGGGGCGGGACTTCGGGGTGCGTGCGTCAGCCATGTCGCCATTCTCCGTCGGAGCAGAGCCGCTGGGAAATCAGGAGGGCCGAGCGATCGGCCCGCGCGATGCACGCGGCGATGCCGACTCCGTCGAAGGCCGCCCCCACTGCGGTGAGACCCGGAAGCCGCTCGAGCGCGTCGGTGATGCGCGCGGCACGATCGACGTGGCCGACGGCATAACGCGGAAGTCCGCCGCCCCATCGCGTGACGCGCGACGCGATGGGCCAGGCCCGGCCGAGCCGAGCCACGAACGCGAGATCCTCGGCAGAGATACGAACCAACGACTCGTCATCCTGCTGCAGGACCTCGACGTCACCCGCGTGCCCGAGCGAGCACCGCACGGCGACCACACCGCGCTCGGTGCAGGCTTCGCCGAGCCACGCCCACTTGTGCGACGCGAACGTCGCTGCCTTGACCGGACGTCCCTCCGACGGCGGCACCAGGTAGCCGCTGCCGTCGGGGAGGTCGCCGCCAGGCAGGTCCTCGACGCGATAGACGAGCGTCACGACCGCGACAGATGTCGTCTCGATCTCGTCGAGATCGGTCTCGGCCTGCACCGACAGACCGCGGGCCAGCTTGTGGGCCGCCGGAGCGGGTACGGCGAGGACAACCGCGTCGGCGTGCAGCACCCGTTCGTCGGTCGTCGCGCCGACGACGAGCTCCCAGCCGTCGACCCCGCGGCGCAGGTCGCGGACACACACGCTCGTCTCGATGCGTACTCCGGCCGCGCGGAGCTGCTCCGCGAGGGCGAGCGGCAGGCGTCCGATCCCGCCGCGGATCCCGGCGAAGACGGGTGCCCGCACCGCACCAGGCTCCGGTGCCGGACCCCGCACCAGGCGAGCGGCGGTGAGCACGGAGCGTTCGGACTGCACGGCGTCGAAGAGCTTGGGCACGGCGGCCCGCATCGAGACGTTGACCGCACGGTCGGCGTAGACGCCCATGAGCAGCGGAGAGACCAGTCGATCGACGACCTCGGGCCCGAGCCGGCGCCCGACGTACTCACCGACGGAGATGTCCTCACCCGTGCGGGTCTGCGGCAGCATATGGTCGAGCGGGAGCCGGGCGAGCGCCTGCGACGACAGCACCCCGCTTCGCGCGAGCTGCGCGAGATCGGTCGGCACCCCCATGACGAGACCCGTCGGCATCGGGACAAGGTCGCCTCCGATGACCAGGCTCGGTGCGCTGACCGCCGGGTGGACGAGGTCGGCGCCGAGCCCCGCCTCGTGGATGAGGCGCACCGCTTCGGGACGCGTCGCGAGCACCGACTCGGCGCCCTCGTCGACCGCGATGCCCTCGATCTCGCTGACGAGCAGCTTGCCACCGACGACCGGCGAAGCCTCGAGAACCGTGATGTCGACGTCACGGCGCTCACGCGACAGTCGCCACGCGGTAGCCAGCCCGGAGATGCCCCCACCGACGACAACGACCTGGGGTCGTCCGGACCGGGCGCGGGGTTCGCTCACGGCCCCACCCTGCCACTCCGCATGTTTCGGTGCCGATTCGAGATCACCCGGCAGGAACGCCTGTGGTCGACGTCACGTCCCACCAGTCGAGCGTCCCAGCTCGTCGATCAGTCGCACCACACGACCGCTCTCCAGCCGAGGAGTCGCCATGACCTCCATCTCGTCGCACCCCCTGACCCGCCGCGGAGCCCTCGCCGTCGGCGCGGCCATCGTGGGCGCCACCCTGCTCAGCGGCTGCGCGGGGACGTCATCGTCGACCTCGTCGGCCGCGCTCGGTGGCAGTGCGGTCGAGGCCCCCGGCGCGGCCGCGCCCGAGACGACGAAGGACGGTTCCACCCGGTCCGGCACGGCCAACCTCCTCGCTGCGCCGCTCGCCGGCACCGCCGGAAGGTCCGTGGTCATCACGGCCAACCTGGCCGTGCAGGTCGTCGACGTCACCGCGGCGACAGCCCGGCTCGGCGCAGTGGCAGCCGCGCACTCGGCCACGATCGCCAGCCAGTCCACCTCGGCCGGCGGCGGGTTGCCGCAGCCGGCCTACCCGCAGGCTCCCGACGGCAGCGCCTCGTGCCCCACCACGGGATGCCCGACGGCGTACGCCTCCTCGACGACCACGTTGCGCGTCGACAACGACAAGGCGTCCGCCCTCATCGCCGATCTCGGCAAGCTCGGCACGGTGCTCTCCTCGACCCAGACGAGCGCCGACATCACCGCGGAGCTCGCCGACGTCGACGCCCGCGTCGGCAACGCGAAGGCCTCCCTCGCCCGGGTGCGTGCACTCATGTCGAAGGCCACCTCGGTCGGGGACGTCGTGGCGCTCGAGGGGGAGATGAGCAAGCGCGAGGCCGACCTCGAGGCGCTGCAGGCTCGTCAGCGCACCTACGTCGACCAGAGCGCTCAGGCCACCGTCACGGTGGCGCTGCTCAGCACCGACGCACCGTCGGTCGTCGACCACGGCACCGGCTTCGTCGCCGGGCTGCAGGCCGGTTGGGACGCGTTCACCGCTGCGATGGTCGGAGCGCTCACGGTGCTCGGCGCAGTGCTGCCCTTCCTCATCGTGCTCGTGCCGCTGGGTCTGCTGATCCGCTGGTGGGTGCGCCGGCGTTCGCCGAAGCACCCGGCCCCGCGCCCCACGTCGTACCCCGCGCCGATGACCGACTGAACCGGCGACCGGCGCCCGAACGTCGGTGCTGCACCTGAGCTCTAGCGCGCGGTGAGTTCGTGGACGAGGTCGACGACCCGGTGCAGGACGTCGGGGTCGGTGTCGGGCAGCACGCCGTGGCCGAGGTTGAAGATGTGGCCGGGCAGCCCCTCGGCGTCGGCCAGCACCTGACGGACCCGTGCATCGACGGCGTCGCGGCCAGCGAACAGCGCGGCCGGGTCGAGGTTGCCCTGCAGAGCGTGCTGGTCACCGACCCGACGTGCCGCCTCGACGAGCGGCACCCGGAAATCGACGCCCACCACGTCGGTGCCCGCGTCACGCATGTCGGCGAGCAGCTCACCGGTGCCCACGCCGAAGTGGATCCGGGGTACACCGAGGTCTGCCACCGCCGCAAGGGCGCGGGTCGAGTGCGGCAGGACGTATTCCCGATAGTCACGCGCGGGGAGCGCACCGACCCAGGAGTCGAACAGCTGGACGGCGCTGGCACCAGCGAGAACCTGCTGTCGCAGGAACTCCCCCGCGATCTCGGCGAGGCGCCCGAGCAGCGCGTGCCAGACGTCGGGGGCGCCGTACATCAAGGCCTTGGTCTGCGCGTGGTCGCGGCTCGGGCCGCCCTCGACGAGATAGCTCGCAAGGGTGAAGGGAGCCCCGGCGAAGCCGATGAGCGGGGTGGCGCCGAGCTCTCCGGTCAGGGCGGTGACGGCCGCGAGCACCGGGGTCACGTCATCGGGTGTCAGGTCGCGCAGCCGGTCGACGTCGGCGGCTGTGCGGAACGGCTCGGCGATCACCGGACCCACTCCCGGCTTGATGTCGAGGTCGACACCGATGGCCTTGAGCGGAACGACGATGTCGCTGAAGAAGATCGCAGCGTCGACGCCATAGCGACGCACCGGCTGCAAGGTGATCTCGACGACGAGGTCGGTGGTGAAGCAGGACTCGAGCATCGCGGTGCCCTGGCGGATCGCGCGGTATTCCGGCAGCGACCGGCCGGCCTGGCGCATGAACCAGACGGGGGTGTGCGGCACGGGCTGACGACGTGCCGCGAGCACCAGCGCCGACGACGCGGTGCGTCCGTCGGCCAGGGGATGGGACTCGGGCAGGGCGGTGCTCACAGGCTGCAGGCTCACGGGGTGATCGTCGCATCGGCGCCCGGGACCGTCGAATCGTGGCCGCTCCAGGTCGCGGTCGAGGCCGTGCTGCTGCCCACCGGAGGGCTGCGGCACCGGCTCGACCCGGCGACGCGCCGCGACGCGGGCCGCATCCATGACCGGAACCCCCGGCCGACCTACTCTCGGCGGGTGACCAGTCGGCGGCGCGACCCAGGGACCGACGCGGGTGCCGCACCGGTCCCGGCGGCGTTCGCCGAGGCGCTCGACAGCATCCGCGCGATGACGCTGCGACCGGAGATCGAGCTCGAGGAGACTCCAGCGCCGGTGCGGCTCTCGCCGTTCGCCCTCGCGCTGCAGGCCGAGATCGTGCTCCACGACGACGAGGAGGCAGCCTCCGGGCGCTTCGTGCTGCTGCACGACCCGGGTGGCCAGGAGCCGTGGGACGGCGACTTCCGCATCGTGTCCTTCGCCAAGGGCACCCTCGAGCTCGACATCGCGTCGGACCCGATGCTCACCCAGGTGGGCTGGTCCTGGCTGATCGAGTCGCTGGAGTCGCGCGGTGCGAGCTTCCACGCCGAGTCCGGCACGGTGACGCGCACCGCGTCGGAGTCCTTCGGCGGCATCTCCGACCGGGCCCCCTCGGGCGACGTGGAGATCCGCGCCTCGTGGACGCCGTCGACGACCGACATCGGCGCCCACCTCCAGGCCTGGGGCGACGTGCTCGCCCAGGTCGCCGGGCTGCCTCCCTTGCCGGCGGGCGTCGCCCCGCTGCCGCGCCCCCGCCGCCGCTGACCCGTCCGCGTCCTGTCCGGCACACCCCGCACGCAGCTGTGACACCGGCTGTGACCCGGACGGACCACGCCTGCCGCGAGCCGGTCGTGACACGCAGTAGTACGTACGGCCCATGCCGCATCGTCACAATCGGGGCGAACTGACGCGAGGTCGGTGGTCAAGACCATCGACCTCCCCGCCGATACGCACACGTAGGCCGGATCAAGACGGGTATCCGGCACATGTGACGCCAGGAGGCTTGCCGTGGTGGCACTAGTCGAGCGCCCGTCGGCGGTCGTGCCGCTGCCGAGGGCTCGGTTCACGGCCCTCGTGGTCGCTGCATCGGCCACCCGACGACAGGCTCTGGTCGGGCGCTTGCGCCTGCTCGGAGCCCGTGATGTCGTCGAGGCTGCGAGCGGCGCCGAGGCACGTGTCCGCGCTCTGTACGACGGTCCACGCGACCTGGTGGTCATCGAGGGCGGCCTGCCCGACGGTGCGGCGCTCCCGCTGCTGGCGGAGCTCGCGAAGGTCGGCTGGCGACGAGTCGTGCTGCTGACCGTGCGCGACGACCCGTACGCCGTCCGCGCTGCGCTCAACGCGCACGTCCGCTGCTACATCGTGACTCCTGACGAGCTTCCCGCGCAGGCCACGGGCACGTCGCTCCCGCGCTCACGTCCGCGTGGCGGGTCCCCCGACGAGCTCTCGGGACGAGAGATCGAGGTCCTTCAGCTCGTCTCGGAGGGACGCTCCAACAAAGACATCGGCGACGCCCTCGGGCTGTCGGCGCTCACGGTCAAGAGCCACCTCGCCCGGATCGCGCGCAAGGTCGGCACGGGTGACCGCGCCGAGATGGTCGCTCACGCGATGCGCTCAGGTCTCGTCCGCTGACCAGCGCCCGCACAGACACCCCTGCACCCCTCAGACTCGTCCGTGACCCGCGCCCTGCGACGCGGGTCACGCTCGTGAGACGGCCACAACCCCAGGGTCGGGACCGCGAGTCCCTATCCTGGACTATGTGACCGACGCCGCTGCTCCAGACGCGACGGCGTCCCCTGCCCTCGATGCCGTAGCCGACGCTGCCGCCATCAGCCCTGCGCACGAGGTCCCGGAGAGCACAGCCATCCCGCTCCTGGCTCCTCGCGATGGTGTCCCGCCTGTCATCGAGAGTCCGTGGGACCTCCGTGAGGCCGCAGCGGCCCTCGCTGCAGGCACCGGACCAGTTGCCGTCGATGCCGAACGCGCCTCGGGCTATCGCTATGGCCAGCGCGCCTACCTCGTCCAGCTGCGCCGGGAGGGCTCGGGCTCGCACCTCGTCGACCCCATCGCCGTACCCGACCTCACTGTTCTGGCGCAGGCGCTCGAGGGAACCGAGTGGGTGCTGCATGCGGCATCGCAGGATCTGCCGTGCCTGCGCGAGATCGGGTTGTCCCCCGAGCGAGTTTTCGACACCGAGCTAGCCGGCCGGTTGCTCGGTCACGCGCGGGTGGGACTGTCCGCGCTCCTCGAGGAAGTTCTGGGCTATTCGCTGGCCAAGGAGCACTCGGCCGCCGACTGGTCGACGCGCCCGCTCCCGGAGCCGTGGCTGCGCTATGCCGCCCTCGACGTCGAGCTGCTCGTGCAGCTGCGCGATGCGCTCGAGGAGGAGCTGCGTGCGGCCGGCAAGCTCGAGTGGGCGCTCGAGGAGTTCGACGCGGTGCGAGATGCACCGCCTCCTCCCCCGCGCGTCGACCCGTGGCGTCGTACGTCGGGCATGCACAAGGTCCGGCGCCCTCGCCAGCTCTCGGTGATCCGCTCCCTGTGGGTGCGTCGCGACGAGGTCGCGCGACGTCGCGACACCTCACCCGGCCGGGTGCTGCCGGACTCCGCGATCGTCGCGGCCGCGCTGGCGAGCGGCGCGCTCGGCGCTGACGGCCTCGCCGGGCTCCCCGCCTTCAACGGCCGAGGTGCTCGACGGCACCTGCGCGACTGGCAGGCGGCGCTCGACGAGGCGCTGGCCCTTCCCGAGTCGGCGCTCCCGCCAGCCACCGTGACCTCCGACGGCCCCCCGCCGCCCCGCGCCTGGGCCGACAAGGACCCGGACGCCCACGCCCGGCTGTCTGCCGCCAGGGCCGGACTCTCCACGACTGCCGAACGCTGGCATCTGCCGGTCGAGAACCTCGTGTCGCCCGATCTCGTACGCCGGTTGGCCTGGACCCCGCCGTCGCCGCTCAGCGAGGAGTCCGTGGCGTCGGCGCTGCACTCCGGCGGCGCCCGCGAGTGGCAGGTGGCGCTCGTCCTGCCGCTGCTGGCCGAGGCCCTGACCCGGGACGCCTCGCAGCTCCCGCCGACGGTGGAGGAGACCCCGGTCGAGGCGACCACGGACCACGCTGAGGACCCCGTCGCGGCCAAGGTGGCACAGAGCACAGCTGCTCGGGTTGATACGCCCGCAGAAGACGTGGTTAGGTGAGCCCGAGCGCTTAGGTAACCCTAACCTGCGATTCGAGGAGCCCCCGTGTTCGCCAACTACCTGATCGGCCTGCGCGAGGGCCTCGAGGCATCGCTGATCGTCGGCATCCTCGTGGCCTACGTCGTGAAGTCGGGCAACCGCGCTCGCCTCGGCTCGGTCTGGGCCGGCACCGGGATCGCGATCGGCCTGTCGCTCGCCTTCGGCGGGATCCTCACCCTCACCTCGTCCTCGCTGTCGGAGGAGGCCGAGCACGGCTTCGCCGGTGTGATGTCGGTCATCGCCGTCGGTCTCGTCACCTGGATGGTCTTCTGGATGCGGCGTACGGCGCGGGAGATGCGCGGTGAGCTGCACGGTCGCCTCGACAAGGCGCTCGTCGGCGGCGGCATCGCGATCGGGGTCGTGGCGCTGGTCGCGGTGCTCCGCGAGGGACTCGAGACGGCGCTGTTCCTCTGGGCTGCGACGACCACCGCGACAGACACGGCCGCGGCTCTCGGTGGCGCGATCCTCGGCATCGGCACCGCGGTCGTCATCGGCTGGGCGGTCTACCGCGGCGCCGTGAAGATGAACCTCGCCACCTTCTTCACCTGGACCGGGGCGCTCCTCATCATCGTGGCCGCCGGAGTCCTCGCCTACGGCGTACGCGACCTGCAGGAGGGTGGTTTCCTCCCGGGCGGTGACAACATCGCCTTCGACGTGAGCGCGACCGTCGACGAGAACAGCCCCGTCGGCACCCTGCTCGGCGGGTTCTTCCACTTCGACCCGGTCACCACCTGGCTCCAGCTCAGCGTCTGGGTGGTCTACCTCGTCGTCACCCTGGCCCTGTACTTCCGCCCCCAGCGCCCCTCGGTTCCCGCTCCCGCCCCCGCCCGAGAGACCACCCCCGCCGCCTAACCCCGGGGAAGTCGGTGACCTCAGGTCAAGAACTTCCCTTGTGGGGCACTTTCTGACCGCAACTCGCGATCTGGGTCGCGTTCTGGGGCGGGGGCGCGAGACTGGGTGTCGTGAGCGCTGTCGATCGCGACCTCGTCGAGGCCGTACGCTCGCCGATCTGAAGGCCATCGGCTGGGCGCTCAGGGAGCTCGCGCACCACGATCCCGCGTGGGTGCGCTCCTGCCTGGCGAACCAGGGCGACACCCTCTCGCCGCTCTCGCGCCGAGAGGCGTCCAAGCACCTGTACCGGTGCCTCGCCCGCCCAAGATCGCGGGTCGCGGTCAAGAACTCCCCTGGGGTGGGCGCTGGCGGGCGGTCGTCGGGAGCGTTGTCGTCAGGGTGGGTGGGGTGGTTCCTGGGGTCGTTACTGGCGGGTAGCATCAGGGATTACTGGCTGGTAACACCTGGTTGTTGGTGACCGGGGTGCTGACGCTGGTGCCGCCGGCTCGAGTCCCGTCGTCCGAGGAGTCCCTTGTGTCCACACAGCGTGCCGTGCGCGACGTCGTGCTCGTCGATGCCGTACGCACCCCGTTCGGCAAGGCCGGCGCCACCGGCATCTACGCCGAGACCCGCGCCGACGACCTGCTCGTAGCGGCGATGCGCGAGGTCATGCGGCGCAATCCCAACCTCCCCGCCGGCCGCATCGACGACGTCGCCGTCGCGGCCACGACCCAGATCGGCGACCAAGGCCTGACCCTCGGACGGACGGCCGGGATCCTCGCCGGATTCCCGCGCTCGGTGCCCGGCCAGTCCGTCGACCGGATGTGCGCCGGTGCGCTCACCGCCGTCACCAACCTCGCGAGCGGGATCGGTGTGGGTGCCTACGACGTCGTCGTCGCGGGCGGTGTCGAGCACATGGGTCGGCACCCGATGGGCGAGGGCATGGACCCCAACCCGCGGCTCATCGCGGAGAAGCTCGTGGATCCCGAGGCTCTGTTCATGGGCAAGACGGCCGAGAACCTCCACGACCGCTTCCCGCACCTGACCAAGGCCCGCGCCGACGAGTACTCCCTGCGCAGCCAGGAGAAGACGGCCAAGGCCTACGCCGAGGGCACGATCCAGCTGGACCTGGTGCCCGTCGCGACCCGCACCGCAGCAGCTGGCTGGGGCCTCGCCACGGTCGACGAGCCGCCGCGTCCGGCCACGACGCTCGAGGGGCTTGCCGCTCTCAAGACGCCGTTTCGTCCGCACGGGCGCGTGACCGCGGGCAACGCGGCCGGCCTCAACGACGGTGCGACCGCAGCGATCCTCGTCGCGGAGGACGTCGCCGACGAGCTCGGTCTCACCAAGAAGGCCCGCCTGGTCTCCTTCGCCTTCGCCGGTGTGGAGCCCGAGGTCATGGGCGTCGGCCCGGTGCCCGCGACCGAGAAGGCGCTGGCCAAGGCCGGTCTCACGATCGAGGACATCGGCCTCTTCGAGGTCAACGAGGCATTCGCCGTGCAGGTGCTGGCGTTCCTCGACCACT
Source organism: Candidatus Nanopelagicales bacterium (assembly GCA_025351185.1). Taxonomy (GTDB): domain Bacteria; phylum Actinomycetota; class Actinomycetes; order S36-B12; family CAIYMF01; genus Longivirga. The sequence goes on from JANXWJ010000099.1 coordinate 21,712, forward strand.
TCGGCATCGCCGACGACGACCCCCGCGTCAATCCGTACGGCGGCGCCATCGCCGTCGGGCACCCGCTGGCCTCCTCGGGCATCCGCCTCATGGCCTATCTCGCGCGCAGCTTCGAGGCGCACCCCGAGGTCCGCTACGGCCTCACGACAATGTGCATCGGACTCGGCATGGGCGGCACCGTCATCTGGGAGAACCCCGCCTGGACCGGCACCAACGACAAGGACGCGTGAGCGGCATGACTGACACCACCACCTCCACACCTGCCGGTGCCCCCGACGAGATCGTGACCAAGGCTCTGCTGCGCCTCGTCGACCTGCCCTACTCCGCCGGGCGCGCCGCCCTCATCACCCTCGACAACGGTCATGACCACACCAAGCCCAACACCTTCGGGCTCGGCGGTCTCACGTCGCTCTCAGAGGCCCTCGACTCCGTCGAGGCAGCAGCAGCGGCTGGCGAGATCGTGGCCGTCGCTGTGACCGGCAAGCCGTTCATCTTCGCCGTCGGAGCCGACCTCACCGGCGTCCCGCACCTGCAGGACATCGAGCAGGCCCGAGCGCTCGGAGCGTTGGGGCACAAGACTTTCCGGCGCCTCGGTGAGATGAGCATCCCGTCGTTCGCGTTCGTCAACGGTGCGACGATGGGTGGCGGCCTCGAGGTCGCGCTCATGTGTACGTATCGCACGCTGTCGACCGGCGCCGGCCTCATCAGCTTCCCCGAGGTTGCGCTCGGGCTCGTGCCGGGATGGGGCGGGGCCTACCTCCTGCCCAACCTCGTCGGTGCGGCGAAGGCCATCACCGTCATCGTCGAGAGCCCGCTCAACCAGAACCGCATGCTCAAGCCCGCAGACGCCATGAAGCTCGGGATATTCGACGTCGCGCTCGAGCCCGCCGACTTCCTCGTCGAGTCGCTGCGCTGGGCGGCCCGCGTCGTCACCGGTGACTTCGTCGTCGAGCGGCCCGAGGTCGACCGCGGCCAGGCGTGGGACGACGCGGTCGCCGCCGGTCGCGCCTTCGCCGACGCGAAGCTGCACGGCGCGACCCCCGCGCCGTATCGCGCCCTCGACCTCATCGCCGCCGCGAGGACGTCGACCCGCGACGAAGGCTTCGTCGCCGAGGACGACGCGCTCGCGGCTCTCGTCATGGGTGACGACCTCCGCGCCGGCCTCTATTCATTCGACCTCGTGCAGCGTCGCGCCAAGCGACCGGTGGGCGTGCCCGACAAGAAGCTCGCGCGTCCGGTCACCAAGGTCGGCGTGGTCGGTGCCGGTCTCATGGCCAGCCAGCTCGCGCTGCTGTTCGTCCAGCGGCTCGAGGTGCCGGTGGTCCTCACCGACCTCGACCAGGCTCGCGTCGACAAGGGCGTGGGCTATGTCCACGGCGAGATCGACAAGCTCACCACCAAGGGCCGGCTCAGCAACGACAAGGCAAACCGGCTGCGTGCCCTGGTGTCCGGATCCACCACCAAGGACGTCTTCGCCGACGCCGAGATCGTGATCGAGGCGGTGTTCGAGGACCTCAAGGTCAAGCAGCAGGTTTTCGCCGAGGTCGAGGCTGTCGTCTCCGACACCTGCGTGCTGCTCACCAACACCTCCTCGCTGTCCGTCACCGCGATGGCCGAGAACCTCCAGCACCCCGAGCGCGTCGTGGGCGTCCACTTCTTCAACCCGGTCGCCCTCATGCCGCTCCTCGAGATCGCTCGCGCCGAGAAGACCGACGATGCCTCGCTGGCCACCGCGTTCGCTCTTGGCAAGGCGCTGAAGAAGTCCTGCGTCCTCGTCAAGGACGCCCCTGCGTTCGTGGTCAACCGGCTGCTCACCCGCTTCCTCGGCGAGGTGACCGCGGCCTACGACGAGGGCACGCCCTTCGAGGTCGTCAACAGCTCGCTCGACCCGCTCGGACTCCCGATGTCGCCCTACCTGCTCCTGCAGCTCGTGGGTCCGGCCGTGGCGTTCCACACCGCCGAGACGCTGCACCAGGCGTTCCCCGATCGCTTCGGCGTCTCGGAGAACCAGCGACGCATGGTCGAGGCCGGCAAGACCACGCTGCTCGCGTGGGACGGCGCGACACCGCGGATCGCCGACGACGTCGCTGCGCTCTTCGAGATCGGTGACTCCCCCTCCACCGCGGCGGAGGTACGCCAGCGGGCGCTCGACGCGATCGCGCAGGAGGCCCGCCTCATGCTCGACGAAGGTGTCGTCGCCGAGCCGCAGGACCTCGACCTGTGCATGCTCCTCGGCGCCGGCTGGCCGTTCCACCTCGGCGGGATCACGCCCTACCTCGACCGCACGGGGACGAGCGAACGGGTGACAGGCCGAAGATTCCTCCCCGCGCACGTCGCATCGGTGGGATAACCACCCGCTCGCACCAGCAAGATCGCGCCTAGCCCGGCCCCCCGGACACGCAGCGACACCCGCGTGCGTCACGGGGGCCGTGCTGTGTCCCGTCCGGGCCTGCCTCCGGGCCTCGAGTAACACGCAACGTGATTCTCCGACTCCGGAGAGTAGGCCCTGTCACCCGCCAGGGGCTCGGATAGTGAGCGCATCCGGCGTACGGTCGAGCGGTGAGAGAGGAGCGGGTGTCGACGGCGCTACGCCGTGCTGTCCTCGCTGTCACCCTCCTCGACGACGGCACCCTGGCGGAGGTCGAGACCCTCGACATCGGGGTGCTCATCCCTCGCGGACCAGACGCCTGGCCGCTGTGCGTGCCGTGGGGCGAGCTCGTGCTCGCCGCGGGCGAGACCTCCGACGACCTGCCCGCTGAGTCGCTGCAGCGCCGGGTCGCGCGCTGGATGCGGCTGCGGCTGCACATCGAGACGCTGTTCGGCACTGCCGACTCCCGCGACGCGGCACACAGCAAGGTCCTCTCGCTCGTCCGCCCCCGCGGTGTGCCCGTCGGTCATCCGATGCACCCCGGGGCCGCGTGGCCACGGGCTCGGGTTCTCGGTGGTGCGCTCGACGTCGGCCTCGCCCTGCGGGGCCTCGACGACGACGGTCGCCCCGATCCCGAGCGCACCGGACTGCTCCCGCACGGCGTGCTGTCCGCGGCAGGGATCGACATCGCCTCAGCGTGCGCCCGAGCCGACCGCTATCTCGCCGACATGGCGGAGCTCGCCGCCGAACGCCTGCTGCGCGACACGTCCGCGGTGCTGCGACCGCTGGGTGACGCCGACATACCGACTCTGCTGGCGTCCCAGCGTTTTCGCGAGGTGCTGCTCGACGGTCAGGGGATGCGCTCGGCGGCGATCCCGACCCTGCGTCGCGGCTGGCTCGACCTCGGGCGTCTCGACCCGGCGTTCGTGCCTGCGGCAGCGGCCCTCACCGATCCGGACGAGCGCGGCTTCCCGCGCCCCGTGCTCATCACGGCTGACGAGGTGACGCTCGTACGCGAAGGAGGCGACATCGTGCGCCAGTCGCTCGCCGATCCCGTCACCGACGAGCACAACCACCCCGTCTCCCGCGGCGCCTGACCCGCGACCCCATCACCATCACCAGGGGTGTCAGGTGGCGCCGGGTGTCAGGTGGGGTCGTCGGCGTCATCGAGGCGTACGGCGTCGGCGGTGCGCGCGGTTGCGTTGCCGGGGGCTGCGTTGCCGGGGGTTGCAGTCTCGGTGCTCGCGGTCTCGGGTGGTGCGGTCTCATCGGTGGGTACGTTCTCGGTGTGCTCGAGGCGGGCGACGGTCTCGACGACGGCGCGTGACACGTCCTGTGCGGTGAGGCCCAGGTGGGTGAGTACCGACGCGCGAGTGGCGTGGTGCAGGAACGCACGCTCGATGCCGAAGTCGCGGAACGGCGTGTCGATACCGGCGTCGCGGAGTGCGGCCGAGATCGAGCTGCCGATGCCGCCCTGGCGGCTGTTGTCCTCGACACTCACGACGAGTCGGTGCTCACGCGCCATCTCGACGATGGTCGAGGACACCGGCGACACCCAGCGCGGGTCGACAACTGTCACGGCAATCCCCTGCTGTGCAAGGCGATCCGCGACATCGAGGCACAGCGGGGCAAACGCGCCGACGGACACCAGCAGGACCGAGGCATCGGTGTCGCGACGCAGCACATCCACGGTGCCGATGCGTTCGATCGCCGGGATGTCCTTGCCCACCGCCCCCTTGGGGAAGCGGATCACGGTCGGTGCATCATGCACCGCGGCGGCCTCCCCCAGCTCCTCGCGCAACGACGCGCCGTCGCGCGGAGCAGCGATCCGAAGACCAGGCACGACCTGCAGGATCGACATGTCCCACATGCCGTTGTGGCTCGCCCCGTCGTCGCCGGTGACGCCGGCGCGGTCGAGCACGAACGTCACCCCGGCCCGGTGCAGCGCGCAGTCCATGAGGACCTGGTCGAACGCTCGGTTGATGAAGGTGGCATAGACGGCCACGACCGGGTGCAGTCCGGTGTAGGCCATGCCGGCAGCGCTCGTCGCGGCGTGCTGCTCGGCGATGCCGACGTCGTAGGTCCGCTCCGGGAACTGCGCGTGGAACGGCTCGAGGCCTGTCGGTCCCATCATCGCCGCGGTGATCGCCACGACGTCGCGATGGCGGTGACCGATCGAGACGAGCTCGTTGCCGAACACCGATGTCCACGACGGTGCCGAGCTCGTGAGCGGGAGTCCGGTCTCGGCGTCGATGACACCGACCGCGTGGAACCGTTCGGCATCATCCATCTCGGCAGGCGCATAGCCGCGCCCCTTCTCGGTGATGACGTGCACGAGCACCGGACCGGGATAGTGCTTGGCGCGGTTGAGCGCGTGCTCGAGCGCGACGATGTCGTGCCCGTCGACGGGACCGATGTACTTCAGCCCGAGGTCCTCGAACATGCCCTGCGGCGCTACGACGTCCTTGAGGCCCTTCTTGACGCCGTGCAAGGTCTCATAGATCGGCGGTCCGACCACCGGGGTGCGTCCGAGGATGCTCTTGCCCCAGTCGAGGAATCGTTCGTAGCCCTTGGTGGTGCGCAAGGTGGCGAGGTGCTGCGCGAGGCCGCCGATGGTCGGTGAGTAGGAGCGTCCGTTGTCGTTGACGACCATGACCACCGGGCGGTCCGACGCGGCGATGTTGTTGATCGCCTCCCAGGCCATCCCGCCCGTGAGCGCGCCGTCACCGATGACGCCGACCACGTGCCGCGTGCCGAGCTCGCCGGATCGCTCGAGCCCCTTGGCGATGCCGTCCGCCCACGACAGCGCCGTCGATGCGTGGGAGTTCTCGACGACGTCGTGCTCGGACTCCTCGCGGCTGGGATAGCCGGAGAGGCCACCCTCCTTCTTGAGCGACTCGAAGTCGTCGAGCCGGCCTGTGAGCATCTTGTGGACGTAGGACTGGTGACCGGTGTCGAAGACGATGACGTCCTGCGGGCTGGTGAAGACCCGGTGCAGGGCGATGGTCAGCTCGACCACACCGAGGTTGGGGCCGAGGTGCCCACCGGTGCGAGTGACCTGCTCGACGAGCTCGGCGCGGATCTCGGCGGCCAGGGCAGGAAGGGACTCTGCAGGAAGGGCCTTGAGGTCGCGCGGTGACCTGATCCCTCGGAGCACGGACATGACTCGATTCTAGGCAACGCAGCGCCTAGCGCACATTCACAGCACAACTCAGGTCACGATGCGCCGCCCGAGTCCCCCGGTCTCCGTGCCCCGTACCGCTCGCGCGGGCACCAGCCCGGAAGGGCTGGGCGGTCAGGCGGTGGCGCGGGTACGGCCGCCGGAGCGGCGTTTCGGTGCGGTCACGACGCCCAGGGGGTCGTCGAGCAGCGGGACGAAGGCGCTCTCCGCGGCACCGAGCAGAGTGGAGTCGTCGCCGAGGGCCGGGAGCGCGAGCACGACGTGGTCGCCAGGGGCGGTGAGCGACCCGGAGAGCTCGGCCTGGACCTCCTCGCGCACGACCGGCAGGATCTCGCGCAGCGTGCCGCCGAAGACGACGACGTCGGGGTTGAAGATGTTGACGAGGTTGACGACACCGATTCCGAGCCAGTTTCCGACGGCGACGAGACCACGCATCGCGGCTGCGTTGCCGGCGACGGCGTCGGCGACGATGTCGGCGACGCTCGTCGACGGGCTGGCGCCGGTGGCGAGGCGCACTGCGGGCTCGCCGATCTCGGTCTCCCAGCAGCCCACCGCGCCGCACCGGCAGCCACGGCCCTGCGGGTTGATCCGCATGTGCCCGACTTCGCCGGCATAGCCCTGGGCACCCATGAGCAGCTTGCCGTCGACCATGATCCCGCCGCCGACACCGACCTGACCCGAGAGGTATATGACGTTCGCAGCACCGACTGCACTACCACGCAGCCGCTCGGCGATGGCACCGAGGTCGGAGTCGTTGCCGACCACGATCGGGGTCGTGACGTCGAGGGCAGCGGCGAGGTGCTCCCCCAGGGGTACGTCGACCCATCCCAGGTTGGGCGCGAAGCGCACGAGCCCGTCGGGCTGTCGCACCAGACCGGGCACCCCCACGCCGACACCGACCTGGACCGCGCCCTTGGGGGCCTCCATGAACAGCTCGTGGCAGACCTCGACGAGCTGCGCGAGGATCTTGTCCTCGCGCTGCCCGGCACGGCGATAGCGCTGCTCGCGTCTCTGCAGGACGACGCCGCCGAAGCCCACCAGTGCAGCGATCGTGCGGTCGACGCGCAGGTCGATCGCCAGCACATAGGCGCGGTCATGGACCGGCTCGACGCCGAACGACGGGCGACCCACGCCTCGCCCGACGGGCTCGGTCTCACGCACCAGGTCGACGGCGACCAGGTCAGCGATCAGGCCGCCGACCGTGCTGCGGTTGAGCCCGGTGTGGCTCACGAGCTCCGAGCGGGAGGTCGATCCGTGGTCGTGCAGGAACCGGACGAGGGCCGCCAGGTTGTGGCGACGTACCTCGTCCTGCG
>JANXWJ010000131.1 GCA_025351185.1 Candidatus Nanopelagicales bacterium
CTGTCACGCCCAGGCCGTGGTCGACGAGCAGGCGGGTGAACGCGCCCGTGCCGGCGCCGACATCGGCGACCTCGCGCACCGGCAGCTCGGCGCCGTCGAGGATCCAGCGCGCGGCCTCGGGCGGACAGCCCGGCGCAGATCGGCATAGGACGACGCCTCGGAACCGAAGGACAGGCGACGATCCTCAAAGCTCGGCTCGGTCACGGCCCCGACGCTATATCGCGGCGAACACCTGCCCGAGCCCCGATAACCTTGCGCGCATGACTGACCATCCCGTCGCGCCCACCGATCCCGAGGACGACGTCCCCGAGCAGATCCGGGTACGCCGCGAGAAGCGTCAGCGCCTCCTCGACTCCGGCACCGACCCCTACCCCGTCCGGGTGCCGCGCACCCACACCATCCAGGACGTACGCGCCGCCCACCCCGACCTCGAGCCGGACACGGCGACCGGAGACGTGGTCGCGATCGCAGGGCGCGTGATCTTCGTCCGCAACACGGGCAAGCTCTGCTTCGCGACGCTGCGCGCCGGCGACGGAACGGAGATCCAGGCGATGCTGTCGCTCGACAAGGTGGGGGAGACCCGCCTCGCCGACTGGAAGTCCGATGTCGATCTCGGCGACCACGTCGCCGTGCGGGGTGAGGTCATCACCTCACGTCGCGGCGAGCTGAGCGTGCTCGCGGACTCCTGGCAGATGGCGGCGAAGACGCTGCGCCCGTTCCCCGTCGAGCACAAGCCGCTCGCCGAGGAGACCCGCGTGCGGCAGCGCTATGTCGACCTCGTCGTGCGACCGCAGGCACGCGAGGTCGCCCGCATGCGTGTGACCGTGGTGGCGGCGCTGCGTGCGAGCTTTGCCCAGCGCGGCTTCCTCGAGGTCGAGACGCCGATGCTGCAGACGATGCATGGCGGCGCGACCGCACGCCCGTTCGTGACCCACGCTAACGCGTTCGACCTCGACGTCTATCTGCGGATCGCGCCCGAGCTCTTCCTCAAGCGCTGCATCGTCGGTGGCCTCGAGCGGGTCTTCGAGATCAACCGCAACTTCCGCAACGAGGGAGCCGACTCCACGCACTCGCCGGAGTTCGCGATGCTCGAGTACTACGAGGAGTACTCCGACTATCGCAAGAACGCCCGGATGACGCGCGAGCTCATCCAGGAGGCGACCCTGGCCGCCTATGGCTCACTGCAGTTCACCCGGCTCGACGGAGCTGCGCGCGACTTCTCCGGTGAGTGGGACGAGATCTCGGTCTACCCCTCGGTGTCGCAGGCGGTCGGGATCGAGGTCATCCCGGAGACACCGGTCGAGACCCTGCGCGAGCTGTGCGAGGCCGTGGGCATCAAGCCCGAGACCACCTGGGTCCCCGGCAAGTACGTCGAGGAGCTCCTCGAGCACCACGTCGTCGAGCACCTCACGCGCCCGACCTTCGTCATGGACTATCCCGAGGACACCTCACCGCTCGTACGGGCGCATCCCGACATGCCTGGCGTGGTGGAGAAGTGGGACCTCTACATCGACGGCACCGAGCAGGGAACGGGCTACTCCGAGCTCGTCGACCCGGTGGTCCAGCGGGAGCGCCTGGTCGCGCAGTCGATGCTCAAGGCGGGCGGCGACGTCGAGGCGATGCAGGTCGACGAGGACTTCCTGCGCGCTCTCGAGTTCGGCATGCCGCCCACCGGCGGCGTCGGCCTGGGCATCGACCGGCTGCTCATGAACCTCACCGGTCTCAACATCCGCGAGACGATCCTGTTCCCGCTGGTGAAGCCCGAATGAGCCCGGCGCAGCGGCTGCGCATCCGGCCGGCCACCACCGCCGACGTGCACGCGATCCGTCGGCTCGTCGACACGTATGCCCCCGACCGTCGACTGCTGTCCAAGGCGACCGTGACGTTGTACGAAGCGGTGCCCGAGTTCGTCGTCGGCGAGATCGACGGGGAGGTCGTCGCCTGCGGTGCCGTGCACATCATGTGGGAGGACCTCGCCGAGGTGCGCACGGTCGCAGTCGACCCGTCGCTGCGCGGCAAGGGAGTCGGTGGAGTGCTGCTCGGGCATCTCGTGCAGCGGGCGCGCGACCTCGGAGTGAAGCGAGTCTTCTGCCTCACGTTCGAGACGGGATTCTTCGGCCGCCACGGATTCGTCGAGATCGACGGCACGCCGGTCGACCACGACGTCTTCGAGCAGCTCCTGCAGTCCTACGACGAGGGCGTCGCGGAGTTCCTCGACCTCGAGCGGGTCAAGCCCAACACCCTGGGCAACCACCGCATGCTCCTGGTGCTCTGACGTGCTCTGGCTCTACGGCGGTCTCGCGATCGGCGTCTTCCTCGTCGTCACGTGGTTGCTTCGCCGCGGCTTCACGTCGACCGACGTCGAGGTCCCGCGCGTGTGGCGCATCGCCGGTCAGCTCGTGTGGGCGTCGTTGTTCCTCGGTGGGTTCAACGGGCTCTCGGCGATGGCCTCGCCAGTGCTCACCAACCTGCCGGACACGGCAGCTGTCGTAGTGGGCGGTGCGCTGTTCGGTCTCGTCGTGGCGCTCGTCGTATATCTCGGGGCTGCCCTCTCGATGCGCGCCGACATGGGCATGTGGCGCTGGGCCGTGCTCTACCAGGTCATCGCGCTCGCCGGCATCGCGCTGTTCGCGGGGCGTCCGGGCGGCGGCATCGCGCTGCTGCTCGCCGTCGTACCCCTGTGCGGCCTGGTGGCCCTCGCCTCCGCCTTCCGCAACCCACCCACCGTCGTGGCCGACGCGCCACCACGTCGTCGCTAGGGACGTGCCGCTCCCTTCTCGGTGGTTCGCCGGGCGGAAGCCTCGCGAGTCGATATCGTCGTCACATCCCGCGGGCGACACGGTGCCGCGGGTCCACGTCGGAGGTGGCCGGTGAGCGCCTGCGCGACCTGTGCCACCGACGTCCCCGCCGCGGCCAAGTTCTGCCCCGAGTGCGGCACGGCTGTCATCCGCGCCTGCCCGTCGTGCGGTGCCACGGCCGAGCGGGGTCGCTTCTGCTCAGAGTGCGGCACGTCGCTCGACGAGTCGTCGCCCACCGCGGTGGTTCCCAGCGGACCTGTGGCGGAGCGTCGGGTCACCTCGGTGCTCTTCGGCGACCTCGTGGGGTTCACTCCCCTGTCGGAGAGCCGCGACGCGGAGGAGGTCCGTGAGCTGCTGTCGCGCTACTTCGCCGAGTGCCGCACCGTGGTGAGCCGGTACGGCGGCTCGATCGAGAAGTTCATCGGAGACGCCGTGATGGCCGTCTGGGGCGTGCCGGTGGCACACGAGGACGACGCAGAGCGGGCGGTGCGAGCCGGGTTGGAGCTGGTCCAGGCGATAGCCGCACTCGACGAGGAGGTCGGAGCACCCGGGCTCCGGATGCGTGTGGGCGTCGTGACGGGCGAGGTCGCCGTGACTTTGGGCGCCACCGCGGAGGGCATGGTCGCGGGGGACGCCGTCAACACGGCAGCGCGCGTGCAGTCCGCTGCCGACCCCGGGCGGGTCTACGTCGATGAGCCCACGCGCTCACTCACGGCCGCTGCGATCGCCTACGAGGACGTCGGAGACCACGAGCTCAAGGGCAAGTCGCTGCCGGTGAGGCTGTACGCCGCGGTGGCGGTCGTCGCGGACGTGGGTGGCGGCCAGCGGGTCGACGGTCTCGAGGCGCCGCTCGCGGGTCGCGACCGGGAGCTGCGACTGCTCAAGGAGATGTTCCACGCCGGTGTCGAGTCCGGACGCCCGCGGCTCGTGGTGATGGATGGCGAGGCGGGCGTCGGGAAGTCTCGGATGGCCTGGGAGTTCGAGAAGTATGTCGACGGGCTCAGCGCGACCGTGCGCTGGCACCGCGGGCGCTGCCTGTCCTACGGCGAGGGCGTGTCCTTCTGGGCGATCGCCGAGGCGGTGCGTGCCCGGCTCGGCCTCACGGAGTCCGACTCCGGGGAGGTCGTCCACGAGCGGCTCGCCCAGGGGCTCGAGACCTTCGTCCCTGACGCGGAGGAGCGTGACTGGCTGCGACCTCGTCTCGGCGCGCTCATCGGCGCAGGGCTCGGTGGAGGCTATGCGCGAGCAGAGCTGTTCAACGCGTGGACGACGTGGTTCGAGCGCGTCGGTGCCGACAGCGACGGGGTCGTGCTCGTGGTCGACGACGCTCAGTACGCCGACGATGCACTGCTCGACTTCGCCGACCACCTCCTCGCGACCGCGCAGTCGCCGGTCTTCGTCCTGGCCCTCGCCCGGCCGGAGCTCCTCGCCCGACGCGCCACGCTCGGCGGTCGTCGAGCCGGCGTGCTGCGACTCGATCCATTGGACGACACCGCCATGGCCGTCCTCGTCGACGGGCTCGTCTCGGACCTCACGGCGACGAGCAGGGACGCGCTCGTCGCGCGAGCAGAGGGCGTGCCGCTGTATGCGGTCGAGACGGTGCGTGCGCTGATCGACCGTGATGTCGTCGTACCCCGCGACGGTCGCTACGTCACCGCCGACGGGGCGGACCTCGATCTGGGCACTGTCGGCGCTCCCGCATCGCTGCAGGCGCTGGTCGCGGCGCGCCTCGATGCCCTCGCGCCGTCAGAGCGAGCCCTCGTCGCCGACGCCAGCGTGCTAGGCACGGTGTTCACCCGCGCCGGCCTCGTGGCGCTCGGCGCTCCCACCGGGACGATCGACGAAGATCTGGAGTCGTTGCGGCGCAAGGAGATCGTGGCCTTGCAGCAAGATCGGTTCGCGGCCGATCGTGGGCAGTACCGGTTCGTGCAGTCCGTCGTGCGCCAGATCGCCTACAGCACGCAGTCCCGACGCGATCGCAAGGCGCGACACCTCGCGGCGGCCGATCACCTGCAGTCGCTCCTGGACTCCGACGGCGACCTGGCTGCCATCATCGGTCGCCACCTCCTCGATGCCGTGGATGCGTCGTCGTCGGGTGAACCCGACGTCGAGGAGCTGGCCGCGCGGGCATGCTCCCTGCTCGAGCGTGCAGCGGCCCGTGTCGGCTCGCTGGGCTCGCACGCCGATGCGGTGCGCATGCTCACGCAGGCCATCGAGCGGACGACGTCCGCCGAAGACCTCGCACGGATGCACGTCGCGGCAGCGGAGGCTGCCAGCTCGTCCGGGGAGTTTCAGCTGTCCGTCGACCACGCCGTGTCCGCCGTTGCCCTCTACGACGAGCTGGCCCGCCCGATCGACGCCGGATACGCGGTGGGCCTGGAGTGCTACTCGCTCTCGCTGCTCTCCGACACGGCGGCCGCCGTGCAGATCGGCGAGCCGCGGCTGGAGGCGCTGGACGGCGTCGAGGGGGCAGAGCTCGCACTGATCGAGCTGTGCAAGGGCCTGGGGCGTGCCTACTCCGACCGAGGCGACGTCGACGCAGCAGTCCGGCTGGCCGACCGGAGGCTGCAGCTGGCTGAGTCGACAGGTGACCCCCGCCTGATCGCGCAGATGCTGGCCTCGGCGTCGGTGCGGTTCCAGATGACCGGCGCTCCCATGACAGCGAAGGCCTTGTTGCGCCAGTCGGCCGACCTTGCGCGCGAGCACGACATGGCAGAGGTCCTGGCACTGTCGCTGAACAACCTGTCGTCCATGGAGCTCTCGCGCAGCCCGTCCACGGCCTTCGACACCAGCCGAGAGGCCTACGCCGTCGCCCGGCGTACCGGAATCGCAGGGATGATCGACTACACCATGGTCAACTCTGCGATCGCGCTGTGGGTCTGCGGTCGTCTCGAGGAGGCCGGCCGCGTCGTCGCGGAGGCGCGCGAGATCGTGCGGATCCCGTCGCTCGCGCTGGCTCTGCTGTGCCTGCAGACCCGGATCGCCGAGGCGGTCGGCGATGACCTCCCCCCGATCCCCGCTCCTGACGCAGGCGACACCGCTGCTGACAGAGCCAACCGTGGCGACCTGGCGCTGTTCGCCGCGATGCGCGACGGCGACCTGGTGGCAGCCGCGCGCATCGCCGACGATGTGCTGCCGAACGTGCTGCTGTTCACCGGCATCGACGACGACTTCCTCATCTTCTTCCCGCCTCTCGTGCGGGCGGCGGTGGCCGCCGGTGACATCGAGGTCGCGGAGCGGATGACCGCACCCATCGAGAACGCACCGTCGGGTGTGCTCTCGCCCGTCGTTCGGGCTGAGTGGCGTTGGCTGCGCGCCCTCGTGGCGGGCCTGCGCAGAGATGACGCGGCGGCGGTCGAGGTCGACTTCCGCGCGGGAATCGCGTCGCTCGACGAGCTCGGCGCGGTGGGCATGCGGGCGCAGGCGCAGGAGGACTTCGCGCGGTGGCTGGCAGCCCAGGGCCGGACCGACGAGGCACGAGCGTTCGTCGAGCGGGCGCGGTCGACCTACGACGCGATCGGCGCGCGCGGGTGGCGCGCGAGGCTCGACGCCCTCACCCCGGCCGCCGTCGACCTTGTCTGAGGTCGACGGGCTGACGACCGTTCAGCCGGTGTTGCGGAGGCCGGTGGCGATGCCGTTGACCGTGAGGAGCAGGGCGCGGCGCAGGGTGGGGTCGACCTCGTCGATGTCGCTCGCTCGGTGCTCGCGCACACGTCGGAGCAGCTGCACCTGGAGGAGCTGAAGGGGCAGCAGGTAGAGGTCGCGGGTCGCCAGCGTGGAGGCGAGCGAGGGCTGCGAACCGAGCAGGCGTCCGGTCTCGGTGAGCGCGAGGATCTCCGAGCGCGTGACCTCGTGCTCGGCGACGATGACGTCGAAGACGTGCCGCAGCTCGACCGGGACGAGCTGGTCGACGTACTCCCGGGCGACGGTGAGATCGGTCTTGGCGAGGGTCATCTCGACGTTGGACACGAAGTTGCGGAAGAAGTGCCAGTCGGCGTGCATCTGCGTCAGCAGCTCGCCGTGCCCCGCTTGGCGTGCCGCGCGCAGGCCGCTGCCGACGCCGAACCAGCCGGGCACGATCTGTCGTGACTGGGTCCACCCGAACACCCACGGGATGGCGCGGAGCGACTCGATGCCCGCGTCGGCCGTCGCGCGACGGGCCGGGCGCGAGCCCAGGTGCATGTCGGCGAGCTCCTCCACCGGTGTTGACGTGGCGAAGTAGCGCGGCAGGTCGGGGTCGTCCACGAGGGCGCGGTAGGCCTGCTGGGCGCGACCTGACACGAGGTCCATGACCGGGTCCCAGACGGCGAGGCGCTCGGTGCCGGTACGCGGGCTCTGGTGCAGCACGGTCGCCTCGACCACGGCCGCGAGCAGCAGCTCGAGGTTCTCCCGCGCCAGCGAGGGAAGGAGGTACTTGTCGGAGATGACCTCGCCCTGCTCGGTCAGCTTGATCTCCCCGTCGAGGACACCGTGCGGCTGCGAGAGCACGGCGTCGTAGGTCGGACCACCGCCACGGCCTACGGTGCCGCCGCGGCCGTGGAACAGGCGCAGGCGTACGCCGTGCGTGCGGGCCACATCGCGAAGACGCCGCTGCGCCAGGTGGATCTCCCACTGCGAGGTGGTGATTCCGGCGTCCTTGTTGGAGTCGCTGTAGCCGAGCATCACTTCCTGCACATCGCCGCGCAGCGTGACGATCCGGCGGTAGGACGGGTCGGACAGCAGCCCGTCGAGCAGCTCGCCCGCGCGACGGAGCTCATCGACGGTCTCGAGCAGAGGCACGAAACCGATGCGGGCGACGTCACCGGCGATGTCGACGAGACCGGCCTCGCGAGCCAGGACCACTGCGGCAAGGACGTCGTCGACACCCTTGGTCATCGAGATGATGTAGGTCTCGCAGACGTCCGGACCGTGCAGGTCGAGCGCCTCACGAATCGCCACGAAGGCGTTGTAGGTGCGCAGGTCGTCGCCCTCGAGCGGCGGTGGGGTCGAGGCCAGCGGACGCCGTGACAGGAGCTCGGCGGAGAGCAGCCGGAGCCGGTGCTCGCGCGGCAGGTCCTCATAGCGCCAGCCCTGCTCGCCGAGGCGGTCGACGAGCACGCCTACCGCCGCGTGGTGCGCGAGCGCGTGCTCGCGGACATCGAGGGTGACCAGCGAGAGCCCGAACGCCGCGATAGACCGGATCGCCTGGTCGACGACACCGTGCGCGGCAAGCTCGCCGCGGTGGGTGGCCAGGGAGTCGCGCACCAGCATCAGGTCGTCGAGCAGCTCGCGAGTGGTCGAGTAGTCGCTGCCGGACCGGTGCGGTGCGGCCGTCGCGATGCGGGCGCGGGTGTTGTTGAGCTTCTTGTGCACGCAGGTGAGCTTGAGCCGATAGGGCTCCTCCGCGTTGATCCGCTGATAGCGCGGGTCGAGGTCGGGGAGGTTGACCAGATCTGCCTCCAACGATGCGCGCAGCTCGGGTGAGACGTCGTTGAGCCGCTCGCTCACCGAGATCTCCTCGATGAGCCGGACGATGACCGGCAGCAGGTCGCGCACCGCGTGGTCGCGTACGAGGTCGATCACCTGGCGGGTGACGTCGGGCGTCACGAACGGGTTGCCGTCGCGGTCACCGCCGATCCACGACCCGAACGACAGCGGACGCGCATCAGCCGGGAGCTCGACTCCGATGCTGGCCAGGGCCAGTGACAGGTCGTCGAGCACCTCGGCGACGGGGCCGTGCGCGAGGTCGTCGAGGTAGTAGAGGGCGTTGCGTGCCTCGTCGATCACCTCGGGGCGGTCCAGGCGCAGCTCGTCGGTCTGCCAGAGCAGGTCGACGAGCTCGGCCGCGCGGTGGGCGACCCGTGGGTGGTCCAGCGCCATCCCGTCGCGCTCGGCGGTGTCGAGCAGGTCCGCGATGGCCCGGAGCTTGAGCAGCACCGAGCGACGAGCCGCCTCGGTGGGGTGCGCGGTGAAGACCGGCCGCGCCGACAGCCGGGCGATCCCCGCAGAGACGCCCTCCTGGGTGACGTCGCCGTTGGCCAGAGCTGCCTCGATGCGTCGGGCGGCCGCGCTCAGCGGATCCCCGTCGATGCGCCGAGCCGCCCGCTGCACGCGCGAGCGGTGCACCTGCTCGGTGACGTTGGCGAGGTGGAAGTAGGTCGAGAAGGCTCGGGCGAGGCGGATCGCGGTGGGCAGGTCGACGCCGTGGAGCAGCTCGCTGGTCGCACTGAGGTCGGTGCGCGCCGTCCGGCGAACGTCCTCCACGAGGGCGAGCAGCTCGGCGGAGTCCTGACGCACGAGGGTGGCGCCGAGCAGCTCGCCGAGCACCCGGATGTCACCGCGCAGGGCCGCGATGTCGTCCGAGACCGCGTCCGCGGCAAGGGTCGACAGGAGGGCCGGCTCGAGTTCGGCGGGAGGGCTGAAGGTCTGGTCGCTGGTCACGGCGTCCGTCCGGTGGGGTGCGGGACGGCGCGGCGTCGCTGACGCACCGCCCTCAGCCTAGCGGTCGTCCGGTGCGCCCGCCGTCGCGGGAATGGGGCCGACATATCCCCCCACGTCATTCGATCGAATTCACTGGTTGAAATCCCGCAATCAACGGCTTTTCGCTCGCGCCATTTGTTGTTTCCTAGGAATGTGGCCATACTGACGCTATTAGCCCGGCATTCCCGCAGGGAATGCTTTC
>JANXWJ010000156.1 GCA_025351185.1 Candidatus Nanopelagicales bacterium
ACCTCACCGCGCCAGTGGGGAAGTCTGGTTGCGCCTAACGCACGTTGGGGCACATTCATCTGGATGTGGGGAGGGTTAGGAGCCTTGTTGGACGAGGGTTCTGATGGTTCGGAGGGCTACGGAGAGGGTGGCGAGGTCGAACTGCTCCTGGGTGCTGATCTCGTCGAGGGTGGCCCGTGCGCGGGCGAGGCCCTCGGCCTGCTGTGACTCCCAGAGGAGCACTCGCTCCTCGGCGTCGGTGACGTCGGGTGTCGACTCGATGACTCGCCTCGTCATGCCGGTGAGAGCGGCGTAGAGGTCCGAGCGCAGCGCTGCGCGGGCGAGCGCGGTCCAGCGGTCGTCGCGCGGGAGCGCCGTGATGCGGGTGAGCATCCGGTCGACCTCGTAGCGCTCCGAGAGCACGAAGTAGAGCCGGGCGACGTCCTCGGCATCGGCACCGGTGGCGCTCGCGACCTCGACGACGTCGAGCAGACCGTAGATGTCGAGGAGGGAGGAGCTCTCCTCGGCGAGGTCGCGCGGCGAGCCGAGGGCCTCGAGCTCGTCGGCGCGGTCGATGAGGCGCTGGTGCTCGATGCCGCGCAGCATCGACGGGGCGAGCGGGGCGAGGCGTTCGATCGTCGCCCGGAAGTGCTCGATCTCGGTGCCGACGTCGACCTTGCCACCACGTGCGGTGAGCACCCACCGGGTCGCCCGGTCGAGCAGACGTCGCGACTCGAGGAACAGCGCGCACTGCGCGGCGGTCGGCACCTGGTTGTCGAGCGCCTCGACCTTGCGCCAGAACGCCGGCAGGTCGAACACCTCACGCGCGACGGAGTAGGCACGAGCGATCTCGACCGGCCCGGCGCCCGTCTCCTCGCCCGCGCGGAACGCGAACGTGATGCCGCCACGGTTGACCATGTCGTTGACGACGACGGTCGTGATGATCTGGCGACGCAGCGGGTGCGAGTCGAGCAGCGCATCGAAGCGGTGGCCGATCGGCGCCGGGAAATACTCCCGCAGCACGCGGCCGAACCACTCCTCGTCGGCGAGCGGGGTCTCGAGCAGGTCGTCAGTCAGCGTGATCTTGGCGTAGGCCAGGAGCACGGCGAACTCCGGTGACGAGAGGCCGTCACGGTTGGCATGCCGGGTGTCGATCTCCGCGTCGGTCGGCAGGAACTCGATCCCACGGTCAAGATCACCGCGCGCCTCGAGCGCGCGGATGAAGCGCTGGTGCACCGTGAGCATCGAGTGCGACTGCACGCGCGCGTTGCCTAGCAGGATGTTCTGCTCGTAGTTGTCACGCAGCACCAGGTGGCCGACCTCGTCGGTCATCTCGGCCAGGAAAGTGTTGCGCTGCTTGGGAGTCAGGTCGCCGTCGCGCACCACCTGGTCGAGCAGGATCTTGATGTTGACCTCGTGATCGGAGGTGTCGACACCGGCCGAGTTGTCGATCGCGTCGGTGTTGATGCGTACGCCGGAGCGTGCCGCCTCGATGCGCCCGAGCTGGGTGAAGCCGAGGTTGCCGCCCTCACCCACGACACGGCACTGCAGCGCGGCTCCGTCCACACGGATCGAGTCGTTGGCCTTGTCGCCGACGTCGGCGTGGGTCTCGGTCGACGACTTCACGTAGGTCCCGATCCCGCCGTTCCACACGAGGTCGACGGGGGCGACGAGGATCGCGCGCATGAGCTCGGCCGGGGTGAGCCGGTCGACGTGCAGGCCGAGGACCGCCCGCACCTGCGGCGAGAGCGGGATCGACTTCGCTGATCTCGGATAGATGCCGCCGCCTTCGCTGACGAGGTCGAGGCTGTATTCCGCCCAGCTCGACCGCGGCAGCGCGAAGAGGCGCTGACGCTCGGCGAACGACGTCGCCGCGTCGGGGTTGGGATCGAGGAAGACGTGCCGGTGGTCGAATGCCGCGACGAGCCTGATGTGCTCCGAGAGCAGCATGCCGTTGCCGAAGACGTCACCACTCATGTCGCCGACGCAGACGACGGTGAAGTCCTGGGTCTGGGTGTCGTGGCCGAGCTCGCGGAAGTGGCGCTTGACCGACTCCCACGCACCTCGCGCGGTGATGCCCATCTGCTTGTGGTCATAGCCGACCGACCCGCCCGAGGCGAAGGCGTCACCGAGCCAGAAGCCGTAGGACAGCGCGACCTCGTTGGCGATGTCGCTGAAGGTCGCCGTGCCCTTGTCCGCGGCGACGACGAGATAGGTGTCGTCGGAGTCGTGGCGCACGACGTCGATCGGGGGCACGACGACGCCGGTGACGAGGTTGTCGGTGATGTCGAGCAGAGCACTGATGAACGTGCGATAGCAGGCGATGCCCTCGGCGAGCCACGCCTCGCGGTCGACACTCGGGTCGGGCGACACCTTGACGACGAAGCCGCCCTTGGCGCCCACCGGCACGATGACGGCGTTCTTCACCATCTGCGCCTTGACCAGACCGAGCACCTCGGTACGGAAGTCCTCACGCCGGTCCGACCAGCGCAGACCACCGCGGGCGACAGCGCCGAAACGCAGGTGCACGCCCTCGACCCGCGGGCTGTAGACCCAGATCTCGTGCTTCGGCCGGGGCGCCGGAAGGTCTGGCACCTGCGCCGGATCGAGCTTGAAGCTGACGTAGGACTTCGGCGCGCCGACAGCGTCGTTCTGGAAGAAGTTGGTGCGCAGGGTCGCACCCACGAGCGCGAGGAACGACCGCAAGATGCGGTCCTGGTCGAGGCTCGTAACCGCCTCGAGCGCCGTCTCGATCTCGCCACGCAACGTGGCGCTGCGCCCGTCGCGGTCACCCGCGAACGACGGGTCGAAGCGGGTCTCGAAGAGAGCGACGAGCAGTCGCACGATCGGCACGTTGGCGACGAGGCTGCGCTCGAGATAGTCCTGGCTGAACGCCGTACCGGTCTGGCGCAGATAGCGGGCATAGGCGCGCAGCACCATGGCCTGACGCCAGTGCAGACCCGCGGCCACCACGAGGGCGTTGAATCCGTCGGCCTCGGCGCGGCCGGTCCACGCGGCGAGGAACGCCTTCTGAAAGCGTGGCTTCAGCGTCTGCAGGTCGAACACCTGACCGTCGAGCCGCAGCCCGAAGTCATAGATCCACATCGTCGAGCCGGGCGTCTCGATGCCGTAGGGACGCTCGTCGATGACCTCGACGCCCATCCGCTGCAGGACAGGGAGGACGGTCGAGAGCGAGATGGCGGCGCCGTGGCGATAGATCTTGAAGCGGCGCTCGCCTCGAGCGGCAGCGTGCGGCTCGTAGAGGTTGAGGGAGACATCGCCCTCGGAGCTGAGCTCCTCGAGGTGCCGGATGTCGATGACTCCGGTGCGCGCGGCGAAGTCCTCCTTGTAGGCCTCGGGGAAGGCGTCGCCGTAGACCTTGAGGAGGCGGGCGGCCTCCTCCTCGCCGACCTGGTCGGTGAGTGCGGAGGAGAACTCGTCCTCCCACGACCGCGTCGCCTCTGCGAGGCGAACCTCGAGCCGGTCGTGCTCGACCATCGGCAGCGCCTGACCCGGTCCACCGCGTACGACGAAGTGCAGACGGGCGAGCACCGACTCCGAGACCCGGGCGGTGTAGTCGACGAGGTCGCTGCCGAACTCCTCCTCGAGCACGTCGCGCATCTTGAGTCGCACGGTCGTGGTGTAGCGGTCGCGCGGGAGATAGACCATGCACGACACGAAGCGCGCATAGCGGTCTCGTCGCATGAACAGCCGCGTCTGTCGACGCTCCTGGATGTGCAGCACCGACATCGCTGTCTCGGTCAGCTCGTCGGGGTCGACCTGGAAGATCTCGTCCCGCGGATAGACCTCGAGGACCTGCATGAGGTCCTTGTAGGAGTGGCCGTCGACCCGGAACCCCGACTTCTCCAGCACCTGCGCGACAGTGCGCCGCAGCACCGGGATCGTCTGCACCGACTGGACATAGGCGCTCGAGGTGTAGAGCCCGAGGAAGCGCCGCTCACCCACGACTCGGCCGACGGAGTCGAAGGTCTTCACGCCGACATAGTCGAGATACGTCGAGCGGTGCACGGTCGAGCGGCTGTTGGCCTTGGTGAGCACGAGCACGTGCGGCTCGCGGGCGCGCGCCCGGACCTCGGGCGAGAGCTGGGAGAAGGCTCGGCTCGCCGGACGGTCGGATCGCATGATGCCCAGACCGGTGCCGGGCACGGGGTCGAGCTGCGTGCCGTCCTCGGACAGGGCGTACTCCCGGTAGCCGAGGAAGGTGAAGTGCTCGTCGGCCAGCCAGCGCAGGAGGTCGATCGACTCCTTGACCTCCGCGTGGTCGACGGTGACCGGCGGCACCGACTCGAGCTCGTCGGCGAGCTGGGTCGCGCGTGCGAGCATCCTCGGCCAGTCCTCGACCGCCTCGCGCACGTCGCGCAGCACGGCCTGGATCTGCGCCTCGACGGAGCGGAGGTCGTCGTCGTCGGTCTCGCGGTCGATCTCCACGTGCATCCACGACTCGACGGTCGCCCCGAGGGGCACCACCTCGTCGTCGTCGGACGCGATGACATCCCTGAGCACGCCCGTCACGTCACGCTCGACGACGAACTGCGGGTGGATGACGAGGTGGATCGCGCGACCGTCGACCCCGAGGCACGAGGTGACCGAGTCGACGAGGAACGGCATGTCGTCGGTGACGATCTCGATGACGGAGTGGCCCGCGGACCACCCGTCGCCCTCGACCGACGGCGTGAACGCGTGCACGACCGCGGTGCCCTGCGGGCGGTTCTGCGCCGCGCGCCGGTGGCTCACGACCGCACCGAGCACGTCGACCGGGTCGCGACCGATGAGGTCCTCGGGCGCCGTGTGGCGGTAGTAGCGACGTACGAGCGCCTCGAGACCGGGGTCGTCCGGACCGGTCGCCACAGCGCGGTCGAGGAGGTCGGTCTTGGCCTCCTCGAGCCGCCGGGCCGCGGCGACGGGCGACATGAGCGCCGCTGCGTCGGAGGGCTGGGTGGACTCGGTCACCAGGGCATTCGCGCTGTCGGGCACGACGTGATCGCCTCTTCGCATTCACTGGCCGCACGCCGTTGTGCGACCAGGCTCACCTTATGCCGCACCCAGGAGCCTCGGGAGATCAGGCGACACACCCGTACGGCATCCTGAGCATTCCTAGATGTAGGACCCGGAGGCACCCGGGTGCCGAACCCCCGCCTCCGCGTCACCCCCGCCCTGAGGAGCACCCGGATGGCCACGCCGCTGACATCTCGTATCACCTTCGCCGCGGACCCGACGGGCGCCTATGCCCTCGTGACCGATGCGGGCTACGTCGAGGAGGTCGCCGTCGCGACCGGCGGCCAGGACGTCGAGGTGTCGGTGACGCCCACCGACGACGGCGGCGCGACGGTGGTGTCGGCGCGCTCGCTCCCCGCAGACGTCCCGTCCTATGCCAAGGCCCTGGTCGGCGACTCGGTGCGGCTGATCGAGACCCGCGTGATCGGCCCGGCCGCGGCTGACGGCAGTCGCGACGGCACCGTGACGGTGTCCTTCGCGGGCGCCCCGGTGTCGATGGAAGGCACCCTGCGCCTCTCCGGGGACGCCGCCGCGAGCGCGGTCGACGTCGAGATGAGCATCAAGGCGTCGGTGCCCTTCGTCGGCGGCAAGATCGAGAAGTTCTGCGCCGAGCAGATCGAGCGCGCCCTCGCCAAGGAAGAAGAGGTCGCCGCCACCCGCCTCACCTGAGCGGCGGCGGTGTGCCGCCGTCGCCCGGCCGCTTCGTCGCCCCGAGTAACAGGTCGGATGGTCGCTCAACCACCCCGCTGAGCGACCATTCGACCTGTTACTCGGGAACCGGAGGGGAGTACGGACATGATGGGCGCGTGACCAGGACTGTGCTCGAGATCATCGGCTGGGTCGGCTCGATCCTGGTCATCGTGTCGTTGACGCAGGCGCGGGTGCTGCGCTTCCGCTGGCTCAATCTCGCTGGCGCACTGCTTGCGGTCCTCTACAACGTAGCGCTGGCGATCTGGCCCTTCGCCGCGATGAACGCCGTCATCGCCGTCATCGACATCTACTGGCTGCGCAAGCTCCTCGGCGAGCGGCACGACCCGTCGGCCTACTCCGTGGTCGAGGTAGGCCCCGGCGACGCCTACCTCGGCCACGTGATCGGTGTGCACCTCGAGGACATCCACACGTTCCAGCCGTCGTACGCCGCACCACCGGCGAGCTCGCCCGCCGAGAGCGACGGCCGGCGCTGGGCGTTCCTGGTGCAGCGGGCGGAAGAGACGGTGGGCGCGGTCGTCGTCCGCGATGTCGGCCTGGGCACTGCCGTGGTCGAGCTCGACTACGTCACGCCGCGCTTCCGCGACTTCACCCCCGGCGAGTTCGTCTACGGCCGCAGCGGAGTCTTCGCCGACCACGGCGTACGCCGTCTCGTCGCCGACAAGGAGCTAGCGACCCAGACCGCCTACCTGCGCAGCGTCGGCTTCCGCGACGAAGCCGGGGCCTGGATCCGCGACATCGCCGCAGCCTGACCGGCACTCCCTGCCGCTTCGTCGAGGTGGCCGGAACCGGGAGTCTGTTGCCTGCGTCACAGCGGCATGACGATCACGCTGAACGGTCGCAAGCTCGCCTTCCTCGCACTCGTCGCGCTCGGAATCCTCGCGGCGTACGTCCTCGGCACCAGCCGATCGAGCGTCGCCCACGCAGAAGTCACCACCTCGGTCCCCGCTGCCGCGTCGAGCGGCTCGTCGACCGAGGGGATCACCGTCACCGGCACCGGCAAGGTCACAGGCACGCCGGACACCCTGCGCATCAGTCTCGCGGTGAGCGCGACCGCGAAGAACATCGACGAGGCGCTCGCCTCGGCCAACGCGTCGATGCGCAAGGTCCAGAAGTCCCTGAGCGACAACGGGGTTGACGCCAAGGACCTCCAGACATCGAACCTCTCGATCTCACCGCACTACACCAACAAGGGCGCGCCCGACGGCTATGACGTGAGCGAGAACCTCTCCGCCACGATCCACGACCTGACCAAGGCCGGCGCCGTGCTGAGCGCCGCGGTAGATGCCGGCGGCAACGCAGTCCGCGTCGACAGTGTCAGCGTGGCGCTCGACGACACGTCGGGTCTCGTCGGTGGCGCACGCACCAGCGCGATGGACGACGCGAAGACCAAGGCGTCGCAGTACGCCGAGGCCGCCGACCGCTCGCTCGGTGCCGTCGTGTCGATCACCGAGGTCGTCACCACGCCCTATCCCGTCTACGCCCAGGCATCCGGCCTGGCGTTGCGCGCCTCGTCTCCTGTGCCGATCCAGGCGGGTTCGCAGGATGTCAGCGTGCAGGTCACCGTGGTCTACGCGTTCGCCTGAACTGGTGGCGTACGACGGGGTCGCAGCGAGTCCGCCGCCGATCAAGATCACGGGTTGCGGTCAGGACGTGCCCCTCACGGGCACGTCCTGACCTGAGAGGTCAAGAAGTTCCGTGGTGGGGACGGCGGCGGCGGCGGACGGTTGCTATGACGGCGAGGGGCCAGAGGGACTGGGCTCCGGCGACGAGGCGTTCGGTGAGGCCCACGGCGGTGCCGGGGCTGAGGGAGGCGCCGAATCCGACGAGCAAGCCGACGAGCACCACCCCGGCCGAGATCGCGACCGGACGCCGGAGGCCCCACGCCACCGAAGCACCCTCGTCGACGCGGGGTGTCGAGGCGAAGGGCCACACCGAGAGGGCGACGAAGGCCGCTAGTGCGACAGCGCTGTGCGCCTGCGACGAGCCGCCACCGGCGGGCAGCGGGAAGACCGCGACGAAGACGGTGAACGCTCCGCCCACCGCGAGGATCGTGCGTCCGGCGGAGGCAGCCGGGCGCAGCGACGCCGCGGTGACGAGGTGGCAGATCCCGGTGCCCGCGATGCCGGCCGTCATGATCCAGCGGTCGGTGGCGTCGAGGGCGGCGAGCTCGCTGATGGTGCGGCGTACGGGGTCGAAGCCCCCGACCTGACGCGACGCGGCCAGCGTCCACCCGCCGATGAGGAACACGGGCGCCAGCGCCGACGACACCCGGCCCCACCAGGGGACACCTGCCGCTGGTGCCAGCAGCCGCGCGACCGACCGGCTCACGGGGTGTCGATCGTGTCGGCCGGCAGGTCGCCGTGGGTCACGACGAACGACGTGCCGTTGACGGCGAGAGTCGTGCCCGACGGGTCGTCCTTCACGGTCTCGAGCACCGCCGTGCCCGTGCCCTGGCAGATCGACGGGAACGCGGTGTCAGCCGGCGCGAGCAGCTGGCTGCGTACCTCGAACCCACGGTTGCTACGCTCGACCTTCCACGGCAGCACCACACAACCACCCTGGGTCGGGTCTGTCCAGACGGCAACCGTGCGCCACCATCCCGCGCCGTCCTGCACTGCGATCACCGAGGTGACGGTGACGTCACCTCGCGTGGGCGCCGCGAGGATGCGGCCGAACAGCATCCCGAGCGCGGCGAGCACGGCGATCGTGCCGAGCGCCAGGATCATCCGGCGTCCCCGTCGACGCGTCGTCGCGTCGACATCGACTCCGTGGTCAGCATCGACTGACGGATCCGGGTCGCTCATGCTGCCGCCCTCA
>JANXWJ010000170.1 GCA_025351185.1 Candidatus Nanopelagicales bacterium
CTCCACCTGGAGGTCAAGAACCGGGTCGAGCGGGTCTCCCGCATCGTGGGTGTCGTCGTGCTCGTGGGTGTGGGCGTCATGGCTGTGACCGTGAGACATCGCTGGGATCCTCCGGGATGGGATGCGGCGCAGAGCGTCGACGTCGGATGCAACGAGGCTGTCCCGCGAAACCCGACAGCAGGCATCACCGAGGTGAACGTCGGGCGACGACACGCAGGACGGCAGGATGCCGAGATGCATCCCCCGGCGGACGTGCGACCATCACCGCCCTAGCGTCGGAATCCCTTGATCATCAGATGATCAAGGGATTCGCCACCACAGCACAGGGACGGTCACGCCAGGTCGGGCTGCGCTGCCGACCACTCGCTCGCGAGCAGGCCGAGAACTGCCTCGTCGACGAAGCGGCCGTTGGCCCAGGCGGCCCGGCGCAGCGTGCCCTCGAGCGTGAAGCCCGCACGGCCGGCAACCGCGATCATCGCGACGTTGTCGGTGTTGGTCTCGATCTGGAGCCGCTGCAGCCCGAGCGTGCGGAAGGCATAGCGGCACAGCACATCCGTCGCGTCGAGACCGAACCCGTGGCCCCGTGCCTCGGGCAGCACCCCGATGCCGATGTGTGCGTTGCGGTTGTGCAGGTCGATGCTCCAGAGCACGGTGTCACCCAGCACCCGGTCGTCGTCGAGCGCGACGATCGTGAACAACGCGGCCTCGGGCGACGGCTCCTGCACCTTGAAGGGGTTCGCCTCGGCGGAGGGCGCCATCGGTCGCCAGGCACGCCCATCGGCGATCGCGTGGGTCTCGACATCCTCGTGGAACCCCGAGTGCAGGATCGGGATGTCGGACTCGGTCCGCGCCCGGAGCGCGACCTTGGATCCTGCGAGCACGACGCCACCTCCCGGACCGCCCATCGGTCTAGAGCGCAGTCAACACGGGATTGAGCCGACGTGCGATGAGATATCGGACGCCACCACCTCGAATCGCCGCCCACGGGTCGATCACAGGGCAACTTGCTAGGCTGATGCCGTCTTGGTCTAGCGACTGCGGTCGCGTGGCAGTGCTGCAAACGCCTAGGGCTTGCCAAGGAACGCACCTCGAGTCGGGTCGGCGCGGCTACGAACGGAGAGGGGATCGGCTCGTGGCTGCGGACGGGGTGAGCCGAGCGCGGCTCCGACCACGAGTTCGGCTCATCGCACGCATCCTTGGACTGCTCCTCGCGATGGGGATGGCCTGCGCGGCGTGGGCGATCGCAACTCCAGTCGGTTCTTCGCCCGACGATGATGCACATCTCGGCAGCGGCTGGGCTGCTCTGACGAACCAAGACCTGCGCGGACCCAGCCTCGTCGTGCCGAAGTCCTTCGTGCTCCAGGCAGAGTGCATGCACCGACCGCCGCCGGACCGCAGTATCGGGGTGTGCGCCGATCAGGCCACAACGACCGGCACGTCGGAACTCGTGACAGTTCCTAATCGCACTCCCAACTATCCCCAGGTCTTTCACCGATTCCTGGGGTGCTTCTTTGGGGAGGACTTGTCACGCTCCATCTACATGATGAGGCTAGGCGTCGCAGGTGTGGGCGTGGTACTCATGGCGGTTCCGCTCGTGCTGGTCGCGATCAGCCGGCGTGACATAGGCATGTCGACACTTCCGCTTGCGCTGGTTCTTGGCCCCCTCACTTGGTTCTTCCTCGCCTCAACAAGTCCTTCTGCCTGGGAGCTGGCCGGCGCGATCTGCTCATGGGGGAGCCTGATCGCGCTCGCTCTGGCATCTAGCCGCCGGGACAAGGTGTGGGCCGTCGGCGGCATCGCGGTGGGCCTTCTCGCGGCCGCAGTGAGTCGCCCCGCGGGCGGCATTCTTACCGCTGCGGGGATCGGTCTTGCACTACCCATCATCATCATCCGCTGGGTCGAGCCGCAGGCCCGGCACCGCACCTGGCAGAAGTTCGCCATCGGCTATTCATCGGCGGCGGCCCTGGTGGTCATCCTGGCCGTCCGAGGAAGCCTGGACATCAACTGGGGCCCCGGCATCGGTCGATACCCGATCACAGCTGCGCTTGCCTTCCACAACTTCCTGGCGTCACCCCAATTCGTGATCAACCAACTCGGACCTGTCGGTTGGCTGCACGCTGGGACCGGACCGTGGGCGGAGCTCGCCTTCCTGACGATCACCGGATACGTCGTCATGTCGGCGTATCGCGCTGGGAGCCGAGCACTCACACTCGTGCTGACTCTGTCGCTGACTGCCACGCTCCTGGCCGCCGGCACACTGCTCACTCTGAGTCACACGGCAGCACCGGTCGCCTTCCAGGCCCGCTATTTCTGGGGGCTCGCGGTCGGGCCCGTCTACGTAGCCGTCATAGGCCTGGGACTGTCCAACCGGCTGCGTGAGGTCTTCAACGGACACGTCCGCTGGGTTTCGGTTGTGGCGTTGTCACTAGGTTCGGCCACGGCGCTCACGCTGGTGGTGCGCTATTTCAGCGCGCAGGTCGCGCGAGGAGCCGGATTCCCGGCCATCTATACCTGGCAACCGCCGGTGCTCGGAACGGTCGGATGTATCGCCGTAGGCAGCGTGGCCATGGGTCTGGTCTACGCCCTGTCTATCCTTCGTTGGCCGGTGCCGTCCAGTGCAGAGACGGCCCGCTGATTCGCCTCTGACAGGGCTCCTCCCCACCACCAGAACTCACGAGCGGTGCGCTTGCTGTGACCCCACCCGGCCGAGCTCAGGCCACGTGCACGCGACTTACCGTGAGTTCCGCCAGGATGTCGGGGATCGGGGCGACTCCGAGGCCGGGGCCGGTGGGCACGGTCATCAAGCCGTCGTTCATCACGAACGGCGTCGTAATGTCCTGGGTGTAGAAGCGGTCCGAGGCGCTCGTGTCGCCCGGCAGGACGAAGCCGGGGAGCGATGCCAGCGCGACGTTGGCGGCACGACCGAGACCGGTCTCCACCATGCCGCCGCACCACACCGGCACTCCTCGTGCCAGCGCCATGTCGTGGATGGCCTTGGCGGAGAGGTAGCCACCGACCCGACCGGCCTTGATGTTGACGATCTCGCAGGCGCCGTAGTCGATGAGCGACTCGGCGTTGTCGACCGAGAGCACCGACTCGTCGAGGCAGACAGGCGTGATCATGCGCTCGGCCAGCAGCTTGTGGCCGAGGTAGTCCTCCTCGTGGATGGGCTGCTCGACAAGGAGCAGCCCGAACTCGTCGAGCTTCACGAGGTGCTCTATGTCGTTGCGGCTGTAGGCCTGGTTGGCGTCGACCTGCAGCGGCATGTCCGGCCAGGTCTCGTGCACGAGCCGGGTCGGCACGAGGTCCCAGCCCGGCTGGATCTTCAGCTTGACCCGCTTATAGCCGTCGGCGATATAGCCCGCGACCTCGGCCATCAGCGTGTCGAGCGAGTCGTCGTCGGGTATGCCGACCGAGACACCGCACGGGATCTCCGTACGCGACGAGCCGAGGTAGGTCGCGAGCGACTCGCCCGTCGCGCGGAGCTGGGCGTCGAGGATGGCCAGCTCGAGGGCACCGCGCGCCATCGGGTGTCCGCGCACCGCACCGATCAGCGACGGCACGTCCTCCGCGGTGAGCTCGCGTCCCATCACGCGCGGGATCAGGAAGTCGCGCCAGACAAGCAACGCAGCATCGTTGAACTCGTGGCTGTAGAGCGGGTCGGGAGCAGCGACGCACTCACCCCATCCGACGACTCCGTCCTCCGTCGTCAGCTCGAGGATCAGCACATCCTTGGTGTACTCGGTCCCGAACGACGTGCGGAACGGCCGCACCAAGGGCAGTGCACACCGGTGCACCTCGACCGACGCGATCCTCACGATGCAACCTCCACCACGTAGTAGCCGTCGGTCGTCAGACCGACGACACGACCTCCTGCAGCGACGACCGGCTCGATCGTCGCGCGCACCTGTCGCCGCCACACCTTTGCCAACGGCAGGTCCATGCGGCGGATGTCGACGATGTCGTCCGGCACCGCGCACAGCAGGACCGGCGAGCTGATCCCGAGGAACCGCGGCCCGTCCCCGGTGTCGACCAGCGCATCTGTCGCCCCGAGCGCGAGCCACTCCGCGCGGGACACCGGCGCGAGCTGTCCGGACAACGCGTCAGACACCCGCGACGACGCGAGGTCCCACTGCAGGAGCAGGCGGTCGCTCTCGTCCCCGACGTTGAGCGCGTCGTCCATCTCGCCGTAGAAGTTGACGAGGTATTCGACTCCGATGCCACCGAGCTTCACGAGGTTGAGCCTGGCGTTGCGGCGTACCAAGGGGTCGAAGGTCCAGACGATGCGATCGATGTCGTGACGCAGTGCCCACGCCCGCTGGTGCAGCTTGAGCGCCGTGCCGATGCCGCGGTCGGCGAATCCAGGGAGAGCGGCCGCGACATGGGAGTGCAGATGGGTGTGCCAGCCGTGCTCGCCCCGGGTACGCCCGACGAAGGCGAGGCACGACCCGACGATGCGGCCGTCGACGTAGGCACCGCCGACATAGCCGCCGGCGTGCTCCATCGCCCGGAGCAGGTTGCCGGTGATCTCGGTCGCGCCGGGGAAGGTCGGCCACACGGCGTCCCAGACCGCGCGGGACTCGGTGAGCTCCTGGTGGCTGTGCAGGGCCCGGACCTCCACCCGCCCGCGCTGGGCGGCGGCCTCGGAGTCGAGCTGCGCAGCGGTGACGATATCGCTGCTCACACCGCCGCCGCTGGTCACGTGGGACACCGTAGGGCCACCGGGCCTCGGGCGGGCGGACGGTGCCGTCGTTCGCGGAGGGCGTCACCTGCTGGTTCGTCGACCTGCGCCATGGGTGGGAGACTGAGCGGATGACAGACGGACCCCTGATCGTGCAGAGCGACAAGACGCTGCTGCTGGAGATCGACCATCCCCTCTCCGAGGAGTGCCGTCACGCCATCGCGCCCTTCGCCGAGCTCGAACGCGCACCTGAGCACATCCACACCTACCGGCTGACCCCGCTCGGGCTGTGGAACGCGCGCGCTGCCGGGCACGACGCCGAGGGTGTCGTCGACACTCTGCTGCGCTACTCGCGCTACGCCGTTCCCCACGCTCTCCTCGTCGACGTCGCCGACACGATGGGTCGCTATGGGCGCCTCCAGCTGCAGATGCACCCGACCCACGGCCTCGTGCTCCACGCATTCGACCGGGCGGTGCTCGAGGAGGTGCTGCGCAGCAAGAAGATCGAGCCGCTCGTCGGTGCGCGCATCGAACCCGACACGGTCGTGGTGCACCCGTCGGAGCGCGGTCACCTCAAGCAGGTGCTGCTCAAGCTCGGCTGGCCGGCTGAGGACTATGCGGGCTACGTCGACGGCGAGGCCCACGCGATCGCCCTCCGCGAGGAGGGCTGGACACTGCGCGGCTATCAGCGCGAGGCGGCAGAAGGCTTCTGGCACGGCGGTTCCGGCGTGGTCGTGCTTCCCTGCGGCGCTGGCAAGACGATCGTCGGCGCAGCCGCCATGGCGATGGCCGGTGCGACGACCCTCATCCTCGTGACCAACACCGTGTCAGCGCGACAGTGGCGTCACGAGCTGCTCAAGCGCACGACGCTGACCGATGCCGAGATCGGCGAATACTCCGGCACCGTCAAGGACATCCGGCCGGTCACCATCGCGACGTATCAGGTGATGACGACACGCAAGAAGGGCGTCTACTCCCACCTCGAGCTGTTCGACTCCCGCGACTGGGGCCTGATCCTCTATGACGAGGTGCACCTGCTGCCAGCGCCGATCTTCCGTTTCACAGCCGACATCCAGTCGCGGCGTCGGCTCGGCCTGACCGCGACCCTCGTACGCGAGGACGGTCGCGAGGGTGATGTCTTCTCGCTCATCGGACCCAAGCGCTATGACGCGCCGTGGAAGGACATCGAGGCGCAGGGCTACATCGCGCCCGCCGACTGTGTCGAGGTGCGCGTGACGCTCGACGAGCGCGAGCGCCTCGTCTATGCGACGGCTGAGCCCGAGGAGCGCTATCGCCTCGCCGCATCGTCGGACCGCAAGAACCGCATCGTGGAGAAGCTTATCGAGCGCCACCCCGAGGAGCACATCCTCGTGATCGGGCAGTACCTCGACCAGCTGCACGAGCTCGGCGAGCTGCTCGACGTCCCGGTCATCACCGGGGAGACGCCCGTGAGCGAGCGCGAGCGGCTGTTCGAGGCGTTCCGCACCGGCGAGGTGCGGGTGCTGGTGGTGTCGAAAGTGGCGAACTTCTCGATCGACCTGCCCGACGCCGGCGTCGCGATCCAGGTGTCCGGGTCGTTCGGCTCACGCCAGGAAGAGGCCCAGCGCCTCGGCCGAGTCCTGCGCCCCAAGGCCGACGGCCGCACCGCGCGGTTCTATGCAGTCGTCGCCCGCGACACGGTCGACGCCGACTTCGCCGCGCACCGCCAGCGCTTCCTCGCCGAGCAGGGCTACGCCTACCGCATCGTCGACGCCGACGATGTCCTCCACGGCAACATCGACCCCACCCCCACCACTTGACCTATGGCGCGGCTTCCCGGTTTCGTCCACTGGGTCAGTCCTGGGTCGCCCTCAGGGCGCGACGGCCGGCGGCGAAGTGGAGCGCCTCGTAGGTCACCAGCGCGATGAGGACACTCATGACCGTGACGAGGCTGACCCATGCGGGTACGGCGACGCCCACAGGGACGAGCACGAGCAGGAGCACCATCACGACGGCGCGCTGGCCGTTCCAGGTGTGCATGTTGCGACGCCGGAACAGCAGGTGCCCGAGCAGGTAGAGCGCTACGCCACCGAAGAGCGCGACGGAGATCTGCGGCGTGAGGGTCGCGTCGAGATCGCCGAAGACCTTCTTCAGACCCAGCGCCAGCAGCACGATGCCAGCGACCATCGGCAGGTGCAAGTAGTTGTAGGAGTCGCGTGCGATGTCGTTGCGCTCGGCCACCGGCGCGCTGGCGAACCTGCGCTCCGCCGCGATCGACACGACGTCGAAATAGAGCCACCACAGGCACGCCACCGTGACGAAGGCGAGCAGCACAGCGACGATGATGCGCGCGGTGAAGGGTTCGCTGGAGACGCCCACGCCCAGTGCGACGACTGACTCGCCGAGCGCGATGATGATCACCAACCCGTGCCGCTCGGAGAAGTGCCCAGGGCTCACGTGCCAGCCCTCTGTGCCCGTGACCAGCGGGGAGCCGACGTCGATGACCACCGCCAGCGCCCAGAGGACACCCCGCGGCCACCCCGCTGGCAGGAACCCGGCAACGCCGATCAGTGTCGATCCCACGAGCAGCCCAGGCGCCAGCTTCGCCACTGCCGCACCGACTCCCGGCTGGCTGCGCCCGACGACGCGGAACATGATCACGTGCAGGACGCGTACGACGAAGTACGCGACACCGAAGAGCACGCCGTACTTCCCGAACGCCTCCGGCGCTGCGAGCGCGGTCACGAGCATCGCAGCCATCGCGACCAGGAGCGCGAATCGTGCGACGCCGTCCTCGGCGTCCGTCGTCGTACCGATCCACACGTAGGCGACCCAGGCCCACCAGAGCACGGTGAGCACCGCCATGCCGCGCAGCAGCCCGAACCACGTCGGATCCGTTGCCATGAGCGACGTCACCTGAGTCAGGGCGAACACGAACACGAGATCGAAGAACAGCTCGAGCGCCGTGACCCGCTCAACCTCCTCGAAAGCCTCGTCCTCCGCACCGCGCTCCCGCGCCCCATCAGCCACCAGCGGAACGTAACCCCACCCGCGCCTCCCAGCACCCCCATCCGCTCCCAGCGACCCAGCCCTTTCCGGGTGAATGTGCCCCGCCGTGCGATAGGCGCAAGTAATCCTCCCCACTGAGTCCACAAGCCCCCCCGCGACACAGACTCGGATTGGTCGACGCCCAGCCATGGGGGCGCTTCGCGTGCGCCTATGGCACGTTGGGGCACATTCACCGGGAAAGGTTGGTCTGGGTGGGCTGCGGTGGGGCCGCGTCGCCGTGAGGCTGGACGTAGAGTCGAGGTATGCGTATCGGACTGATCGGCAGCGGACGGATCGGCAGCAACCTCGCACGACTCGCGGTGGCGCACGGGCACGACGTGGTGGTGTCCAACTCCCGCGGTCCGGAAACCCTGGCAGCCCTGGTGACCGAGCTCGGGCCGCACGCCCGCGCGGCGACCGCCGCCGAGGCTGCAGCAGAGGGCGACATCGTCGTGGTGACCATCCCGCTCAAGGCCATCGACGCGGTCCCGGTGGAGCCGCTGGTCGGCAAGGTCGTGATCGACACCAACAACTACTACCCCGAGCGCGACGGGGAGATCCCCGCGCTCGACACGAAGTCGACGACGTCGAGCGAGCTGCTCGCCGCGCACCTTCCCGGTGCCCACGTCGTGAAGGCCTTCAACTCGATCTACTTCGAGCACCTCATCGAGCACGCCAAACCCGCAGGCACGGAGGGGCGCCGGGCGCTCCCCATCGCCGGTGACGACGCCGCCGCCAAGGCCACGGTCGCGACGCTCATCGACACGTTCGGCTTCGACGTCGTCGACGCCGGCGCGCTCGCCGAGGGCGCGCGCTTCCAGCCCGACACTGCTCCGTACGGCTCCGACGCGACCATCGCCGAGCTGCGCGGCCTGCTCGGCCTCTGAATCGGCTCGACAGTGCCGAGACTGCTCGTGTGGTCGTCTCCCGGGT
>JANXWJ010000175.1 GCA_025351185.1 Candidatus Nanopelagicales bacterium
GGCTCACGCGACGCAGCCTAGGACCCCAGCTCCACGGGTACGTGGCGCAGGACGGTGCCCAGCACCTCCGCCTCGGCCCGCAGCGCGTCGGCGCGCTCAGCCGCTCCGTAGCGCTCCAGGGTGTCGGCGTCCGACCGCCGTGCCACCACCAGCGATGCCATCCTTCGCGCGCATGGCAGGGACGAGGGCGGCGCGCAGCGTGCGCTCGAGCGACGACGGTCGGGTGCTCGAGCGGCCGACGGTACGTCGGCTCACCTGCTGGGCTCGACACCGTTTCCGGTCGCGGTGATGGGGTGAATTGTTGCGCTCCATGCAACCGCTGGGCCCCCCGCTGGTGGACGTCCGCGGAGCAGATGACCACCAGTTGGGGACTTGATCGCCCTCCCACCCTCCGGTCAGGACAGCAGGGCGCCCTCGTGGACGAGAAGGGCCTCCTTGACCGGGAGGCCGTAGGCATAGCCGCCGAGCGAGCCGTCGGTGCGCAGGATGCGATGGCACGGCACGAACGGTGCGACGTGGTTCTTCGCGCACGCCTGACCCGCGGCGCGCACCGCCGCGGGGCGGCCCGCGCGGATCGCGAGACCGGCATAGGTGTCGGTCTCCCCCGCCTTCACCCCGCGCAGCTCGTCCCACGCACGCTGCATGAACGGACCACCCAGCTGCCGCACGACAACTCGGTCGAGCGCGTCCACATCGCCACCGGCGTACGCCGTCAGCGCCTCCACGGCCGGTCGCACCGACGCTGCCGTCGGCGGCACGACGGTGTGGCCGCGTGCCTGCTCCGCGTCGGCGAGGAACCCGAAGACGGTGTCGAGGTCGGTGAACCCCGACGCGACCACGGCGCCGTCGTCGGGGTCGACGACGACCACGACCAGACCTCCGGGCACCTCGACGGCGATCGCGTCGTACGGCGTGCTGCTCATGACGTCTCCTTCACGGGGCGGCGGGGTGCGTGCACGCCCGGCGGGGGCGCGCTGGTCCAGAGGTGCTGGGCGGCGTACGAACGCCAGGGACTCCATGACGAGGCGCGCGCCGACAGCCCGCTCATGTCGTCGGGAAGCCCGAGCGCGATCGCGGCGTGGCGCAGGCCGAGGTCGGCGACCGGGAACGCGTCGGGGTCGGCGAGCGCCCGGAGCCGGACGTAGTCGGCGGTCCACGGCCCGATCCCCGGGAGCGCCAGCAGCACCTCGCGCACGGACGCGGGATCACTGCCGCGGAGGTCGATCCGGCCTTCGGCCACCGCCGTCGCGACGCCGTGGATCGCGCGACCACGAGCGCGCGGCATGCCGAGGATCGAGATGTCGTCGGGCGACACCGACGCGAGCACCTCGGCGTCCGGGAACGCCCAGAGCCCAGGCGATATCGGGCTTCCGAACTCGGTGACGATCCGGCCGAGGATCGTGCGCGCACCCGCCACCGACACCTGCTGGCCGACGATCGTGCGCACGACGGTCTCCCACGGGTCGACCGTGGTCGGCACCCGGAGCCCCGGTCGGGCACGGACGAGCTGGCGCAGCGCTGGGTCTGCGGCGAGAGCGGCGTCGATCGTCTCCGGGTCGGCGTCGAGGTCGAGCCATCGACGTACCCGTCGCACCAGGGCCGCGGTGCCACGGATGTCGGTGTCACTGCGCACCACGACGTGGTCGCCGACGACGCGCACCTCAGCCACGGCCGAGTGCGCGCCGAGCGGGATGACGCGACGGTGCGTCCACGAGCCCCGCTCGGCCACATGCTGCTCGAGGCCTACGACGGCACGCGCAGCGAGGAAATCCCCCACCGCATCCGCGTCGTACGGCGGACGCATCCGCAGTCGCAGCACGAGCGCCGGGTCAGATGCCGCGACCTGCGCCGCTGGTGCGCGGCGCATCGCAGAGGGCGGTGACCCGAACTCGCGACGCATCACGTCGTTGAACTGCCGGATGCTGGAAAAGCCTGATGCAAAAACGATCTCGGAGAGTGGGAGGTCGGTCTGCTCGACGAGCAGGCGAGCGGTCTGCGCGCGGCGGCTCACCGCGAGCTGCAGCGGTCCCGCGCCGACCTCGGCGACGAGCGTGCGGTGCAGGTGTCGGTCACTCACGTGCAACGAGGCGGCGAGACCCACGACTCCGCCCTCGTCGACCGCACCGTCCGCGATGAGGCGGAGTGCACGCGAGGCGAGGTCGCCGCGGTGGTCCCAGTGCCGTGAGCCGGGTGCGGAGTCGGGGCGGCACCGCTTGCACGCGCGGAAGCCGGCGCTCACGGCTGCCGCGGGCGCCGCGAAATAGCGGACGTTGGCGATCTTCGGGGTCTGCGCCGGGCACACGGGGCGGCAGTAGACCCCGGTGCTCGTGACGCCGAACCACAACCGCCCGTCAAACCGCCGGTCGCGGGCCACGAGCGCCTGGTAGGCCGCCTCGACGTCGAGCCCCGCAGGGCCGGTGTACGCCGGCGGCAGGTCGCTCACGGTGCTCATGCCGTGAAGTCTGCCCCACCGCCGCCGCCCGCACTAGCGGAAATCAGACGCCGCCACCGACCCCACCCTCCCAGCCCCCCGCGATGTGCCCGCCCACGGCGCCATGGAGATGTGTAACCACAAGGGGCTATAGCACCGCGTGACTACACACCTTGGGAAGCACTACGCGGGATGCGTAGCCACACGGGGGCACAGCGTTGTGTGGCTGCATATCTCGGGATGTGGCGACGGCTGGGGGCTCTGCGGCCTCCAGGGCGTCGCGGGGCGCAGTGCACACGGGACGGACGGGTGCGCGCTGTCACTGTGCGGCCGGGGACGGGTGCGCGCTGTCACCGTGGATCAGGGGTGGCGAGGGCGGTCGAGCAGCCAGTCGGCGACGTCGAACGCGAGCTCGAGGGACTGCACGCGGTTGAGACGCGGGTCGCACGCCGTCTCGTAGCGGTCGCCGAGCTGGTCCTCGGTGACTCCCTCGGTGCCGCCGACGCACTCAGTGACGTCGTCACCGGTGAGTTCGACGTGGATGCCTCCGGGAATCGTGCCGAGTGCCTTGTGCACCTGGAAGAAGCCGAGCACCTCGTCGGCGACGTCGGAGTAGGACCGGGTCTTCACGCCCGACGCAGTCTCGCGGGTGTTGCCGTGCATCGGGTCGCAGACCCACACGACCGGGTGACCGGTCGCGGTGACCTTCTCGGCGATGCCCGGCAGAGCGTCGCGGATCGTGCCGGCACCCATGCGTGTGATGAACGTGAGCCGACCTGGTACGCGCTCGGGGTTGAGCTTGTCGGCGAGCTCCACCGCCTGCTCGGGCGAGGTAGTCGGACCGAGCTTGACGCCGATCGGGTTGTTGATCCGCGCCGCGAAGTCGATGTGCGCGCCGTCAAGCTGACGGGTGCGCTCACCGACCCACACGAAGTGGCCGGATACGTCGTAGAGCTTGCCGGTCCGCGAGTCGATGCGCGTAAGCGCCTTCTCATAGTCGAGTACGAGCGCCTCGTGCCCAGCGTAGAACTCGACCCGTTTGAACTCCTCGGGGTCGGCGCCGCACGCGGCCATGAACGAGAGCGCGCGGTCGATCTCGCCGGCGACCTGCTCATAGCGGTTGCCCGCACTCGTCTCCGCGACGAAGTCCTGGTTCCACGCGTGCACCTGCCGCAGGTCGGCATACCCGCCCTGGGTGAACGCGCGCACGAGGTTGAGCGTCGAGCTCGCCGTGTTGTAGGCGCGCACGAGGCGCTGCGGGTCGGGCACCCGACCCACGGTCTCGAACGGCAGGGCGTTGACCCCGTCGCCGTAGTAGGACGTCATCTCCTGGCCATCGCGCAGCTCGACGGACTTGCTGCGCGGCTTGAAGTACTGCCCCGCCATGCGGCCGACCTTCACGACCGGGAGGCTCGCGCCATAGGTCAGGACGATCGCCATCTGCAGGACGGTCTTGAGCTTGGCGCGGATCGTCTCGGCGGTCGCGGTGTCGAACGTCTCGGCGCAGTCGCCGCCCATGAGCACGAAGGCCCGGCCCTGTGACGCGGCCGCGAGGCGCTCGGTGAGGTTGTCGCACTCCCCCGCGAACACCAGCGGGGGCAGGGTGCGCAGCTGCGCCACGGCATCGGCGAGCGCGGACTGGTCCGGCCACACCGGCTGCTGGGCAGCGGGCAGCTCGGGCCAGGAGATGTGATCAACCACGGGCAGAAGTCTAGGGAGCGTGTCGACGTCGTACGCCGGTGGCCCACCTCGTGAGACACCCGCTCCTACCGCGTGCCACCCCGGCCGTCCGGCCCACGACATCTGCGCGCCCCGCCGAGATACGTGGCCACGACGCGCCAGACCGCGACGACAGCGCATACCTCGCCGCGCACCCGCCGAGATCTGTGGCCACGACGCGGTGTGCCGCGCTCCCTGCACATATCGCGCGAAGGTCGTCGCGGGCGGACACGCCGGAGGGGCCCCGCTGCGGCGAGGCCCCTCCGGATACGCGTGCACGTGACGAAGGCCGCGATGGATACCACCGAGCTCCGCTGACCGGAGCTCTGCTAGCCGAAACTCTGCTGACCGAAGCTCTGCTGACCGAAGCTCTGCTAGCCAAAGAAGGGGCGGACCTCGTCGTAGCGCTCGATCGGGACGGTCTTGAGGACGCCGGTCGCGGCGATGAAGGGCACGCGCACGATGTCGGTGCCTTGGAGCGCCACCATCTTGCCGTAGTCCTTGTCGGCGATCGCATCGACGGCGTGCAGGCCGAAGCGGGTCGCGAGCACCCGGTCGAAGGCGGTCGGGGTGCCGCCGCGCTGGATGTGCCCGAGCACCGAGGCTCGAGCCTCCTTGCCCGTACGGTCCTCGAGAGCCGAGGCCAGCCAGTCGCCGATGCCGGTGAGGCGTACGTGCCCGAACGCGTCGAGCGACTGGTCCTTCGTGATCAGCTCGCCGTCGGCCGGTAGCGCACCCTCGGACACCACGATGATCGGCGCGTAGTGCGAGCGGAACCGCGACTCGACCCAGCCCGCGACCTCGTCGAGGTCGAAGGGCACCTCGGGGATGAGGATGCCATTGGCGCCACCGGACATGCCGGCGTGCAACGCGATCCAGCCGGCGTGACGGCCCATCACATCGACCACGAGGATGCGGTGGTGCGACTCGGCGGTCGTGTGGAGACGGTCGATCGCCTCCGACGCGATGTTGACCGCGGTGTCGAAGCCGAACGTGTAGTCGGTCGCACTGAGGTCGTTGTCGATCGTCTTGGGCACACCGACGACGGGCACGCCAAGCTCGTCGAGCTTGGTCGCGACTCCGAGGGTGTCTTCGCCGCCGATCGCGATGAGGGCGTCGACGCCCTGCGCCGCGAGGTTTGCCTTGATCTGGTCGACGCCTCCGTCGATCTTGATCGGGTTTGTACGGCTCGACCCGAGGATCGTGCCGCCGCGCGGCAGGATGCCGCGGACCTGCTCGATGCCCAGCGGCATGGTGTTGCCCTCGAGGGGGCCCTTCCAGCCGTCGCGGAAACCGACGAACTCGAAACCGTACTGTGTGACGCCCTTACGGACGACGGCACGGATGACGGCGTTGAGACCGGGGCAGTCGCCGCCTCCGGTCAGCACTCCGACGCGCATGGTTCTCCTCATGCCAGGAAATGGGTGGGGGGGTATGACAGCGCTGTCATGACCGCACACCCCATCCAACCGCACTCGACGCCTCCGTTGCGACACCGCTCGCCAAGCGGACACCCGCGTCCGCTCACATCGACGGTCGCCGAGCTCGCATCTCCTACGCCGATCCGCGCCCTGCCTGCCTGCGCCGGACCGCGACGCGCGCTAGCGTCCGCACGTGCTCGACCACGTGAACGCGCGCCCCGGAGGACCCTCATGAGCATCCTGGCGATCGATGCCGGCACCACCGGCGTCACCGCACTCGTCGTCTCGACCGACGCGACCATCATCGCCCGCGGCTATGCGGAGTTCGCCCAGCACTTCCCGACGGAAGGCTGGGTCGAGCACGACCCGAACGAGATCTGGGCCGCAGCGCTGACCGCCGTACACGCCGCGCTGGCCGACCTCGGCCCGGATGCAGACCAGCCGACCGCTCTCGGGATCACCAACCAGCGCGAGACCGTCGTGCTGTGGGACCGCGAGACCCTG
The DNA here is from genome assembly GCA_025351185.1 of Candidatus Nanopelagicales bacterium. GTDB lineage: Bacteria > Actinomycetota > Actinomycetes > S36-B12 > CAIYMF01 > Longivirga. Next base: position 6,076 of record JANXWJ010000175.1, read on the forward strand.
GGGTCACCGCGCCGCGCGATCGTCTGGCAG
>JANXWJ010000193.1 GCA_025351185.1 Candidatus Nanopelagicales bacterium
GTGTCGCTGCCGGCCGTGAGCGTGAGCACGACGGTCGCGCCGTAGGCGACCGCAGCCCCAGGTGACGGTGACTGGTCGGCGACGGCGTTCGCGGGGAGGGTGGGATCGAGGGTGGCGTTCTGCGGATCGAGGCGCACGGTGTAACCCGCACGGAGCAGTGCTGAGACGGCGGCGTCGCGCGAGAGACCCTCGACATCGGGCAGCGGCGGTGCGAGCCCGGTGAGCGCGGTGGTCGCCGGTGAGGGGAAGCCCTGCACAGCGAGCCCTTGGTGCAGCGCCGTCATCAGCTGGCGCCAGATCGGTCCAGCGATGGAGCGGCCGTAGACCGTGCCGAACGTCGTGCCGTAGGCCGTGACGTTCTTGAGCGGATACCTCCCACCGCCGCGCGGGTCACCGATCCACACGCTGGTCGCGTACTGCGGCGTGAACCCGGTGAACCAGGTGGCGCCGGAGTTGTTGGTCGTGCCGGTCTTGCCACCGGCGACGCGGCCAGGGAGCGAGAGCCCCGAGCCGGTGCCGTTCTTGCCGAACACGCCGCGCAGCACATCACTCACTGCAGCCGCGACGTAGGGCGTCACCACTCGATGGCACGCCGGAGCAGGCACCGGGAGCGAGATCTTGTGCCGGTCGACGACCGAGGTGATCCCCGTCGGCTTGCAGGCGATGCCGCCGCTCGCGAAGGTGGCATAGACCCCGGCCATCTCCAGCGGCGAGACGTTGTAGGCGCCCAAGGTCAGCGATGCGTCGCGCTTGGTGATCGCGTCCTTGCCCTTGCGGGGCAGGCTCGTGATGCCCAGACGCCCAGCCATGTCAGCGACGTTGATGACGCCGTACTCCTCCTCGAGCTGGATGTACCACGTGTTCACCGACTGGGCGGTCGCCTGATACGCGTTGAGCACGCCGTTGTTTCGGTCGTTGTCGTTGTGGAAGCCACCCGACGGGTAGTTCATCGTGGCCGGCTTGTAGCCGCTGGGAGTGTCGAAGGTCGTCGCCAGCGAGAACCCCTTCTCCAGCGCCGTCGCGAGGGTGATCGGCTTGAAGTTCGACCCCGGCTGATAGGCCGGCAGCACCGGCAGCACGAGCTGCGTCTGGCCCTTGGAAGCGTCGCGGCCCCATCGCTTGTTGGTGGCGAGCGCCACGACGTGACCGGTGCCCGGCTCCACCACCGCGATGCCCGTCGCGACCCGGTTAGTCGGCCTGAGCGCGGCGTCGGCCGCCTCCTGCGCGGCCTTCATCGCCTCGCGGTTGAGCGTCGTGCGGATGGTGAGCCCACCGCGATACAGGAAGTCCGCGCGCGCTTCAGGGGTCGCCCCGAATGCCTTGTCACCAGAAAGGATCTGGACAACCCATTGGCAATAGAAGGGATACGCCGATGCCCCGCATCCCTGCGCCGGATCGGTGACCGTGAGCAGCGCCGGGTCGGCCTTGGCCGCGTCATAAGCAGCCTGGGTGATCCTTCCGGTCGAGAGCATCCGGGCGAGCACGACGTCGCGACGTTCCTTGGCCGGCCCGGGGTTGTCGACCGGGTTGTAGTTGGTCGGGGACTTGAGGATGCCGATGAGCAGCGCTGCCTGCGCGACGGTCAACGACCGTGCTGGCACGCCGAAGTAGTGCAGCGCAGCGGCACCGATGCCATAGGCACCGTCGCCGAAGTTCACGGTGTTGAGATAGCGCTCCAGGATCTGGTCCTTGCTGAGCACCTTCTCGAGCGCGACGGCGTAGTGCAGCTCGCGGATCTTGCGTGCGAGCGACGCCTCCGTCACGGTCGCCGCGGCCTCGCTGGTCCGCGCCTGGGTGAGCAGCAGGTTCTTGACGTACTGCTGCGTGATGCCCGACCCGCCCTGACGGGTGCCCGAGCTGTTGCGCACGACCGCGCGCGCCAGGCCGGTGAGGTCGATGGGTCCGTGCTGGTAGAAGCGGTCGTCCTCGGTCGCGAGCAGCGCGTCGACCACCGAGTGCGACACGGCGGCAAGGCCGACCGGCACCCGGTTCTGTCCGTAGAAGACCGCGAAGACCTTGCCCTGGTCATCGGTGAGCACGCTGCGCTGCGGGAGCTCGGCGCCGATGGGCAGGTCGCTCGGCAGGTCCTCCCACGTGTAGATGGCCTGCCGGGCGGCGTACGACGGAGGCAGGACGAACGGCGCTACCAGCGCGGCGACCAGGGCGCCGACGAGCGCGGAGAGGGCGAGGAGCCGGGGAAAGCTCGCGAGACGGCGCCGTCGCGACGGAAGCGGGGTCGCGGCGACCGCCGACGGCAGCCCACCGGGGAACAGGCCGTCGAGACCCGCAGCCTCGGGAGGTGCCTGCTGCGCCGAGGCGCCGCTGGCGTGTCGCGCACTCACGTGAACTCTCGCATCCCTGCTCGCATCCGACGTCCGGTCAGGTGACCATGATGAGGTGTAGTCCGGGGGCGCCCCCGGAAGGCGCGTGCGACCAGCATGCGCGCCGAGAGCGACCGACGAGCGACGAGGGGGTGACCGTGGCCGGACGACATGCCGCCGCGCAGCCTTCCCGAGCCCCCCGCGGCCGCAGCGTCACGGGGCAGCCCTCGTCGACTCCGCGTCGTCCGTCGTCGGTCGTCGCGGGCGTGATCGTGACAGTCATGGCCGGCACACTGTGCGTGCTCACCGTGGTGGCCCTGTCGTTCGCCGGTATCAGCGTGCTGCCGCGCAGCGAGGCAGCAGCCGCGTCGGCTCCGACGCCGACCCCGTCGGTGAGCAGGCTCGCGCTCGTCTCGACCCCGGCGCAGCAGGTGATCCAGACGACGCTGACCGCTGACATCGGACCGGGCTGGCGGGCCGCGAGCGACCTGTCGTGGACCGGTGGCACCCCGTTCGACTCCAGCTGCGGACGCCCGGCGGTCGACGCGGCGCTGGCCGCCACCCGGGTCTTCGACATCCCCGGCCGGCAGGTGGTCGTCACCGTGTCGGCCTACACCGCAGGGGCGGGCGCGGTTGCCCTCAAGGGGTGGAACGACGTCATCGCCGCGTGCAGCGGCGCGGTCGTGAGCGCCTCTGCCACAGCGACTCCCGGCGCCGAGGCGCTCGTTGCCGGGCTCGCGGCCGCCGACAGTCGCCCGGCCGCCGCCGTGCTCTTCTGGCGACGCGGTGACGTCGTCGCCTCGGTCACCACTGTCGGGACTTCACCGACCGGTCTGGCCGAGGCGGCTGCCCGCGTCGATGGCGCCCTCCTGGCGCCGATGAGCGGGCGTTGCGTCAACATCTCCTCCGCGCTCGCCGACGCGGGTCGATCGCCCTGGGTCGCCACAGGCTTCCAGGGAGGCGCCTTCACCGGTCTGACCACAGCGGTGCCCGTGCACGTCACACCGTTGCCACTGCCGACCGCCCCCGCGGGGGTGGCCGGGGTCCCGAGCACCTACGTGCCGACGCCGGTCCCCTCGGTGTCCTTTCCCGTACGCCCCGCTGACCCGGTCTATCCCGCCGACCTGCCGACGCCGATGGCGACGCCGGAGAGTCCCGTGCGACCCTCGCCGGCGCCGTCGGTGACCACGTATCCCTCGCGCCTCGACGACACGGTCGGGCCGGGCTGCGGCTGGGCCTTCACCGGCCAGGTGAAGCCACCGTTCAACGAGGGCCAGGAGGCGGTGCTGGCGCAGACCCGCGCGCAGCAGGCGCTCGCCGACCTCGCGCTGCGACAGCAGGACTGGCAGACCGCCACCCTCGACTACTGGGAGGCGGTGCCGCTCTACCAGCAGCAGGTGCAGGCGTTCGCCGCCTACGCCAGTGCCGTGCAGCAGGTCGCACTCGCGTGGGACACCATCTCGGCGCAGCGCGCCGCCTACGACGCGGCTCTCGCCGCCTACAACACCGCCGTCGAAGCTCGCACGCAGTTCTTCCTCGATCTCGCGAGTGCCCAGGCGGCCTACGACGCGGCGACAGCCGCCTGTCAGACCCTGCCGACCGACAGCGCGAGCCCGAGCGACACGGCCTCCCCGTCGTCATCACCCAGCGCGTCGCCGACGTCGACCGACGGGTGCCCCCCGGTGATCCCGCCGATCCTGCTCGAGACGCCTCCTGCCGTGCCCCTTCCGCCGACCACGCCGCCGGATCCTCGCCCCACCGGCTGATCCGTCTGAACTGTCGGAGAGGCCCTGGGCTGCTCCTGGGACACTGGGTGCGTGTCGAGCAGTGATCGCAACGACGGGCTCGGTCTTCAGGCCGCGCTGACCTCGCGGATGCGCCCGATAGACTCGGTGCCGTTGATGCTGCGGGTCGCGATCGCGACCACGCTGTCCTACTTTCTGGCACACCAGTTCTCGGCATCGGCGCTGCCGATCTTCG
>JANXWJ010000207.1 GCA_025351185.1 Candidatus Nanopelagicales bacterium
GTCGTCGGGCATCAGCGGCGTCGTCACCGGTGGGCTGCTCGTCCTCCCGCAGCGAACCACTGCGGAACTTCTGGTCGACCATCGCTTCGAGGATCGTGACCAGGCCGGCACCGGTGTCGACCGGGAGGGCGCCATTGACGACGTAGTGGTCCCCGACCCGGGCGAGGGTGAGGCTCTGCAGCTCGAAGCGGCGCAGCGCACGCTCGGCGCGACCTTGCGGATCGAGGACTTCGGTGAGCTTGTCCCCAGCGGTCGCGACATCATCGACGGTGAGGGCCCGGGCGAGGGGGAGCAGGACCGCTTCACCCTCCGCCCGCTTGGCCCGCTTCGTCTCCTCGGTGAGGTCGCAGATCGCGTGCTCGACCTTCTCGCTGATCACCCGGGCGGCATCAAGGCCGACCTCGCCGGACAGGACCGCGCCACGAGTCGCGGGATACGTCTCGAGTGACCGCCCACGTGCCACGACAGCGTTGGCGTGACCGCGGCTCAGGCCGACCCCGGTGATGAGATAGGAGCGCAGCGAGGCGAACCCCGCCGCCCGCAGCTCGAGGGATCTGTCCGCTCGACGCCCCAGGACAGCCGCCGCTGCGTCGCCGACACCGAGCGCGCCGAGCAGCTCACCGGCCAGACCCGCCGCGCGAACCCCGGACACGTCGCTGACCGCTCCGGCCTGCACCAGGGCACCGACCCTCATGAGTGCTGTGGCCGCGTCGGCCACCGCAGCGCGCAAGCCAGCGCCATCGGCCGGAAGATCAGTCGAACACATGTATGAAGAGTGCCACAGCCCATCACCACTGTCAACCCCGAAACCCTAACAACCGCAATGGATTTCAGCCAAAGTTTTCCACAGTAAATCCACCGGCGTCGTCCGCGAACGCGACACCCGGACGCGGAAAGCAAGCGACGTGCGTGAGCGTGCCACCGATCGGCGGGCGAGCAGCACGCCACCCAGAGGCCCACCGGAGCGGAGTTGCGCCAAAGCCCTCGGCCGAAGGCCGAGGTGTGGAGGCCGAAGGCCGACACAGGAGGGGCGACGGCCCCCCGAGGGGCCCCCGAGCCCCGACGCCGCGGAGGCGCCCGGCGACGAGATCGCCGCAAGCGATCGGTTGGAGCCGGTGGCTAGACAGCCCAGGACTTCGAGCGCTCTACGGCCACGCGCCAGCGGCGGTGGGCGGTGTCGTCGTTGGGGCGCGGGGTGAAGTGGGCGTCGCGGCGTACGACGGCGGCGATCGCGTCGGTCGACTCCCAGACGCCGGTGCCGAGACCGGCGAGGAGGGCGGCGCCGAGGCCGGTGGTCTCGAGGATCGCGGCGCGGGCGACCGGGACCTGGAGGGCATCGGCCTGCAGCTGGCAGAGGAAGTTGTTTGCGGAAGCGCCGCCGTCGACGGCGAGCTCGGGGAGCGAGACCCGGCCTTCGCGGACCATGAGCTCGACGACGTCCTGCACCTCGAACGCGATTGCCTCGAGGGTCGCCCGGACTATGTGCGCACGGGTGGTGCCGCGTGAGAGGCCGAGGATCGTGCCGCGGGCGTGCGGGTCCCAGTCGGGTGCGCCGAGGCCGGTCAGCGCGGGTACGAAGACCACCCCGCCGGAGTCCGGCACGGACTGCGCGATCGCCTCGGTGTCAGCGGCGCTGTCGATGATCTGCAGCCCGTCGCGCAGCCACTGCACGGCTGCCCCGGTCACGAACACCGCGCCCTCGAGGGCGTAGGTGAGGCGGCCGTCGGGGTGCTGCCAGGCGACCGTCGTGAGCAACCCGGTCGAGGACGCCACCGGCCGGTCGCCGGTGTTGACGAGGACGAATGACCCCGTGCCGTAGGTGCACTTGCTCGAGCCGGGGGTGAAGCAGGCCTGGCCGAACAGGGCCGCCTGCTGGTCGCCCGCGATGCCCGCGATGGGCAGGTCGAGTCCGAGGAACACCGCGGGGTCGGTGCGCCCGAACGCGCCGTAGGACGGCACGAGCTCGGGGAGCGCGTCGCGGGGCACGCCGAAGAGCTGGCACAGCTCGTTGCTCCAGCCGCCCTCGTGGATGTCGTAGAGCAACGTCCGCGACGCGTTGGACGCGTCGGTGACGTGGTGCAGGCCGCGGGTGAGCCGGGCGACCAGATAGGAGTCGACCGTGCCGACCGCGACGCGCCCGCTGGTGACCTGAGCCCACACGTGCGGCTCGTTGAGGGCGATCCAGGTCAGCTTCGTCGCGCTGAAGTACGGGTCGAGCCGCAGTCCGGTCAGCTCCATGACGCGCGGCTCGCGACCGTCGGACCGCCACTGCTCGCACAGGCCAGCCGTACGCCGGTCCTGCCAGACGATCGCGCGGCGCGGTGACCCCAGGGTCTCGCGGTCCCACAGCACGACGGTCTCGCGCTGGTTGGTGATCCCGAGAGCGGTCGGCTGGTCGGCATCCGGGCCGAGGTCGGCCAGCGCGGCGTGTACGGCGGTCAGCGCTGCGGCCCAGATCTCGTTCGGGTCGTGCTCGACCCA
>JANXWJ010000245.1 GCA_025351185.1 Candidatus Nanopelagicales bacterium
CGCACGCGGATGTTCGCGAGCGGGAGGGGGTACTGCAGCAGCGAGACCACGGGCGCGGTCGCGAGTGTCGCAGCCGGCTGGGTGGTCACCTTGGAGTTGAAGGGGACGCTGAAGTGTGCGCCGCCGATCTCGTAGCCATCAGCCTTGATCGAGATCAGGAAGCGACACGGCTGCGAGGGAGACTCCGGCGTGCTGTTGGCCTTGGCGGCCTGGTCGGCGCAGAACCCCTGGAGGACGCTGAGATCGACGTGGCCCGCCTTGATGTCGTCCTGGTTGCCGGAGGCCACGATCGGGTCACCGGTGTTGGACGTGCGGGTGCCCGGCCACTGGCAGTTGTTGGGGTACTGAGGGTCGGTGCCGGTCGACTTGGGCGCCGGCGGGAGGCAGTTCTTCGCCGAGTCGCCGGCGATGCCGGTCGCTTCGTACTGGATGAGGTACTGGTAGGTCAGCGGGGCTGTCGCCGTGTCGAGCAGCGCACCCTTCAGCGCGGTGCCGTTGACCCCCGAGATGAACTTGAGGTCGAGAGCTGTCAGCGGAGCTGCGGCGGCGGCGGGCGCGACGACAGCAGTCGTCGTCACGGCCACGAGGCCCAGAAGCAGCGCCGAGGCTCCCGCGAGCGCGGTGGCCCGCGAGCGCACGATGCGCTTCGAGCCTCGCAGCACGGCGTCAGCCATCCCAGAGATGCCGGTCACGATGCACGTCCCAACTGCGCCATACGGCGCTCGATCGACAGCGAGGGGGTGGGGAGGGCCAAGTCCGTGGACCGGTCCGCGGGGCGCTCCGGAGCACACACGAGATGTGTGACTGTCCAGACGATGCGCTCACGATGAGTGACCATGTCGTGCAACTCCCCCACAGGGTGACGCCGAGCCCCCCGGCCCGGACTGAGGTCCTACGACCCCACAACCAGGTAAGCAGCGACTACCTGTGACTGCCTATCCCGTAACTTCGGGTCATTTTTCCGAGTGGGACCCCCCAGATAGGGGGGTGCTGGACCTGAATGTGACCGCAGGTGAGCAAACGCAGACGTGAGCCCCACACAACGTGACGGTTTCACTCGTTCGGAGGCATCAGGCAAGGCTTGCCTCGGCATCCTCCGAACGGATGAGTCTTAGGACCCGTTGGACGGATCACGTGGTGACAGAGGGCAACTACCTTGATCGAGTTGCGCACCGGGTGCGTCAGCCGTCGGGGGGCGGTGACGCGGGGCTCCGCAGCCGCGACCACGAGATCAGATCCGACGCCCGAGAGGGGTGATGAGCATGGCCGAGCTACAGCCACGGGGACTTCCTCGTCAGGGCCGCTATGGACGCGTGCTCGTGATCGACACGCACCGACTTTTTGCCGAGCTTCTCTCAGCAGTGCTCCACACCCAGTCGGATCTCGAGTGTGTCGGTCGCGCGTTCAGTGAGTCCGAGGGCCGTCAGGCGTTCCTCGCCACGGCGCCCGACATCGTCGTCATCGACACCGAGCTCGTGGCTGACGGCGGCGTCTCGCTCGCCGCCGACCTGCTCGGCCGCCGTCCCGACATCCGCATCATCATGGTGGCCGACGTGGCCCGCGCCGACGTGCTGCGCGCCGCCGCCCGAGTCGGTGTGTGCGCCTACCTTCTGAAGGCCTCGCCGCTCGAGGACATCCTCGACGCGATCCGCTCGAGCCGGGTCGGCACTCTCATCGCGCCGGCACAGCTGGTGGTTGCGGCGACCGAGGAGCTCGTGGTCGTCGATGTCGATGCGGCCGACCTCACTCCCCGTCAGCACGAAGTGCTCAACCTGCTCGGTGAAGGTTTTGCGGTGCAACAGATCTCGCGCCGCCTCGGACTGTCCATCCATACGACTCGGGGCTATGTGAAGACCCTGCTCGCACGTCTCGACGCACACTCGCAGCTGGAGGCTGTCGCGATCGCCAAGCGACGCGGCCTGCTGCGCTCCGCGTCCTGACCGATCTCGCCGAACGGGCGCGAGCAGACGACAACCCTGCGACTCCTCTGGAGCTCCCATGCACACCTGGACCCACCCCGGTGAGCGCACGCTGCGCCTGCAGCGCCGACCCACACCCTCGTGGCTGCTCGCGCTGATGGCCGTGCTGCTCGCCCTGCCTCTCGCGGTCGTCATCGCCGCACCGGCATCGGCCCACACCAAGCTGCTCACGAGCTCGCCGGCCAATGCTGCCGCACTGCCAGCGCCCCCCACACAGGTCACGCTGACGTTCAACGAGGCGCCTCGCTCGGTCACCTCGGTCAAGGCGCAGAACACCGACGGACCGCTCGTCGCCACCGGCGACCCTGTCCTCAACGGATCCACCATCACAGTCTCATGGCCGCAGGACCAGGCACCCGGGCTCTATCGACTCGTCTACCTGATCGTGTCCGACGACGGCGACCCGGTGGAGGGCACCCTGCTGTTCAGCTATTCCGCCGCGCCTGCCGCGCCAGCCACGACCAGCCTGGTCGCCGCCGAGACGCATGTGCCGCCTGTCGTCAGCACAGCGCCGGAGATGGGACGCATCTGGATGGTGGGCGTGGTCATCGTGGGCCTCGCAGCCCTCGCGCTGCTGATGCAGACCCGTCGACGCCGGCCGAGCAGCGAGCTCCTTGACGCCGCTGCGCTCGACCGTGAGACGACCGAGGTCTGAGGCTCAGGCCTGCGACTGCTCCGCGTCGGCAGCGGGCTCGACCGCGGGACCTTCTCCCGTGGTCGGGCCCGCTTCCGCTTGTGTCGCATCGATATCCGCCGGTGCAGCCTGCGTGGCTGCGTCGTCCGGCGACAGCTCGACAGCACCGGCGGCGTTGACGGCATCCTCGTCGAACGTCACGCGCTTGAGCTGCTTGTTGAGCCCGCGCGCGATGAGCAGCACCGCGATGCCGAGAAAGAGGAACGACAAGAACCCGAGCAGGCCCGGGCTCACGCTGTCGTCGGGAGGGACCGCTGCCCCCGAGCCCGACGGTGAGGGCGAGGGGGAGGCGGCGAGGACGAGCACGGTGAGCAGGTACGGCACGGGAATCCTCGATCAGGCGGAGACGGACTCGGCGGTCGCGCGGAGTCCGGCGAACAGGTCGTCTTCAGAGCCGTCGGCCGGCACGTCGGACACCAGCGAACGTGCGAGCTGATAGTCCTCCGTCGGCCACACCCGACGCTGCGCGTCGGTCGAGAGGTGGAACCACCGACCTTCCGGGTCGACCTGGGTGGCATGAGCCTTGAGGGCGGCGTCGCGGACCTCGAAGTAGTCCCCGCACGGCACCCGGGTGGTCAGGCGCGCGGCGTCCTCCGGCTTGTCGACCCAGTTCTCCAGCCACTCGCCGAACGGTGACTCCATGCCCTCGGCCAGGCAGGCCTCGTGCAGCGCGATGAGCCGCTGCTTGTGGAAGGTCAGGTGGTAGTACAGCTTGCTCGGCTGCCACGGGTCACCGATGCCGGGGAACTGCTCAGGGTCACCCGCCGCCTCGAACGCTCGCATCGACACCTCGTGGGTGCGGATGTGGTCCGGGTGCGGATAGCCGCCGTTCTCGTCGTAGGTCGTCATCACGTGCGGGCGGAACTCGCGCACCAGCCGCACGAGAGGCTCGGTCGCGTCGTCGAGGGGCAGGAGTGCGAAGCAGCCCTCGGGCAGCGGTGGCGTCACGCCGTTCTCGTCGGCCTCGGGGAGACCAGAATCGGCGAAGCCGAGCCAGGTCTGCTCGACGCCGAGGATGCGTGCCGCCTCGGCCATCTCGGCGCGGCGTACGCCGGCGATGTCGGCCATCACCGCCGGGTCGTCGGCCAGCGCCGGGTTGAGCACGTCGCCGCGCTCACCTCCGGTGCACGTGACGACGAGCACCTCGACGCCCTCGTGGACATAGCGCGCCATCGTGGCCGCGCCCTTGCTCGACTCGTCGTCAGGGTGGGCGTGGACGGCCATCAGGCGCAGGCGCTCCCCGGAGCGGGGCAGGCCGGAGCTCGGCGGGGTCGCCTCGAGCGGCAGGGTCACGATCGGCTCCAAGGGAGGGGTGAGAGACACTGAAGTGTCCCAGACACCGCCGACGGCGCGAGCCATCGCCCGGCAGACCGGCCCGCGACGGCTCTCGGCCGTGCTCGACAGCGGTCCGCACCCTGCCCACGCCCCAGGAGGTCCCGTGCCCGAGCCGACGCTCAGTCCGGCGCTCGCGGCCCGCTATGGCGTGGGTCGCAGCTCGCGCGCGCTCGTGGTCGGGATCGTCGCGCTCGTGGCGGTGTTCCTGGCCGTCATCGGCTTCGTGACCTATCGCCTCGCGACCAACGGCGTGCAGTCCACGCTGCTGCGGTTCACCGTCGTGAACGACACCCGGGTCGATGTGACGTTCGACGTGCACCGCGACGAGGTCAGCGACACCGTGTGCGTGATCCGGGCGCAGAGCGAGAAGCACGCCGATGTCGGCTATGCCACCGTGCGCATCACACGCGGCCGCGACCACGTCGCGCCGACCTACTCCCTCGCGACCTACGCACTCGCGACGACGGTCGAGGTCCTGGGCTGCACACCGAACGATCCCCCGCGCGTCGACCTGCCGCAGTTCCTCCCCGGCACGACCAACCCGCCGCAGGTGACCGCGATCGACGGCAGCTAGCACTCGCGCACCCGGGGCGCTTCGCCCGTACGCTGGTACCTCCGGACCGCGCACCCGCGATCTTGGCGTCACCGGCGCCGCCACACTGCAGCTCCACCCGCTCCGGCACGTCACAGCACCGACCTGTTCGTCCCGACCACCGAAGGCAGCGATTCCCGTGAGCGACACCAGCACCCCGGAGACCTGGCTGACCCAGGAGGCCTTCGACCGTCTGCGGGAGGAGCTGGCCGAACGCTCCGGACCGCGACGCGCGGTGATCGTCAAGCGCATCGAGGCAGCGCGCGAGGAGGGCGACCTCAAGGAGAACGGCGGCTATCACGCGGCCAAGGAGGAGCAGGGCAAGAACGAGGCGCGCGTCAAGGTGCTGCGCCACCTGCTCGAGATCGCGAAGATCGGCGCACCGACCGCGGCCGAGGGCACCGTCGCGCAGGGACAGGTCGTCTCCGTGCGCTTCCCAGCGTTCGGCGACACCGAGACGTTCCTCCTCGGCAGTCGCGAGGAGGCAGCGACCACCTCGATCGACGTCTACTCCCCCACCTCGCCGCTCGGTGCTGCGGTGCTCGGCCAGAAGATCGGCGACACGGTGGAGTACGCCACGCCCAACGGCAAGAAGCTCCAGGTCGAGATCCTCAGCGCCGAGGCCTACACCGGCTGATAGCCACCGCTGACCTGGGATGTAGCGACTGCGGGATCAGCCGGTGGAGCGGCGGTAGGTCCGGACGGCGAGGGCCGAGAAGATCGCGATGACGACCACGCACGACAGCACTGTGTAGAGCGCGGCGTGGTCCAGCGACCAGACGTTCCAGCCGCCGGGGGGTTCGCCGGTCGGGTTGCCGAACAGCTCGCGGCAGGCGAGACACAGTGACGAGACCGGGTTCCACTCGGCGATCGTCTTGATGACCGGGGGCATGCCGGCGAGCGGCACGAAGGCGTTCGACAGGAACGTCAGCGGGAAGATCCAGATGAGGCCCGCGGTGCTCGCGGTCTCCGGGTTGGGCATGTGCAGGCCGACCCACGCGCCCACCCAGGCGACGGTGTAGGCGAAGAGCACGAGCAGGGCGTAGGCACCGATCGCGGACAGCGCGCCGTTGTGGATGCGCCACCCGACGACGAGACCGGTCAGCGAGAGCACGACGAGGACCAGGATCTGGCGGAGCGCATCCGCGGCGGTGCGCCCGAAGAGCACCGCGCCCGGTGCCATGGGCAGCGAGCGGAAGCGGTCGATGATCCCCTTGTGCAGGTCTTCGGCGAGCCCGACCGTTGACGACGCGGCCGCGAAGGCGACCGTCTGACCGAAGATGCCGGGGACGAGGAACTCGCGGTAGGCCTGCGCACCCGCGTCGGGATCGGCGCCCGGGATCGGGATCGCCCCACCGAAGACGTAGGCGAACATGAGGACGAAGATCACCGGCTGCACGAGGGAGAAGAAGATCGCCTCGGGCACCCGGACGGTCTGGATGAGGTTGCGCTTGGCCACCACCATGCCGTCGTGGAGCAACCAGCCGATGGCCGGTCGCGACTTGGGCTGCATCGCGACGGTGGGCGCGGTGATGCTGGCCATCTCAGGCCTCCTTGCGGCCGCGACGGCGGCCCGTTGTCGGGGCGGGGGCGGCGACCTCCTCGGCCGCATGGCCGGTGAGGGTGAGGAAGACGTCGTCGAGCGTCGGGCGACGAAGCACCAGGTCGTCGATCTTGATGCCGGCGGCGTCGAGGGAGCGCACCGCGTCGACGAGCACGGTCGAGCCACCTGAGACCGGTGCGGTCACCCTGCGGGTGTCGTCGTCGATGGTCGCGTCACCGTCGGAGACGGCACGCAACGAGGCAGCAGCGGCGCCGAGCTCGGACCCGGCAGTCACCACGATCTCGAGGCGGTCACCACCGACCTGGGTCTTGAGCTCGTCGCTCGTGCCGTGCGCGATGACCTTGCCACGGTCGATGACGACGATGTCCTGCGCGAGCTGGTCAGCCTCTTCGAGGTACTGCGTGGTGAGGAGCACCGTGGTGCCGTCAGCGACGAGGTCGTTGATGACCTCCCACATCTGCAGCCGTGACCTCGGGTCGAGGCCGGTCGTGGGCTCGTCGAGGAACAGGATGGCCGGCGTCGCCATGAGGCTGGCCGAGAGGTCGAGCCGACGTCGCATGCCGCCGGAGTAGGTCTTGGCCGGACGGTCGGCGGCGTCGGAGAGCGCGAACCGCTCGAGCAGCTCGTCGGCGCGCTTCTTCACATACGCCGAGGGCAGGTGGTAGAGCCGTCCGACCATGTCGAGGTTCTCCCGACCGGTGAGGTATTCGTCGATGGCGGCGTACTGCCCGGTCAGACCGATGGACCGGCGGACTGCATCGGGCTTGGACGCGACGTCGATGCCGGCCACGGTCGCATGACCGGCATCGGCGCGGAGCAGCGTGGCGAGGATGCGCACCGTGGTGGTCTTGCCGGCGCCGTTGGGTCCGAGCAGACCGACGACGGTGCCATAGGGCACTGTGAGATCGAGTCCGTCGACGGCCTTGACGTCGCCGAAGTGCTTGACCAGCCCTTCGGCGTGGATCGCAGCGTCTGCGGTGGATGGGGTCATGCGCAGGAGCCTTCCGTCTAGGTCTGACTGGTCACGCGGGATTCGCGCTCGGCGGAACACCTTCTGCGCGAACACGCCCCGAGATGCGTGCCCACGAGGCGGTGGTGCGCGAGGTGAGCACATATCTCGGGGTGGTCAGTCGGCCAGCAGGGTCTCGGCCTCGTCGATGCTGAGGCGCCCGGCAGCGAGGTCGGCGAGCACCTTGTCGCGATCGGCTTTGGCGGCGGTGGCAGCCGGGTCCTCGAGCC
>JANXWJ010000271.1 GCA_025351185.1 Candidatus Nanopelagicales bacterium
CGAGGGGTTGCGGGAAGAAGTCTCCGGCCCGGCGCACGCCCTCGACGACGTAGGTGAATTCTCCCTGACCAGTCGTCACGGTCAGCACGTCACCCGGTCGTGCGTTCGCGAGCGACCCCAAGGGTCCACCGAAGAGCGACGCCCGCCCGTAGAGCACAGAGACGCCTGCTTGGCCGGGCAGCACGCTGTCGCGACGGTGACCAGGACCCGCCATCAGATCGCCCGCCGCCGTTCCTTCGACGACCACGGTGTCGGCGAGACCTAGCATCGGGGCCGACAGGAGGGCGACGGGGCTTCCCGGAGCGATGGTGCCGCCGACCGGTGCCGTCTGCGACGCGAGGCGTTCACGCATGGTGTTGTAGAGGACCGCCTGCTGGTGCGACTCCTGGAACGGCGTGAGCGCCACGGCGTAGATCACGAACCAGACGGACAGCAGGCTGACCGTCGCCAGGATCCAGACGAACATGCCCCGCCCGGTCGACACCTGTCGCCGCGCACATCGGAGCTCCTGGCGCGTCCGTGGAGCAGCGGTCGGCGCGCGACCGCCATCCCGCGCCTCGCGGAGAGCCTTTCGACCACCCGGAGCCGCTGCGATGCCATCCGCTGTGGGTCCTGGATGGGTGACAAGATCGCCGTCGACGTAGATGCTCACGTGCGCTTCCAAAGGCCGAGCAGCAGAGCAGTCAGTCCCGTCACGAGGGCAAAGACGAGCAGGGCTGGGAGGACGCCTGCGAGCGCTCCGCCCGAGACGCTCGAGGTCTTCCCCACAGCCACGATCGCGACTGCGGTCGCACTGGCACTCGGCGACGCGCTCGGCGAGGCTGAGGGAGTCGGGGTCGCGGAGGGCACGTTGCTGTTACCTCCTCCTGCTCCTGAGGAGGGGTTGTTCGTCCGACCGGGAGTGCCCGTGCTGGGCACGGTCGAGGGGGCAGTCGTCGGCTTCGGCGGCTTCGTCGATCCGTCGACTGCGGGGACATAGCCTTGCTGCGCGAGCACCGCTGCCGCCGCATCACCGGCATAGGACACGAGCGAGCCGAGGCCGTTGGCAGCCGTCATCGGAAGATAGCCCGGTGGCAGCAACCCGTTGCCCTGGCCGGGAACCTGCCCGCCGGCAGCCGCATAAGTGATGAGCTGGGAGTAGCGCAGCGCGGCTGACTTGCTGAGACCCGAGGTGGGGACATCGAGGGACAGGATCATGATGCCGGGATAGGCGGTCGCACCCGACGCTGACGTTCGCATAACCGCGTAGTTCACCGGCCAGGTGCCGAGCGCCTTGTCTGGCTTGAGCATCGCGGCTGCGCTGGCCACAGAGGCCGCTGTCGGCGTGACGAAGGTGCGTCCAGCAGCATCGGTGAACTTGTCGGGCGCACCGGAGTCGACGTGCGAGAGGAGCGACGCCGTCGGCAGCTGATAGCGCGACGCGTCACCCAACCCGACGACTCCGAGCAGCAACCGCTGTCCAGGGGTCTCACGACCCAGAGCCACGAGCTTCTGGTTGGACTCACCCGGGTTCTTGCAGAAGACCTGGCTGTTCGCGATACCGAATTGCATGTTGAACGCGACCGTGTTGGGGTCTGACACCGGGCCGGCGACCAGGGGCAGGAATGGCACGGCGTTGCCCGCCATGCAAGGGTTGGCCTTGGAGAAGTACGGCGAGACGAAGGCGTCGAGCTGCGGCCAACCGTCAACCGGCAAGGCAAGACCCTTGTAGTTGGTGTTGACGTGCATGCCCCAGGGATCGTTGGTGCCGTCGAGGAATGCTCGTGCATCGGGGTCAGCGTTGATGTACGCGGTCAGCGAGTGGATCACGTCGGAGTCGCTGGACACGGTGAACAACGTCGCCGCAGCCTCGGTGAAGTAGGCGTCGGTGATGCGCGACGGGTTCAGCGCTCGGAACTCTGGGTCGCGACCGACGTCGAGCGGGTTGCCCTTGACCGCGGCGTTCTCGCCGGAGATCGTCGGGTTGGAGGCGTACGACTGAGTCAGCAGCTTGGCGAGCAGCCGAGGCGTGAGCTTCAGCGTCTCGAGCGGCTTCCCGTCAGCACCGTCGACTGCGAAGGCCACTGCGAAGGCAGACACTGCGACAGGTGCCTGCACGATCGGTCGGGTGAACTCTGTCGATGGTGGGTTGGCCTGGAAGGCAGCTTCGACGGTGCCGGCGCCCAGCAGGTTCTTGGCCTGTGGCTCGCTGGTCTGGACGTGCTTGAAGTTGAAGAGCTTCGGGTCGGTGCAGAACTTGGGTGCCCACTGCAGAGTGACCTGCGTCATCAGCTGGGAGCCGTAGATCAGGCTCGGCTCAGTGGAAGTGAGGAGAGAGCAGACGTTGGCAGGAGGGGAGAACGACAGCGGCACCGCGATGCGGTTGGCCCAGTTCGACGCCGACCACCAGAGCCGCCCGCTGACTGCGACCTCCTCGGTGTCCTTGTTAGCCGGGGTGATGCCGTCAGCGGGGTAGTTACCAGTGGCGGAACAGCCCTTGTGATATAGGGCGCGGAACGCAACCGGTGGCTGATCCACAGCAGGCAGTCCGGCGCCGGCAGCGTCGCAGCTGACACCCATGATCGGGATGATCACCAGCGAGCACGGAGTCGTGTTGGAGCAGCCGAGAGACGCATTCGTGTCCGACGACTGGAGGATGAACTTCGCTGTCCCATTGCCCAGCGGGTCGGTGTGGGCGTAGGTCGTGTTGCCGACCTGACTGCTCCCGTCGATGGTCACGGCCTCGGGAGCGACCAGACCACAGCCGTTCGGACCGCCGAGGTAGGACTTGCCGCCAGCGGCGACGAAGGGCAACCAGCGCTCGGTTCCTGACGACAGTCCGGCGCAGTCGGTGGGAAGCGTGGGGGGAACGCCTGCCTTGCTGGTTCGGCTGCTCGGTGGCGCATACCTGTCCAGCCGAAAGGCCGGGAAGTCATCGTTGACCGAGATGTAGCGCTCTCTCGGGCTTTGCGTCCAGCAGGTCTCGGGTCGGATCTGCTGAGCTGCTGGTGCAGACGTCGAAGTCACCCCTCGGCACTGCAGGATGACGACAGGGTATTCCTGCTCTGCGGCAAGCGACGATGTCGTGTCGTTGACGATTCCACCCGTCGGATGGGCGCCCGTCCACGAGACATTGATGGGCTCGCGATCTCTCAGCGACTTGGTCACGTCCACCGTTACGGACACGCTGCGAGTGTCGGCGACAACGTCGACCCCGTCGACGAGGTGGACACGCTTCGCAACGATGCCCGCTGTGACGGAACTTGATGCGATCGCCGTCACGGCCGCATCTGCCTGGCCCAGCAGCGGGGCTGAGGCGACAGTCGATCCGAGAACGGCCAAGCCGGCAGCCACCAGCCCGGCGAGTGCCGAGCGCAGCCACACATGACCCGCGGCCCGCGACCGGGTTGCCGGACGTGACACCGACGTCTCCTGATGCTGGTGCCGACCTGCCATCAGGCCGCGCTCCGACGGCGACGCAACCACAGGAAGTAGGCGGCGGGCGGCAGGGCCAGCAAGGCAACAATCTCGAAGGCCACGACAGGTGCCAGCGACGACTTCAGATCAGACGAGCGATAGGCGGCAACCTCGGTGGCTGTGCCGATGACATCGGCCGAGGTGCCATTTCGCCCGGAGTTGTCCACCTGACCGGTGTCTGGGTTCACGACGCCGGAGCTTCCCGTCGTCCCGCCGCCTCCGGGGTTGTTCGTGCCACCGCCCCCGGGGCTGTTCGTCCCGCCGCCCCCGGAGTTGTTCGTGCCACCGCCGCCGGAGTTGTTCGTCCCGCCGCCCCCGGGGTTGTTCGATCCCCCACCGTTGCTGCCCTTGCCAGTGCCGGTGTTGCCGTTGCCGTTGCACGGCCCCGCACCACTCTTGTCGCACGGGAGCGGCTGAGGCGCGATCTTCGCAAGCTGGTTGGCCTTGGGATTCCCCGCGACGAACGTGGGGTTCTTGCAGTTGGCTACGTTTCGCTTCGTGAGGTCCACACCAGCATCGGCCGTCTTCAGCCGGGCTGTCTGGTTGAAGGACGCTTGCACGAGGTTGACGGGCAACGGTGAATAGCCGATGGGACCCATCTCTGCTTGGCCCTGGCAGATCGAGTAGTAAAGATAGTCCACGAGGGTCTGGCGCTTCGCCGTCGTCATGCGACTGTCGTCGGGTGCGGTCGGGATCACGATGTAGGAGTAGGACGAGAGCGCGTAGTTGCGGTTGTCGGAGTAGGTGTAGACGTTGTCGAGGTTCTGCAGGAGGTACTGAGGCGACTGCTCAGGCTTGGCCGGATTTCCCGAGCAGTCCGGGTTGGTCGAGCTCGGCTTCACCTCGACGCCACAGATCCTGGCCTGAGTGAGGGCAACCGCAACGTTGTACTGCGTCGGGAGAGTGAAGTAGCCGGCGGTGTTCCTGATCTTGGCAACTGGGAAGTTCTTCGCCAGCGCGTAGGAGTACTCGTCGTAGCCGATGGCACCGTTTGCGGCCCCGGAGGTCAGGAAGTTGATGACTCCGTCCGAGCCGTTCTGGGCGATCATCTGACCCTTGCGCGGGAAGTACTCGGTCGACCCTGCTTGGCCCAGGAAGGGCCGCCAGATCGTGGGGTATTGCTTGTCGAGATAGCGGGTGAACTGTGCCGTTGACCCAGATCCTTCGGCGTGCACGACGACGATGATGGGGATCGACGGGAGCTTGCGACCGTTGTTGTCGGAGGTGATCGCTGGGTCGTTCCAGTTCGTGATCTGGTTGGTGAAGATCCTCGCCAGGGTCTCGCCGGACAGCCGCAAGTTGCGGACCAGCTTGCCCGCCACCTTGATCTGATAGGCGAAGGCCGTGCC
>JANXWJ010000287.1 GCA_025351185.1 Candidatus Nanopelagicales bacterium
CGGGTACGCCGTCGAACACGTCGTCCTCGGGTACGCCGTCGAACACGTCGTCCTCGGGCACGCCGTCGAACACGTCGTCGTCGGGCATCCCGTCGGTGACGAGCACCGGACCGTCGGCGACGGAGTCGCTGCCGAGCACCGGGGGATCGCCGTCGGACTCCGAGTCGCTGCCCAACACCGGCGGCACGCTCCCGCACACGGGCAGCGACCCGCTCGTGCCGTTGCTGAGCGCGGTGAGCCTGCTCGCGATCGGCGCCATCATCCTGGCGGGCACCCGACGCCGCGGCGGGCACCTGTGACGCTCGCTCGTTGCTGACGACGCGATGCTGCGCTCCCGCCAGTGCGTCACTCCATCGCTGGGTCTAGCTTGCTGCTTCCTCGCAGTCGGGTTCGGCCTGCAGCCGGCTCGCGACGATCTCGAGGGCGTCGCCGAGAGCCTCGAACTGCTCGTCGGTGAGCAGGTCCACGAGGTGCTCACGCACGCCTGTGACGTGGGTCGGGGCCGCGGCGACGAGCAGCTCCCAGCCCGGCTCGGTGAGGACGGCGTTGGCGCCACGCTTGTCGGTCTCGCACGCCTCGCGTGCGACGAGCCCGACCTTCTCGAGGCGGTCGATCTGGTGCGACAGACGGCTACGGCTGGCGAGGGTGAACTCCGCGAGCTGGCTCATCCGCAGCCGACGGTCCGGCGCCTCAGAGAGCCGGACGAGGATCTCGTAGTCAGCGATCGGGATGCCGTGCGCGGACTGCATCTCGCGGTTGAGCTTGTCGGCGAGCAGAGTCGTCGCGGCGATGTAGGCGCGCCAGTGCGTCTGCTGGTCCGCGGAGAGCCACCTGGTCATGATCGCCAGAGTATCGACGATGCGAGATCATTGAAAGCCGGATCAGTTGTGGCGGCGGTGCGGCGAGTGTTCCGTGCGTCACGGGCGCTCGCTAGCGTTACGCGCGGCTCAGGCGTCGAGATCCCAGAGACGTACCCCGCCGACGATGCCCGCGGTGTTGTCGACCACCACGGCGTGCGTGGGGAGCTGCTCGGGATCGAGGTGCTTGGCGTTGCCGCCGCCGAGGTAGATGGTGTCGAAGAACAGGAACCGGTCGTAGGCCGCGATCGCCTTGACCACCCGCCGGCCCCAGCGCGAGTTGCCGACGTCCTTGCGGGTGACGTTGCCGAGCTGCTCCTCGAACGTCTGGTCCTTACGGAACGGCGCGTGCCCGCCCTCGAGGTGCGGGAGCAGCTTGCCGTCGAGGAAGAGAGCGGTGCCGACACCGGTGCCCAGCGTCATCACGAACTCCGAGCCCTCACCCTTGACGACCGCGCAGCCCTGCACGTCGGCGTCGTTGGCGACCTTGACCGGAGTGCCGAAAGCCGCGCTCAACGCACCGGCCAGGTCGAACCCGCGCCAGGCCGCCTCGAGCTCCGGGTCGGTGTCACCGTCGTAGGCCGACCGCGACAGTGACGGGATGTTGCGGACCTTGCCGTTGCGGACGAGCCCGGGAAAGCCGACCGAGACCCGGTGGTGCACGCCAAGGTGCTCGGTGAGGGAGACCAGCGAGCTCACGAGGGTCTCGGGCGTGCACGGGTAAGGGGTGTCCACGCGGACGCGCTCGGTGAGCATCACCCCGGAAGGGTCGAGCACGGCGGCCTTGAAGCCGCTGCCGCCGACGTCGATCGCCAGGGTGCGGACGTCATCGGGCCATCCCAGCGGATGGGTGTCGGTGCTCATGGCACGAGGTTAGGGGAGTGCCGCCCCCCGATGCTCCACGCGGGGTCGGACGCCCGCCGATGTCACTCGTCAGGCGGAGACATCCCGGGATCCGGTGGTGGCTGGCGCCGTCACGGCAGGGTGAGGATCTCCGCGCCGGAGTCGGTCACGACGATCGTGTGCTCGAACTGCGCCGACCGCTTGAGGTCCGCCGTCACAACGGTCCAGCCGTCGCTCCACATGGTCCAGTCGTAGGTGCCGAGCGTCAGCATCGGCTCGATGGTGAACGTCATGCCGGTCTCGAGGATGGTCGTCGCGGTCGGGTCGTCGAAGTGCGGCACGACGAGCCCGGAGTGGAACGCGGTGTTGATGCCGTGGCCGGTGAAGTCGCGGACGACGCCGTAGCCGAAGCGCTTGGCGTAGGACTCGATCACCCGGCCGATCACATTGAGCGGACGGCCCGGTGTCACCGCCGTGATGGCGCGCATCGTGGCCTCGTGAGTGCGTTCGACCAGCAGACGTGACTCCTCGTCGACGTCGCCGGCGAGATAGGTCGCGTTGGTGTCGCCGTGCACCCCGTGGATGAACGCCGTGATGTCGATGTTGACGATGTCACCGTCGGCGACGACGGTCGAGTCCGGGATGCCGTGACAGATCACCTCGTTGAGCGAGCTGCACAGCGACTTGGTGTAGACCGGACCGCGTCCACCGCCGGGATAGCCGAGGGTCGACGGGTAGGCGTTGTGGTCGCACAGGAATTCGTGACCGACGCGGTCGAGCTCGTCGGTCGTGACACCGGGCACGACCGCCTCGCCGACCGCCGCGAGCGCCTGCGCCGCGAGTCGTCCGGCGCTGCGCATCCGCTCGATCGTGTCGGCGCTCTGCACGTGCGAGCCGGTGCTGCGGGCTGCGCGCGGCTTGCCGACGTAGTCAGGGCGTGGGATGTGCGGCGGGACGTTGCGCACGGGGGAGACGGCACCGGGCTGAAGTGGCATGGTGCAGAGTCTAGGAGGAGTGCGTCGATGCGGCGTCCGGGGAAGAAGGAGGACGGATGAGCGAGCAGTGGTGGTTCAACCTCAGGACTCAGACGGTCGAGGAGGGTGACGGCGATCCCAACTCCGAACGCGTCGGTCCTTATGGCACCCAGGCAGAGGCACAGGGTGTGCTCGACCGGATGAAGGCGCGCAACGACACGTTCGACGCGGCCGACGACGACTGAGCCCGCGGCTCAGAGGGCCGTGGGCTCACGGGCTCTCGCGACTCGCTGGACGGCACAGCAGAACGCCCGGCACCTCAGAGGTGCCGGGCGTTCTGCTGTCGTGAGACGTGGTGCGGTCAGGCCTTCTTCGCCACGCGCTTGACCGGGGCCTTGCGAGCCGGGGCCTTCTTCGCGACGGCCCGTTTGGCGGGGGCCTTCTTGGCGACGGCGCGCTTGGCCGGTGCCTTCTTCGCCGGAGCCTTCTTCGCTACGGCCTTCTTGGCCGGAGCCTTCTTGGCGACGGCGCGCTTGGCGGGGGCCTTCTTGGCGACGGCGCGCTTGGCCGGTGCCTTCTTCGCCACTGCCTTCTTGGCCGGTGCCTTTTTCGCCGGTGCCTTCTTGGCCGGAGCCTTCTTCGCTACGGCCTTCTTGGCGGGGGCCTTCTTGGCGACGGCGCGCTTGGCCGGAGCCTTCTTCGCCGCTGCCTTCTTAGCCGGTGCCTTCTTCGCTACTGCCTTCTTGGCCGGAGCCTTCTTCGCAGCAACCTTCTTCGCGGGTGCCTTCTTGGCAACCTTCTTCGCGGTGGGCTTAGCAGCCGCCACGATGCCTCCCTGAGTCGTCTTCCGACCCTGGTGTCGGAAGCCTTCGTGTGAACTGTGGCAGAGCGTGACGACAAGTTGGCGGACGTTCGCGTCGTACACCTACTTCGTGTCGCGCTCGTGGTAACGCCGAGTGCGTCTCAAAGGGTGTCACAACTCGTCATCGATTGTCGCATCGTGACGACTCTGTCGAACAGCATCGACGTGCAGCGATGTGCGTACGTCGTAGGTCCAGAGCGAAGGAAGCGCAGCAGCGAGTGCGAGAACGCTTGCAGCACAAAGGATTCCACCCGAAGCGATCGACACTGCAAGTCCGCGTGACTGCGCGACGAAGCTCACGCGTGCATTGCCGAGCTGCGGGCCGATCGCATATGACAGCATCTCGATGCCGGCCATGCGACCGCGAAGCGAGTCCGGAATCGACTGGTTCCACACCAACATCCGAAACATTCCGCTCACCATGTCGAAGGCGCCGGCAAGGACGAGGAAGACAAGTGCGAGTGCCAACGACGTGGAGAGTCCGAAGCCCGCGATGGCGAGTCCGTAGACGGATGCGGCGACGACGATCGCGCGTCCATGTCGATGCACGCGGGTCGTCCATCCGCTCGTCAACGATGCGATCGTCGATCCGACCGAGCTCGCGGCATAGAGGAGTCCCAGCGACCACGGCGCGTCGTATCTCGCTGCGACGAAGGGGAAGACCGCCCAGGGGAAGGCCAACACCATCGCGAGGGTGTCGATCGCGTAGGTGCCCAGAAGATCTTTGCGGCTCCAGGCATAGCGGACGCCTTCGAGCACGTGCGAGAGGCCGGGTGACCCCTCGTCGACGACGCGACCACGGCTGCGCAGGCGCACAAGAAGCAGCAGCGACACGATGAACGACACGACATCGGCGCCGTAGGCGACCGCGACACCGAGATAGCTCGCGACGACACCGGCGATCGACGTGCCCAGGATGAAGCCAGTGCTCCACCGCAGCGACATGAGAGCAGCTGCACCCGCGAGGTGCTCATGGTCGACGGTCTGTGGCACGAGTGCCTCGAGCGACGGTCGTTGCAGCGAGTCGAACATCGCCGCGAGCGCGCCGGCGACGAAGAGCACCCACACCTGCGGCCGCGGTTGCAGGGCGTTGACGAGCAGCAGCAGCGAGCAGATCAACGATCCCGCTTCTGCACCCAGGATCATGAGTCGACGGTCGAGGTGGTCGGCAAGCGCTCCGCCCCACAGCCCGAACACGATGATCGGCACGATCTCGACGAGCCCGAGCAGACCCACGACGACGAACGACCCGGTGAGCTGCTGCGCCTGCAGTGGCACGGCGACGAACGTGAACATCGATCCGAGGTAGGACACGACACCCGACCAGAGGAGCAGCCGGAAGTCGCGCGAGGTGCGCAGGGGTGAGACGTCGATGCGCCAGCGAGGAGCGTTCGAGTCGGTCACGTCGAGCGAGTCTGGGCCATCACCCCGTGCTGACGCATGCGAGTTGCGCGAGCAGAGTCGCGCGCCCGGTCACCAGTCGCGGGTGCTGGGTGCGCCCTGGAGGCCATCAAGCATCCGGGCCAGCCGGTCGCGGAAGCCTCGACGTGATCCGGTCGCGAGCGCCTGCGTGACAGCGAGGTCCTCGCCGGCGGCGGCCGAGACCAGGTGCTGGACCGTGTCGAACGAGACGCTGGGAAGAGTGAGGTCGATGTCGGCGAGACCTGCTGCCTGCAACCCGATCGCGAGGCCGGAAGGCTCACCCATCGCGGTGAGGCCGCGCGAGGGCACGATGAGCTGGTCGTGCGCGAGGCCCGCGAGGTCGGAGTCTCCGGTGTCGATGGTGAGCAGGGTCGCACCGGTCCGTCGCGCGTCAGCGAGGCGCTCGAGGAGCTCCTCGGTCGGGTTGTCGGGGGCGACGACGAACAAGGTCTCGCCGCGGTGCGCGGCCTCGAGTCGCTCGAGACCGTAGGACAGGTGCTGCGGCGCACCCGGCTGCGGGTTCCAGCGGATCAGGGTCGGCGAGAGGGTGGGGATCCCGGCGAAGCGGGCCTCGTCATCGAGGTGTGCGGCGAGGTGCCACGGCTCCTGGGTCGGCGTACCGACGAGCAGCAGGCCCTCGCCGGAGTCGGTCGAGCGTCGCAGGGAGCGGGCGAAGCCGCGCGTGCGGTCGACCCATCCGGTGCTCGAGAGCACCTCGCGCAACAGGCTGACCGCTGATGAATCCACAGGGGGCATCGTGCCGCACGGGGACGGAGACTGGTTGGATCGACGCATGAGCGAGAGCACCGCGTCGTCGGACGCCGCAGCCCCAGTCACCCGTACGGCGTACTACCTGCCCGATGTCACGGGTCTTGTCGTCGGTGTCCTCGGTGGCACTGGCGAGCAGGGGCGCGGTCTCGCGGTGCGACTCGCGACCGCCGGTCAGCGCGTGGTCATCGGCTCGCGCTCGGCCGAGCGCGCCCAGGCCGCGGCCGCCGAGATCGGGCAGGGGGTCACCGGCGCCGACAACGCCGGGTGCGCCGAGGCATCGGACGTCCTGGTCGTGGCGGTTCCCTTCGACGGCCACCGGGACCTGCTCGTCTCGCTGGCCGACGTCCTTGTCGGCAAGGTCGTCATCGACTGCGTGAACCCGCTCGGATTCGACAAGCAGGGTGCCTTCGCCCTCGATGTCGAGGAGGGCTCGGCGGCGCAGCAGGCGGCGTCGGTCCTTCCGGGCGCGCGCGTCGTCGGGGCGTTCCACCACGTGTCGGCGGTGCTGCTGCTCGACGCGGCGATCGCGACCCTCGACACCGACATCCTCGTCGTGGGCGACGACCGCGATGCGACCGCCGTCGCGCAGGCGCTGGCCGCGCGCATCCCCGGCATGCGTGGCATCTATGCCGGCCGCCTCCGCAACGCCCACCAGGTCGAGGCGATGACCGCCAACCTCATCTCGATGAACCGCCGCTACAAGGCGCACGCCGGCCTCCGCGTCACCGACGTCTGACCCGCGGGCGTCGCGCTCCACTGATCTGCGCGCATCGGCGTCGCGAGAGTTGACGCCGACGAGTGTCGTCGAAGGGGCTCGTGCTCCTACGCTGTCCGGATGCAGGGGGACACCGCAGCCGGATCACGTGCCTTACGCATGACCGTCACCGGGCTCTCGGTCGCGGCGCTGCTGCTCACGACCGGGTGCTGGGTTGGCCTCACCGCCGTCAACGGCGTCGAGAACCAGCTCACCGTCGACGACTCGCTCTCGAGCCAGCTCGCGTCGGCGACGCCCGACGCCGTGACGACCAGTGCCGGCGCGACGCACGCCGCCGAGCCGCAGACCTTCACGGCCGAGAACATCCTCGTCGTCGGCTCGGACACGCGTACCGCGCAGGGACCGGGGTTCGGCTCCACCGCCGACTCGAGCGGCAACGGCAAGTCCGACACCGCGTTCATCCTGCACATCTCCGCCGACCGGAAGTCCGCCTTCGCCGTGAGCATCCCGCGCGACTCGTGGGTGACGCGACCGGGGTGCAATGCCGACGGTAGGACCGACGGGTCGATGGTCACCGGCAAGTTCAACGCCGCGTTCGGCGCGGGCGGTCGCGGCTGCGTGCTCGCCGCCGTGAAATACCTGACGCACATACCCATCACGCATTTCCTAGAAGTCGACTTCAACGGCTTCAAGGCCATCGTCGACGCGCTCGGCGGCGTGACGGTGTGCGCCACGCGCCGTCTGCTCGATCCCATCCGCTCGGACGGCCACGGCGGCATGCAAGGGACCGACCTCGATCTGCCCCAGGGCACCACTCACATCAACGGCAAGACCGCGCTGCAACTCGCGCGCGCTCGGCACATCCTGGGCAGCACGGGCAGCGATCTCGAGCGGATCGACCACCAGCAGCTCTTCCTCACGGTCCTCATCCAGGAGGCCTCGGACTCCCACCTGGCGACCGACCCGATCCGGCTCTACGACGTGCTCTCCCAGGTCGCCGGCTCCCTCACGGTTGACAAGGGTCTCTCGGGCGACTCGCTCCAGACCTTCGTGCTGAGCATGGCCTCGATCAAGCCGAGCGACATCGCCTTCTACACCGTCCCCTGGAAGCCTCGTGGGGACGGCGAGAACGTCGTGTGGATCACGAGCAAGGCCGACGACATGTGGAACGCGATGATCCACGAGACGGCCTACCCGCCTGCGTCCTCGGCCACACCGAAACCGTCGTCCTCGAGCACCACGAGCTCGAACAGCTCCAGCTCGACCGCCAAGGCCGCCTGCTTCGGCTGAGGTCCCGAGTGACCGCCCGAATCGTCGGTTGTGGTGCGTACAGCTAAGGATTCAGGCAGTAGCTCGCGGACCGGTGAGGTCGCGTCCAGGTGCCGGCCTATTCGTAGGTGTGCTCGGGGGCGGGGTAGGCGCCGCTGACGACGTCGGACGCCCAGGCCTTCGAGGCATCGAGCAGGACGCGGTGGACGTCGGCGTACTTCTTGACGAACTTCGCCGTCTTGCCCGGTGTGAGGCCGGCCATGTCCTGCCACACGATGACCTGTGCGTCGGTGCCACCACCGGCGCCGATGCCGATCGTGGGGATCGTCAAGATCTCCGACACCTGCGTCGCGAGGTCGGCGGGCACCACCTCGAGCACCACGGCGAACGCACCGGCAGCCTGCAGCGCCTTCGCGTCCTGGATGAGGCGTACGCCGTCCTCGCCGCGACCCTGCACGCGGTAGCCGCCGAAGGCGTGCACCGACTGCGGCGTGAGGCCGAGGTGTGCCATGACCGGGATGCCCGCCGACGCGAGCAGCTCGACCTGCGCCAGCACGCGCGCGCCGCCCTCGAGCTTGACGGCGTGAGCGCCGGCCTCCTTCATGAACCTCGCCGAGGTCTCGAGCGCCTGCGCGGGCGAGGCCTGGTAGGACCCGAAGGGCAGGTCGGCGACGACCATCGCGCGCGTCGAGCCGCGCACGACGCCGCGGACGAGCGGCATGAGCTCGTCGACCGTGATGGGGATGGTGGAGTCGTGGCCGTAGACGACCATCGCGGCGGAGTCGCCGACGAGCAGCACGGGGATGCCGGCCTCGTCGAAGACCTGCGCGGTGAGTGCGTCATAGGCCGTGATCATCGGCCACTTCTCGCCGCGGGCCGTGGCCTCGGCGAGGTCGCGCACCGTGATGCGCCGACCTGTGGGGGAGCCGCCGTAGGGCGGCTCAGGAACGTGCGAGGACGAGCTGGTCATGGTGACCTCCAACGACTCGAGTCCCGGACTGGGTACCCGTTCACGAGAGAAGCGTCGCACACCGACCTCCCCGTGCCCAGGAGGCGGGGAGGGCTGTCTGCGGAGACTCGGTATCGAAACGCTACGGTTGCGTTTCGCAATAGGCGAGCCTAAGGTTGCGCCATTCGGTGAGAGACGCTCCAGATCTGGAAGGCCCCCATGTCAGAGACAACTCCCGCTGCAGCCTCGGTTGCGGCGCCTTCGAGCAGTGACCAGCCCACGGCTGGGTGGCAGACCTCGGGTGCCGGGCACCCGCGGCGGTGGGCCATCCTCGGCGTGCTCGTCACGAGCCTGCTGGTCGTCGTGCTCGACAACACGATCCTCAACATCGCGCTGCCGACGATCCAGCGCGACCTCGACGCCGACCAGAGCCAGCTCGTCTGGGCGATCGACGCCTACATCCTGGTGTTCGCCGCGCTGCTGTTCACCTGGGGAGTGCTCGGCGACAAGTACGGCCGCAAGAAGATCCTCGTCATCGGCCTGATCATCTTCGCGATCGCTTCTGCCGCCTGCTCGTTCGCGTCGTCGCCCACGATGCTCATCGTCTTCCGCGGCATCATGGGCATCGGTGGCGCTGCGGTGCTCCCGGTGACCCTCGCGGTGATCACCGTGGTGTTCCCCCCGCACGAACGCGGCAAGGCGATCGGCGCCTGGGCCGGCGCGGTCGGTGCTGCCGTCGCCCTCGGTCCGGTGCTCGGTGGTCTGCTGCTGCAGAACCCGGGATGGACGAGCTGGCTGACCGGCAACGACTGGGGCGGCGTCTTCCTCATCAACGTCCCGATCGTCATCGTCGGCCTCGTCGGAATCTTCATGGTCGTGCCCGAGACGAAGAATCCGCACCCGCAGGCGCTCGACATCCCCGGTCTGCTGATCTCGTTCACCGGTCTCGTCCTGCTGGTCTACGGCATCATCCACGCGTCGACCACCCTCACCTTCCTCACGCCGTCGGTGTGGGTCCCGATCCTGCTCGGCGTGCTCGTGCTCACCGGCTTCGTCATCACCGAGGCACGCAGCGAGCACCGCAGCTTTGACGTGACGCTGTTCAAGAACCGCGGGTATGCGGTCTCGCTGACCGCAGTCAGCCTCGCCTTCTTCGCGATGTCGGGCATCACCTTCAGCCTTCCGTTCTTCTTCCAGACGCTGCGTGGCCTCAGCACGCTGCAGGCGGGGTTGTGCTTCCTCCCGTTCGCACTCGGGCAGATCATCTCCGCCCCGCGCAGCGCCACGATGGTGGCGCGGTTCGGCTACAAGCGCGTCATGACGTTCGGCCTGCTCCTCGTCGGTGTCGCACTCCTCGGCATCTCCAACCTGCAGCTCGACCAGCCGCTCTGGGTGGTGCTCGTCATCTTCTTCTTCTTCGGCTTCGGCATGGGTAACGTGATCGCCCCTGCGTCGACCGTGATGCAGAACGCCCTCCCGCTGGCTCGCGCCGGCGCCGGCTCGGCCGTCCAGAACACAGTGCGCCAGGTGTTCGGTGCGCTCGGTGTCGCTGTCATCGGCACGATCCTCGCGACGCGCTATGCCAGCAACGTGGCGCCGGTCGTCGAGAAGCTGCCGGCCGGCACTCCGGACTCGGTGCGCGAGCTCGCCCAGAACTCCGTCGGTGGCACGGTGGCAGTGCTCGACAAGGCAGCAGCTGCAGGGGCTCCCGCGGATCTGGTCGCGCAGGGCAAGCAGATCGCGTTCGAGTCGTTCCTCAACGCCTCGCACATCACCGGCCTGATCTCGACGGGGCTCGTGTTCCTCGCCGCGGTCATCGTGTGGTTCGTCCTCCCGCCCATCACGCCGCCGCAGAAGGGTGCGCATGCACCGGGCGGACGTCCCGCTGACGCCAACGCGCACTCCGACGGTGTCGAGCCGCACGAGCACCCGCACGTGGGCACGGCGCACGATCGCGCCGAGGCCAACGTGCACGCGGCCGAGCTCGAGGACACCTACGCCCGCGAGTCGGCGGAGGAGTACCTCGAGCCGAAGGCCGGGGTCGACCGCACGTGATCCCCGGCAACGTGACGGCGTTGCTCCACGGCGACGCCGACGGGCACGACGCGTCTCACGTCGACCCCGGCGGCCAGACCCGTCGGGGTCCCGGGCGACCGCGCGACGAGCGCGTGGACCGAGCGATCCTGCACGAGACGCTCGAACTGCTGGCCGAGGTCGGGCCCACCGCGCTCTCGGTCGAGGAGGTCGCCTCTCGTGCCGGCGTCGGCAAGACGACGATCTACCGCCGCTTCGCGACCAAGGACGACCTCGTCGTCGCTGCGCTCGCGTCGCTCAACGAGTCGCTGCCGACCGAGCAGTCGGACGGTGCCGTCCGCGACATCCTCGTACTCATGGTGACTGCCTGGTGGGAGCAGTCGTTCGGTACGCAGGCGGGGCAGCTCTTCCCACGCGTGCTCGCCCACGCGAAGAACAACCCGCGGATGTTCTGCTCGTTCTACGACCAGGTGATCGAGCCACGTCGTGACCGCTATCGCGCCGTGATCCAGCGCGGCATCGAGCGAGGTGAGCTGCGCGCCGATACCGATATCGAGCTCATGACGACCCTCATCATCAGCTCGTCCGTCTACACCCTGCAGGTGCGATCGAGCGGCCGCGACGCAGCGCCGGGCGCCGGTCCGTCGGACTTCGTCGACGCCATCCTCGCCGGATTTCTAGCCCGTCGAGCCTAGCCAGCTGAGCCCCACCCCACCCGTGACCGCGGTGTCGTGGGGGCTCCCCACGGCGGGAAGCCCCCACAACACCCAGGTCACGGGTGGGGTGGCTCGTCAGTCGGCGGTCTCGCGCCAGCGGTTGGTGACGGGGAGGCGACGATCGCGGCCGAAGCCCTTGACCGAGATCTTGGTGCCCGGCGGGTACTGCCGGCGCTTGTACTCCGCGACGTCGGTGAGGCGCAGCACTCGCTCGACGAGTTCGCGGTCGAAGCCGTCGGCCACGAGCTCGGAGGCACCGCGGTCGCTCTCGACGTAGTCGTCGAGCAGGTCGTCGAGCACGGCGTAGGCGGGCAGCGAGTCGGTGTCGAGCTGCCCCGGTCGCAGCTCGGCCGACGGTGGCTTGTCGATGCTGTTGGGCGGGATCGGCGGCGTCTCACCGCGGCGTTCGGCCTCGTCGTTGCGCCAGCGCGCGAGCCGCCAGACGTCGCCCTTGGGCAGGTCCTTGATCGGTGCGAAGCCGCCGACCGCGTCGCCGTAGATCGTGGAGTAGCCGACCGAGAGCTCGCTCTTGTTGCCGGTCGCGAGCACCAGGTGCCCCTCGGCGTTGGAGATGGCCATGAGAGTGGTGCCCCGCACCCGGGCCTGGAGGTTCTCCTCGGCGAGGCCGGAGAGGCTCAGCTGCGACTGGAACGCGTCGACCATCGGAGCGATCGAGACGGTGCGCAGGTGCAGGCCGGTGCGCTCGGCCATGTCGGCGGCGTCGCCCTTCGAGTGGTCGGAGGAGTAGATGCTCGGCAGCGAGACGCCGTGCACGTGCTCGGCGCCGATCGCGTCGACGGCGATGGCTGCGACGAGCGCCGAGTCGATGCCACCGGAGAGGCCGAGCACGACTGAGCCGAAGCCGTTCTTGCCGAGGTAGTCACGCAGTCCCGTGACGAGGGCGCCCCACACCTCGGCGTCGTCGGAGATGCGCTCTGCGACAGGGGAAGGAAGGGGTGCGTACGTCGGCAGCGGGAAGCCGATCGCCGACACCGAGCGGCTGGTCGTGGGGTCGGCCATCGGCAGGTCGAGGTCGACCACGAGCAACGACTCGGTGAACTGCGGAGCGCGTGCGACGACGTCACCGTGGGCGTCGACGACGAGCGAGTCACCGTCGAAGACGAGCTCGTCCTGGCCGCCGACCATGTTGACGTAGGCGAGCGCGCAACCGGCCTCGCGAGCGCGCCGTGCGCAGAGAGCGAGTCGCACGTCGTCCTTGTCGCGTTCGTACGGCGACCCGTTGATGACCACGAGGAGACCGGCGCCCGCATCGCGCACCTCCGACACCGGGCCGCCGTCCTGCCAGAGGTCCTCGCAGATCGCGAGCGCGACGTCGATCCCGTGTACGCGTACGACGGTCGAGCCGGTGCCCGGGACGAAGTAGCGGTATTCGTCGAACACGCCGTAGTTGGGCAGGTGGTGCTTGGCATAGCGTGCGACGACGCGGCCGGCGGTGATGACCGCGGCGGCGTTCTGCGGCTCGTTGCGCGGGCGGCCGAGGTTGACGCCGACGTCGAATGCTCGGTCGAGATAGCCCACGATCGCGACGAGCGAGCCGAGGCGCTCGGCCTCGAGACGCGTCGCCAGGCCCTCGAGCGCCTCGCGGCTCGCGGCCTGGAACGACGGACGCAGCGCGAGGTCCTCGACCGGGTAGCCGGTCACGACCATCTCGGGGAAGGCCACGAGGTGTGCACCCGCCTGGTGCGCCTCGCGCGCCCGAGCGACGACGAGCTCGACGTTGCCCCCGAGGTCGCCGACCGTGGGGTTGATCTGGGCGAGGGCCACCCGCAGCTGAGGCACCCGCCCACCCTAGGCCGCACCGTCTGACCGGGGTCAGGGCGTGCCGACACACCGCTGTCATGCGACCTAGGACAGGATGTCGGCATGGACAAGCAGACGGAGTTCGTGCTGCGCACGATCGAAGAGCGTGACATCCGGTTCGTCCGGCTCTGGTTCACCGACGTGCTCGGCATGCTCAAGTCGGTCGCGATCGCCCCGGCAGAGCTCGAGGGTGCCTTCTCCGAGGGCATCGGGTTCGACGGTTCGGCGATCGAGGGCTTCGCCCGGGTCTACGAGTCGGACATGCTCGCCAAGCCCGACCCGAGCACCTTCCAGGTGCTGCCGTGGCGCGGGGAGAGCCCGGGCACCGGGCGGATGTTCTGCGACATCCTCATGCCCGACGGCAGCCCGTCTTATGCCGACCCGCGCCATGTGCTCAAGCGCGCGCTCAACAAGGCGGCCGAGCTCGGCTTCAGCTTCTACACCCACCCCGAGATCGAGTTCTTCCTCCTCGAGCCGGGATTCTTGCCCGGCCAGGAGCCCACCCCCATCGACCAGGTGGGCTACTTCGACCACAGCCCGCACGGACAGGGCTACGACTTCCGCCGCCAGGCGATCACGATGCTCGAGGCCATGGGCATCTCGGTGGAGTTCAGCCATCACGAGGGCGCCCCCGGCCAGCAGGAGATCGACCTGCGCTATGCCGACGCGCTCACCACCGCCGACAACATCATGACCTTCCGCCTGGTCATGAAGGAGGTGGCACTCGAGCAGGGTGTCTATGCCACCTTCATGCCCAAGCCGTTTGCCGCCCACCCGGGCTCCGGCATGCACACCCACGTGTCGCTTTTCGAGGGCGACCGCAACGCGTTCCACGAGCCAGGTGCGGAGTACCAGCTCTCGAAGGTGGGGCGTAGCTTCATCGCCGGGCTGCTCAAGCACGCGCCGGAGATCACCGCGGTCACCAACCAGTGGGTCAACAGCTACAAGCGGCTCGGTGGCGGAGGAGAGGCACCGGCCTATGTCTGCTGGGGCCACAACAACCGCTCGGCCCTCGTGCGCATCCCGATGTACAAGCCCACCAAGGGCAACGCGACCCGCGTGGAGTTCCGCTCGATCGACACCGCGGCCAACCCCTACCTCGCCTTCGCGGTGATGCTGGCCGCCGGGCTCAAGGGCATCGAGCACGGCTACGAGCTGCCTCCTGGTGCCGAGGACGATGTGTGGGCGCTCACCGAGTCCGAGCGCCGCGCGCTCGGCATCGAGCCGCTCCCGAGCTCGCTCGGCCAGGCCGTGCAGGTGATGGAGCGCAGCGAGCTCGTCGCGGAGACCCTCGGCGAGCACGTGTTCGACTTCTTCCTGCGCAACAAGCGTGCCGAGTGGGCGGAGTACCGCCGCCAGGTGACGCCGTTCGAGCTCTCGCGCTATCTCCCGGTCCTGTGAGCGCGGGCAGCCGCGTCCGACTCCTTGTCGTACGCAACGACCCGACCGACCCGCCGGCGCTGCTCGGCGCATGGTGGGCCGAAGAAGGCGTCGACGTCGTCGAGCTCAATGCCGACGAAGGTGACGAGGTGCCGGTGACGTTGCCGGACGGCATCGACGGGCTCGTGGTGCTCGGGGGTGCGATGGCCGCCTGGGAGGACCACGTCGCCGCGTGGCTGCCCAGCGAGCGGGCGCTGGTCTCGAGCACCGTCGACGCCGGAATCCCGGTGCTCGGGGTGTGCCTCGGCGGCCAGGTCATGACTCTCGCCTGTGGAGGCGCGGTCGAGCGGGCCGAGGTGGCAGAGATCGGCCTCGTCGAGCTCACCTTGCTCCCCGAGGCCAAGGCTGATCCGCTGATGAGCGTTCTGCCACAGGGGGTTCCCGTCGGCCAGTACCACATAGACACGATGGCCGTGCTGCCCGAAGGCGCCGTGCTGCTCGCGTCGTCCGCCGACTGCGCCCACCAGGCATATCGCCTCGGCGAGCGCGCCTGGGCGCTGCAGTTCCACCCGGAGATCGATGCCGAGATCATGGCATCGTGGATCGACGACGATCCGGAGCCGGTGGCGGCACGCGGCTTCGACCGCGACCGGATCGTGGCGGAGTTCCGGGTCCGCGAGCCCGAGCTTGTCGAGGCATGGCGTCCGTTCGCGCGCGCGTTCGCCGACGTCGTGCGGGCGTCAGCCGCGCGCTGACATGACCTCCGAAGGCGCACGTGCGGCCCGTGCCGGCAGCCTGCAGGCGCGCCTGGCCCGGCTGGGGTTCGTCGACTCCGGACGCGCCGTCCGTCTGCTGAGTGACCCTGGCCTCGTCGCCCTCGGGACAGCTGCCGTCGACGACCTCGCGCTCGCACCTGATCCCGACCTCGCGCTCACCAGCCTGTCGCGCATCGCCGAGACCGGCCACGCGTGGGCGGCGGCGTTCATCGAGGCGCTCGACGACAACACCGGCCTCCGCTCGCGCGGCTACGCCGTCCTGGGTACGTCGGCCGCCCTCGGTGACCACCTGGTGCGCCACCCCGAGGACTGGACCGCGCTCGCACCCGTCGTCGACGACGATGACGCGGCCCCGCGCCGCACCACCTTCGCAGCACTCGAGGTGGTGCGCGCCGACCTCCTCGAAGCAGTGGGTGCCGACCCGGTGGCGATGCAACCCGTTGCGGCACAACCGGTCTCGGATGCGCTCTCGCTCCTTCGGGCGGCCTACCGCAGGCGGCTGCTCGTCATAGCCGCCGCCGACCTCGCCGACGGCGCCACCTTCGACGACGTGTCGGCGGCGCTCGCTGACCTCGCCGACGCCACCCTCGACGCCGCTCTCGCCATCGCCCGTGCCGAGCACCCCGGCGACGCCGAGAGGTGCCGACTGTCGGTGGTCGCGATGGGCAAGTGCGGCGGACACGAGCTCAACTACATCTCCGACGTCGATGTGCTCTTCGTAGCCGAGGCGGTCGACGGCGGCGACGAGACCGAGGCGCTGCGGGCGGCCACCCGTCTCGCGCAGTCACTCATGCACGCGTGCGTGGCACCCACGGCGGAGGGCTCGATCTGGGAGGTCGACCCCAACCTGCGGCCCGAGGGCAAGCAGGGCGCGCTCGTGCGCACCCTGGCCTCCTACGGTGGCTACTACCACCGGTGGGCGTCGACCTGGGAGTTCCAGGCGCTGCTCAAGGCGCGGCCCGCGGCCGGCGACCTCGACCTCGGGCGCGCGTTCGTCGACCTGGTGACGCCGCTCGTGTGGTCGGCGGCGGACCGTCCGAACTTCGTCGAGGACGTGCAGGCGATGCGACGACGCGTCGAGGACAACGTGCCCGCGCGCGACGCCGACCGCCAGCTCAAGCTGGGCGCCGGCGGCCTTCGTGACGTGGAGTTCTCGGTGCAGCTGTTGCAGCTGGTGCACGGCCGCAGCGACGTGATGCTCCACAGCGCGACCACGACCGCGGCGCTCGAGGCGCTCGCGACGTGGGGCTACGTCGGGCGTGATGACGCGAGCGCGTTGTCGTCGTCGTACGCCTTCCTCCGCACGCTCGAGCACCGCATCCAGCTGCACCGGCTGCGGCGCACGCACGTGATCCCTGACGACGACGACGATCTGCGCCGACTGGCGCGCTCGATGGGCTATCGCACCGAGCCGGTCGCCGAGCTGGAGAAGGCGTTGCAACGGCACCGCCGCGAAGTCCGCCGGCTGCACGAGAAGCTGTTCTACCGCCCGTTGCTCAACGCTGTGGCGAGGCTCGACGCGGGTGAGGCGCGGCTGACGCCGGAGGCCGCTCAGCAACGACTCGTCGCCCTCGGCTATACCGACCCGGTCGGTGCGCTGCGCCACCTCGAGGCGCTCACGTCCGGCGTCACACGACGCGCCGCCATCCAACGCACCCTGCTACCGGTGATGCTCGGCTGGTTCGCCAGCGCCCCGGACCCGGACGCCGGGCTGCTGGCCTTCCGTCGGGTGAGCGACGCGCTCGGTGCGACGCCGTGGTATCTCCGGCTGCTGCGCGACGAGTCCCTCGCCGCACAGCGTCTCGCGACCGTGCTGGCCTCGAGCCGGTATGCCAGCGACCTGCTCATGCGGGCGCCGGAGGCGGTCACGATGTTCGCTGACGATGACGAGCTCGTGCCGCGGGGGCGCGAGGCACTCGTCACCGAGGCGCTCGCCGCCGCACGTCGCTATGACGAGGCGGAGGTCGGCATCGCCGCGGTGCGCGCGCTGCGTCGCCGCGAGCTCTTCCGTACCGCTGTCGCCGAGCTGCTCGGCATCGCCGAGGTCGACGACGCCGGGGTGGCGCTCTCCGACATCGCGGCGGCGACGGTCGTGGGCGGCCTCGAGATCGCCGTACGAGCCGTGGAGGCGACCCGCGGGTCACCGATGCCCACGCGGTTCCTCGTGGTGGCGATGGGGCGCTTCGGAGGTGGTGAGCTCGGGTTCGCGAGCGACGCCGACGTGCTGTTCGTGCACGACCCGATGCCCGGGGCGGATGACCGAGACGCGCACGAGGCCGCACTTGCCGTCGCCGGCGAGCTGCGGCGGCTGCTGATGCTGCCCACCCCCGACCCGCCGCTCGAGGTCGATGCCGGCCTGCGCCCGGAGGGCCGCAACGGACCGCTGGTGCGCACGCTCGCCTCCTATGCGGCCTACTACGACCGTTGGTCATCGCCGTGGGAGTCACAGGCCCTGCTGCGTGCCGAGCCGGTCGCCGGCGACACTGAGCTGGGGCGGGAGTTCGTGCGCCTCATCGACCCGCTGCGCTATCCCGCGGGAGGGATCAGCGAGACCGACGTGCGTGAGATCCGTCGGCTCAAGGCGCGCATGGAGGCGGAGCGGCTGCCCCGTGGAGCGGACCCCGGCCTGCACACGAAGCTCGGGCGCGGCGGCCTCTCCGACGTCGAGTGGGTCGCGCAGCTCATCACCTTGCGACACGGCTACGACCTGCCCGGACTCCGGACGACGCGCACCCTTCCGGCGCTCGTGGTGGCAGCTGATGAGGGACTGATCGACATCGAGGACGCTGATCACCTGATCGCGGCGTGGCGCATCGCGACCCGCGTGCGCGACGCCGTCATGCTGGTGCGCGGGCGTGCGGGTGACATGGTCCCCGCAGATGCCCGTGACCTGGCTGCCGTGGCACAGGTCCTGGGTTACCGTCCTGGTCAGAGTGGTGCATTGCTCGAGGACTACCGCCGGATCACGCGGCGGGCACGGGGGGTAGTGGAGAGGGTGTTCTACGCGTGACTGATCTGTCCGAGGAGCACGGCTCCTCCGGCGAGCACGGTTCTTCAGGGGAGCACCCAGAAGGCGGGCGTTCGTCCGAGGAGCAGGTGTCGCGCGCACGTCCGAGGGTCGGGCTGCGCGACGTTCTCGGCGGGCGCGAATACCGCGGCATGGTCTTGGCTCAGGTCGCGAGCGAGGCAGGCGACCAGATCGCCCGCGTGGCTCTGGCGCTCCTCGT
>JANXWJ010000001.1 GCA_025351185.1 Candidatus Nanopelagicales bacterium
CGAGGGCCGCGTGGAAATCATGGACGCCACCGCGATCCGAGACCGCTATCAGCAGTTCGTGACCACAGCGACCGGCCTGCTCAGCGACTTCCGCGAGGTCGAGGACAACTTCCGGGTGCTCGACCGTCGCCTGCGCGAGAAGGTCGCCACCTGGGAGGGGTCCAAGGGGGACCTGCTCGACGACGTGCTCGGTGACCGCGGTGCCATCGCCGAGTCCGACCAGGGCCGCAGCTTCCACGCGTTCTACGACTTCCTCCTCGTGCGCACCCGGCAGGAGGAGTTCGCCGACCTGCTCTCACGCGTGCACGCCCTCGACGCGATCGAGGAGGCGGACCCCCGGATCCGCCGCGTGCACTACGACTGGCTCGACGCGGGGGAGCGCACCCAGGCCACCGTGCGTCAGCTCTCCGAGCAGCTGCGCCGGTTTCTCGATGACCGGGCCTGGCTGGAGAACCGTCGCGTCATGGATGTCTTGCGGTCCATCGAGTCGCACTCGCTCGCGCTGCGCGACCACCCGGGACGTTCGCCCGGCTTCGAGATCGACGCCACCAGCCCGAGCATCGCGCTGCCGTTCGAGCGACCGCTCTATGCGCCGCGCCCGGCGCTGGCGCTCGACACGATGCCGGCGGTCGCCGGTGACGGCGAGCTCGATGTCTCTGCGCTGTTCGAGCAGACGTTCGTCGATCGCGAGCGCCTGGCCACCGAGGTGCGTCGAGCACTGGCCCAACGGTCACAGGTCGCGTTGAGCGAGGTGCTGGCGACTGCACCGCTCGAGCACGGACTCGCCGAGCTGGTGGGCTATTTCTCCCTCGCCGACCCGGCCTTCCAGACGGTCGTCGACGGCGACACCCGCGACACCGTGAGCTGGACCGACACCGAGGGACGCACCAGGATCGCCCACGTGCCGCGATTGACCTATCTGCGCGGCACAGCGAAGGAAAGGCAGATCTCATGAGCGGCACCGGCTCGGTGCGCACCGAGCCCAACCTCTCGGTCGTCGTCACGGCCCTGATGAAGGGAGTGATCTATCGCGACACCACACCTATGGTCTGGCAACAGCTGCTGGCGCTGCAGCCCCAGGTGCAGGACTACGTCGCCGTGCTCGGGCTGGTCGCGATCATCGACGAGAGCGAGGGCTACGCGTTCCTGCGGTCCCGACCCGAGCCCGACGAGGGCTCCGACGAGCCGGCAATCCCGCGGCTCGTCGCCCGTCGCTCCCTCTCCTTCCCCGTCAGCCTGCTCCTGGCGCTGCTCCGCAAGAAGCTCGCCGAGGCCGATGCGTCGTCGGCGGAGAGCCGCCTGGTGCTCACCCGTGACCAGATCCTCGAGATGCTGGTGATGTTCCTTCCCACCAGCTCCAACGAGGCGCGCCTCGTCGACCTCGTCGACTCCCACATCGGCAAGGCGGTCGAGCTCGGCTTCCTGCGCAAAGTGGGGGACAAGCCGCCGGAATACGAAGTGCGACGAATCCTCAAGGCGTTCGTCGACGCGCAGTGGCTCGCCGACTTCGACGAGCGGCTCGCGACGTACTCCCTGAGCCTGACGGCGGGCAACGGCGACGACGTCGAGGATGAGGTGTCGTCGTGACGACAGCGCTGTTCGGCGCAGCGGAGCTCGAGCCGCGCGAGTCACGTGCGGGCTTTCGGCTGCAGCGCCTCGAGGTGCTCAACTGGGGCACCTTCGACCAGTCGGTCTGGACCCTGTCCCTGGACGGCACGACCGGTCTGCTCACCGGCGACATCGGCTCGGGGAAGTCCACTCTCGTCGATGCGATCACGACGCTGCTGCTGCCTTCTGGGCGCATCGCCTACAACAAGGCAGCCGGTGCGGAGAACCGCGAGCGCACGCTGACCTCCTACGTGCGCGGGCACTACAAGTCCGAGCGCAACGAGGAGACCGGCGTCAGCCGCCCGGTCGCCCTGCGGCCCGGAAACACCTACTCGGTCATCCTCGGAGTCTTCGCCAACGAGGCGCTCGACTCCACCGTCAGCCTCGCGCAGGTCTTCTGGCTGCGCGAGAACGAGCAGCAGGTGCAGCGGGTCTTCGTGACCGCAGACCGCGGCTTGAGCATCGCCGCCGACCTCAGCGGCTTCGGCGCGGAGTCGGCCGATGTCCGCAAGCGGCTCCGCACCCTCGGCCACGTGCACGACTCCTTCAAGGCCTATGGCTCGGACTTCCGTCGACGCCTCGGCATCGAGTCGGAGCAGGCGATGGAGCTGTTCCACCAGACGGTGTCGATGAAGTCGGTCGGTGACCTCAACGACTTCGTGCGCGACCACATGCTCGAGCCCTTCGAGTCCGACCAGTGGGTCGCACAGCTCATCGAGCACTTCGACAACCTGACCAAGGCACACGAGGCCGTCTCGCG
>JANXWJ010000010.1 GCA_025351185.1 Candidatus Nanopelagicales bacterium
GGAGACCCGCGCCCGCGTCGTTGGTCGCCGAGCCGCCGAGGCCGAGCACGACCTTCGTCGCACCCGCGTCGATCGCGGCACGCACCAGCTCGCCGACGCCGTAGGTCGTCGACACCTGTGGGTCGCGCGGCTCGGGCACGAGGTGCAGGCCGCACGCCTGGGCACTCTCGACATAGGCGGTCGTCGCGACGAGGAGCACCTGCGCCGCGACCCGCTCACCGAGCGGACCGCTCACCGTGCGCTCGAGCAGGTCACCGCCGAGAGCAGCGTGCACGACGTCGAGGAAGCCCGGCCCACCGTCAGCGAGCGGCACCTCGATGAGCTCGTCGTCGGGCGCGGTGCGCCGCCAGCCCTCGGCGATCGCAGCCGCCGCCTCGACCGCGGACAGCGTGCCGGCGAACTTGTCGGGCGCGACGAGGACCTTCACGCGAGCGAGGCTAACGAGGCGGAAGCAGGGCGTCGTCGGCGGTGTTGCACCACGCGCCGGTTCCGCGTGTCGCGGTCTCGAGCCCGGTGAGAGGATGCCGTTGTGAGCACTGAGAGCTTCGTCGAGCCCAGCCCCACCCCCCTTGCCCTGCTGCTGCTCGGTCGCGGAGCGGATCCTGAGTCGGAGCGCGGCGTCGAGTGCCCGGGCGATCTGCCCGCGGCGAGCGATCCCGACCTCGTCGCGCGCGCGCAGGCAGCGAAGGCCGCGCTCGGCGATCGCGTGTTCGTGCTCGGTCACCACTATCAGCGCGACGAGGTCATCGCCTTCGCCGACGTGACCGGTGACAGCTTCAAGCTCGCACGTGATGCCGCCGCCCGACCCGAGGCGGAGTTCATCGTCTTCGCGGGCGTGCACTTCATGGCCGAGAGCGCCGACATCCTCACCGGTCCTGGCCAGGCGGTCCTCCTCCCCGACCTTGCGGCAGGCTGCTCCATGGCCGACATGGCCGCGATCAGCCAGGTCGAGGATGCGTGGGACGTGCTGGCCGATGCCGGGATCACCGACGTCACGATCCCGATCACGTACATGAACTCCACTGCCGCCATCAAGGCGTTCACCGGCCGCAACCGCGGAGCGGTGTGCACGTCGTCGAACGCCAAGCCGGCTCTCGAGTGGGCCTTCGAGCAGGGCGAGAAGGTCTTCTTCCTTCCCGACCAGCACCTCGGTCGCAACACTGCGGTGCTCGAGCTCGGGCTCTCTCTCGAGGACTGCGTCGTCTACGACCCGTTCAGGCCCCAGGGCGGTCTCAGCGTCGAGCAGCTGCGCGCCGCGAAGGTGATCCTCTGGAAGGGTCACTGCTCGGTGCACGGGCGCTTCACCGCATCGGCCGTCGCCGACGTACGCGAGCGCGTGCCCGGCGTCAACGTGCTGGTGCACCCCGAGTGCCAGCACGAGGTGGTGCTCGCAGCCGACTACGTCGGTTCGACGGAGTTCATCATCAAGACCCTCGACGCTGCGCCCGCCGGCAGCGCCTGGGCGATCGGCACCGAGCTCAACCTGGTCAAGCGGCTTGCCCTCGCGCACCCCGACAAGCAGGTCGTCTTCTTGGAGAAGACCGTGTGCTTCTGCGCGACGATGAACCGCATCGACCTCCCCCACCTTGTGTGGATGTTGGAGAACCTGGTCGCCGGCACAGTCGTCAACCGCATCGAGGTCGACCACGACGTCGCCCACTGGGCTCGCATCGCCCTCGACCGGATGCTCGCGCTGCCCGGAGTAGGCGCAGCCCCCAAGGACTAGCCCCCGAGCCTCCCGTACGCCTCAGAGGGTGTGTCCCTATTCAGTCATCCTGCACCCGGGCGATAGCGGCACTTCGCGCTCACCCCGCTGTCGCATAACACTTGTCCCAGCGTCGAGTGCCTTCAGTCGTGGAACTGGGCGGCCGTAGTGTGCGTCTCACCCCCACGGAGGTGGCGATGAGGTCAGCGAACATGCTCCCTACGCTTGTCTGTGGCGCCGCGCTTCTTGCGGCCTGCTCAGCGCCCGGATCAACGGCCGCCGTCTCGGCCCCGACCGCTGCCGGGTCGACAAGCTGGTTGCCGACCCAACAGGCGACGAAGGCCCAGCAGTTGTGTGAGACGGCGCTCGGGGCGCAGAACGTCGTCTCATCCTGCCCGCTCACCACGGTCGGGGAGTTGAGGGCGATGAAGCAGGGTCCCGGCTTCCAACCGGCGAAGGGGGCTTTCCCAGAACTGCCGGACTCCACCGCCGCGAGCTTCTGCTGGACGGGCACCGATGGCAAGTACGACAGTTTCGGTGTCACAGATGACGGCCAACAGGTATGGCTCGGCGGAATCGGGGGCGTGGCAACCGTCCCCAGCGGGCCGCCCGTCATCCCGTGAGCGATACCCGCGATGCAACCTTCCGAGCCAGCCGCACTTCGGCTCGGTGCAGATTCCCCTAGAAGCCGATGATGCCGTGCCCGTTCAGGCGGATCGGCGACGTGCTCACAATGCTGCCGTAGTCGGTCGATCCGGCGGTGCAGATGGGGAAGCCTTGTCCAGGCTTGAGTCGCTCGACGAACACCCGGATACCTCCCGGCATCGTGATGCGCAGCGTCCTCGGCATCTTGGTGGATTCCATGCCTTCGCACGTCGTGCGGACGATCTGGAAATAGGCCCAGCCGTGAGCGGCGACCACGACGCGGCTGGGCGGCTTGGTGGACAGGAACGGGCCCTGCGAATGTCCGCTGCGGTAGGTGAAGGTCGATGCTCCCGGGCCGTAGAACCGGATGGTCGGGTAGCCCTCCATGGAGCAATCGTGGGGGCTGCGGTTGTTGACCTGGTAGGTGATCTCCTGCTCTTGGCTGATCCCACCCCACCCGTCCAACGGACCAGTCAGACTCAGCGCCGATCCCGGACACGGCGTCGCATGCGGGTTCGTCACAGCAGGCGAGGCCACGGGCTTCGGGCTAGATGCGACTGGCGCGATGGAAGGGGCAGAGGAGGTCGTCGGGGTCGCAGATGGCGGCACAGCACTTGACGAATCACCACTCGGTGTCGACGCGCCGGTCGAGGTTGCCCCGAGAGTCGATCCCGACGAGCAGCCGGAGACCGACATGCTCACACTCACCGCCAGGAGCACGGCGCTGAATGGTGCCAGTCGCCGTCTCCGGCTTACCCCCGTCATGCCGCGCATAATGCCGGTTATTGGGCGGGCTGAATAGGGACACACCCTCTCAGTGCGTCGACCTCATGGTGTCGACCTCGCCTCGTCGACCAGACAGACAGCTAACTCGGCACAGACTCCGAAGGCGCCGCGACGACGTCGGCTCGGAGCATGCCGACGGGACCGGTCTCGTGAGGAGGCGGTCTGGTTGGGAGGCGTGATGGTCGGGGGCGGCCCTGCTCGTCAGGGCCGGGGTCCCGTCACGAGGTGAAGCCCCACGTGGTGCTGACCGTCGACCTCGGCGACATCGCCTCCGGTCTCGGCGGCGAGCTGGTGCTGCCCGGCCACGACGACCCGGTCCTCGTGCCGTCGGCCACCGTCAGTCGGATGCTGTGCGACGCCATGATCACCGGCGTTCTCGCCCGACGCCTCGACTGCTCGCGCCGAGGGGACGGTCGTGCGGACCTCGAGGCCTGGCTGCGCGACGCGTCGCATGACGTCTTGTACGTCGGCCGGGAGCACCGCACCGTCCCGCCGCGCCTGCGTCGAGCCCTGGAACGCCGCGACCGGCACTGCGATTTCCCGGGCTGTCGCGTCGACCTCAGCCGCACGCACGCCCACCACGTGATCCCCTGGGAGGAGGGAGGGTCGACGGACATCGACAACCTCGTGCTCCTCTGCCCGCGTCACCATCACGTGGTTCACGAAGGCGGCTGGGTCGTCTCCGCGACCGACAGGCGCCCGACCGAGACCGGCTACTGGGCCTTCGCCCCACCGAGACCCCGGCCCTGACGAGCAGGGCCGCCCCCGACCATCACGCCTCC
>JANXWJ010000063.1 GCA_025351185.1 Candidatus Nanopelagicales bacterium
GGTCGGCTACAGGGTGGTGCCCTGGCAGCGCGGTCACGGGTACGCACGTGAGGGGCTGCTGGCGGTGACGGAGTGGGCGTTCAGTGAGCTCGGCCTGGCGCGCATTCAGTTGGAGCACTC
Source organism: Candidatus Nanopelagicales bacterium (assembly GCA_025351185.1). Classification (GTDB taxonomy): domain Bacteria; phylum Actinomycetota; class Actinomycetes; order S36-B12; family CAIYMF01; genus Longivirga. The sequence continues at coordinate 121 of JANXWJ010000063.1, forward strand.
GGTTACGAATGTCGCCTCCTGCCGGGTGGCACTCGCCGCGGGTTACCGCATGGAGGGGACACTGCGGTCAGCGTTTCGAACCCCGGACGACGTGCGCCATGACGACCACGTCCACGGTCGCATCTCGCTTGACCCCGGCCCTTGATGCCGGATCCCGACCGCCCCGAAGTGCCGATCGCGCTCGCCTCGTCAGGCAAGATGACGAAGTGTCCGAGACCCGTGAGTTTCCGTTCGAGGGTTGGCTGGTCTGGCTCACGCCTCAGCAGGGCGGGCGTGCGAGCGGGCCGCCTGAGCCACGCGACGTCTGGCCCCACTACGCCGCCAACGCCTTCGTGCCGCCCGAGGGCGTGGACGCGACTGGGTCCTTCGTCCTCAAGGGCTTCGAGCCAGGTGCCTGGAGGACCCGGGCAGTCGGCTGCTGGCTGGTCGCCGACAACCCGAACCTGCCGTGGGTCGAGCCCGGCTCCGTGATCGTTGTGACCGAGGGTCCGAAGCCGGTCGCCTACTTCACCCTCGACGCTGCCGAGGCTTAACCCTGCCGTTCTCGTTCGGCTTCCGAGAGTCGAACCGGCACTATCGCTCGAATGACAGCGATGGACTCACACGAACTGCGTGAGGTGCGCCGCTGCGTTCCCGAGGGTGTCGTGCTGGCGCGGGCGGGGCCCCCGGCTAGGTTGCCTTGACCACCATGGTTCTCGAGATTGATGCGGCGGTGGCTGATGTCGCGAGGCACACGACGCGCAGTGACACGGTGCCGCGGGCCGTGGGGATGTAGGTGTAGCCGACGTAGCCGGTCGAGGTGGTGCGGGTGGTCAGTATTGTGCGCCACGCGCCCGATGTGTAGCGCTGCACCTGCACGGTGCGCACCTGCCGCGGTGCCACGTGGACGTACAGCACGGTCTTCGTCTTGACCCGGACGCTGCGCGCCGAGAGGGCCGAGGTCGACGCGAGGCTCGCGGTGATCGTCGAGTGCACGACGGTCGTCGTTACCGGTGAGGCGATGACGGCAGGGAACGTGTAGCCCTGGGCGGGGACGCGGACTTGGTACGACGTCGTGGCAGCCAAGGCCGGTCGTGGCCACGAGGCGGCGCCGTTGGCGTCGGTCGTGCCCGTCGCGGCCAGCACCCACGTCGTCGAGGGTGCTGGCCGTGTCCAGAGCTCGACCGGGACACCGGCGGAGCGGCTCGTGGCGGTGCTGCCGGTCACGGCGCGTGCGACGACTGTCGACACTGAGGCTCTGGCGGCGTAGGCCACCGAGGGTGGGGCGATGACGGAGGCCACGTCGTGCGAGGAGGTGCCGGCGACGAACGTGGCGGTTGTGCGCGTGACGTGGGTGAGGGCGGTGTTCCACCGGAAGAACGCGACCGTGTAGGTGTGGCCCGCGATGAGGTTGGCGGCGTACCAGGTGCGGCCGCTGTCGACGCCCGTCCCGAGGCCGGAGGGCGCGGGCGAGGTGGCGCCTTCGACGATGGCGGCGCCGGTGGGGTCTCCGCGGAAGCTAAACCTGGCATCGGAGCCCGCGGGTGAGGACTGCCAGTTGATGTCAGGGACCGACCCCGGATCCGTCGCCGATAGTGTGCCCGCCGGGATCGTGACTGACGACGCCGCGCTGACATTTCCGGCGACGTCGGTGACGAACACCGTGAACGTCCGGTCGACGGTGGGGTCGTTGGGGCCTTGTCGGTAGATGGCCACCGACATCGTCGGACCCGTCAGCGGGTAGGTGACCGGTACGACGTCCGGACCCATCCCGCAGTCTCGGTCGGTGGCGACAGGCGCGGGGCCTGTGGTCATGCACGCCTCGACGGTGGCCAGGTCGGGATCGACGGGGAGCGTGAGGTGCACGGTCGGCACGCTGGTGAGCGACTGGGTGGCGGTGAGACCGGTGGCCGGCGCAGGCGGGGTCGTGTCGGCGAGCGGGGAGGCCACGACGACGCGCAGCATCCCCAGCCGACCGGTGGAGTCTCCGGTGCTCGCGATCGCGCGGTAGGTGTGGGTCGGGTCGAGCGCGCCGGCGTAGTTGTCGCCGACGGGCCCAGCTCGTCGAATCGTGACCGTGTGCGGGGTGGTGGCGCCGTCGCTCCCGAAGCCGAACAGGTAGATGTAGGACTGCGGTGCTGCCAGATCCTGCAGCTGCACGTTGACCGGCTGCCCGGCCACGGCAGGTGGGGTCACGGACACGGTGAGGGTGCCTGGACCCGCAGTGACCGACAACTCTAGCGGCGCCACGTCGGCAACCGTCGCCGGTGTGAGGACGTCGGAGGTCTGCAGGAGCGAACCGGGCACGCCGGGACGTGCCGCGAGGAACGAGCCGTCGAGCATGGTGGTGTAGGCCGTCGCCGGGGAGGTGTCCTGCCCCTGGGTGGACGTGCCGTCGGACGCGATCGCGACCGTCTGGCCGTAGAGCGTGCCGTCGGATCCCACCGTCAGGCCCGGCAAGTGGTCATAAAGGGCGACCGGACCGTGCGCGATTCGATCGGGCGTGATCCGACCCACGCCCGAGGGAGTCGCGACGTAGAGCGAGTGGTTGGTCGGGTCGACGGCGATCGACAGTGCGCGGCCAACAGGGGTCTGCGACGCCGACTGGCCCTCGACGATGACACCGTCGAGCCCGTTGCCGGAGTAGAGGTGGATCGCGCCCGTCGCCAGGGTTACCGCCCAGATCTGGCGGTAGGGACGGTCGAGGTAGGTCGGGTCAGGCTGGCCCGAGCAGGCGAGGAGGTAGAGCACGCCGGCGCTCGAGTCGACGGCCACATCATCGGTTACCGGGAGGGTGACGGTCGTTGCGCTCGCACCGTCCATGAGCGAAAATGCGCCCCCGCCGGCGACCGTCGTGGTCACGCCCGCGGATGTCGTCGCTGTGACGTGCGACGACGTGCCGTCGAGGATTGCGGAGTAGAGCGTTCCGTCGGATCCAAAGGTCACGGCGAGCCCGTGTGACTTGGTGAGGATCGAGACCGGCGCGTTCGGCGTGAGGGACGCGACCCGTCGTACGCCGCCGCCGCTGGCCATCGCGACCGCACCCGTGGGGGAGACGGCAAGGTCGTCGATCTGCCCGGGGAACTCGTCGGCGAGGACCGAGCCGTCGGGCGACGTGCCGTCGGAGTCGATGGTGTCGAGGCCGGCCACGATCGAGCCGTGCGAGGTCGGGTTGCTGCCGTCCGCCGCCCACGATCGCAGGGCGCCCCCGCACCGGGCGAGGACCACTGACGTTGCCTGCAGCGTGGCGACTGCGATACCGAATGGCTGGGTGCATGCCGCCGTGGGCACGCTCGCGGCCACCGATGTCACGACGCCACCAGGCTCGAACGACTCGATGTCGGCGCCGGAGACGCGGTTCTGGTGCACGTAGATCGTCGTCCCGTCCGAGCCGATGGTGAGACCGTCGACACCGAGTGCGGCTCCCGCGGCAGGCTGTCCGACCGCCGGGTCCGGAGCGACCGACGCGGTCGGCAGCGCGCCGGTGCCCGCAACGTGGGTGATGACCCCGGTGGCGAGGTCGATGCGGCGCACCATGGTCTTGGTCGTCCCGAGACCGTCGGCGAGGACGAGAACGCCGGACGCCGTGGCGAGGGAGGGGTTCTCGATGGTGGCGACCGTGGCCTGTCCGCCGTCGCCGGCGCCCCCCGCGACGCCGTCAGTGCCCGCGACCACGACGCCCGGCCCGCCAGGGTCCGAGCCCGGCGCGAAGGCGCGGACCACGTGACGGAGCGGGTCGGACACGTAGACCGTGCCGTTGCCGGATACGGCCATGGCGTCGTACCTGCCGAGATTCGCCCCGCCGGCACCGTTGACGAGGTTGCTCACGACGACGTGCCACTGCTTGTCGACGTGGTCGAGCCGGAGGACGGGGGCGGAGTTGCACTGCCCCCACTGGTAGTAGAGCGGCTGCTCGAGGAAGAGGTCGCCCGCGCTGTCTGCTGCGAGTGCCGCCGGCTCGGGGACCGACACGTCGGTGGCGAGCGAGCCACCGCCGTCGTAGCAGTTCGCGCCCGTGCCGATGCCCGCGATCGTCGTGATGACCTTCGTCGCGGAATCGACGCGGCGCAGGTTGTGCGTGTTGCGGTCGTAGAACACGACACCGCCGTCGGGCATCTGCACGGGCTGCTCTGCGGCGACGACGGCGCGGGTGGCGGCGTAGCCGTCGCCGAGGTTGCGCGTCGCCGTGTCGTGCCAGGTCAGCGCGGACGCGGACACCGCGGAGGCGGGTGCGGTGGGAAGGGCGACGAGTGCCGCCACCGTTAGTGCCGTCGCAAGGGTGGCGCTGGTTCCTGCGCGTGTCTGCGAGCTGAGCAAGGTGGTTCCCCCGTGTACGTCGAGCGGCGAGTCGCGTCGCCAGAGCGTAGAGCGTCACGGCAGGGTAATCGAGCATGTCGCTGGAACGGACCACGCGCGTGGCCGAGCCACCGCCCGCGACGTCAGGCTAGAACCTGCTCGACGGGCAATCCGGGGCGGACGGCCCGGTATGCCGCTTCCACCGGAAGCTGGCTCGCGAAGTCCGGGACTTCCTCAGCGAGTTGGCTACCCAAGACGAAACAACAGCGAGTGAATCGCGGGGTGGGTGCTTCCCCGACGGGAGAGGTGCTCCAACCGTTCGCGGATCGCCAAGGTCGTCCCGACGTGGGCGCCCTCGGCGATCGCGGCGTCGATGACTGGGGGGAGCACCGAGGACGTCGGCCCGGTCCAGGCCGACGCAGCGCCGCGCGAGCCTCCCGGTGAAGCCATGCCGCCTAGCATCGACGAGCGAGTCAACGACCCGGAACGTGTGCGGGCTCACCGGCCGGTGGCCGCGAGTGCACGCGAAGTGCCGATCGCGTTCGGTTTCGGGCGGCTTCCGGTGGAAGGATGTGCGGGTGGTCGACGCAGCAAGTGCCGCGCAGGTGGAGAGACTTCGCGGGCGACGACGGGCGACGGACGTCGTCTGGGTCGGGGCGTTGGTGGTCGGTGGCAGCAACTTCCTGTGGCTCGGCTATGGGGCTGCCTGGCCCCTGATTTTGATGGCCGCCTGCGCGGTCGTCCTGGTGGTTGCACTTCTCTTGCGATCACGGCTGACTCGGGCGATTCTCCGCCTGGACCCGTCCGATGAACCGGCCTGGAAGCGAAGCTGGCCCGACGGTACATAGCGCGCCGAAGTGCCGATCGCGCTCGCCTCACGAGATGACGCCATCGCAACCTCGCCCGGACTACACGACCTGGCGGTCGCGGGCCGACGCGGCGTGGCGATCGCTGGCGGCGCATGCGTTCGTCGTACGCAGGGGACGGCTCGTCGTGCGGGAACCGGGTGGCCGGCAACCAGTGCCGCTGTGGCCGTTGAGTCAGGTGCTGCACGCCGCGGCGTCCGTCGGTGCGCCGGAGTCACCGGCGTTGCTCGCGACCCTGGAGTCCTACCGTCGCGGGTCGGCCTACGCCGAGCGTCCGCGCGGCAAGCGGCACTACTACGACGACAATGAGTGGGTCGGACTGGCCCTCATCGCGCACGGGGACACCAGCCCGGCGCAGCGGGGCTCGACTTCTTGCAGGAGGGGTGCGTGGAGCAGACCGACGGCGGCATCGGTGTGCGGTGGGTGGAGGGTGGTGCGTCGCTGAACGCCTGGTCCACCGGCTCGACCGGTCTGGTCGCGTCGCGGCTCTCGGTGGTAGGCGCGGAAGGCAAGCGAGTGTCGCTGATGGAGCTAGCTCGAGGGTGCACCGTGTTCCTCGAGGGACTGCTCGACACGGACGGGCTGGTGGCCGACCGCCGCAGTCCGGACGGCAGCGTCGACCCGAGCGTCTACACCTACAACCAGGCGCTGCTCGTCGGCCTGCTCGCCGATCTCGGTCGGGTCGACGACGCCGTCGCTCTCGCCGTGCGGGTGCAGGTCGCGTTCGACGAGGAGCGCCTGTGGTCGCACCCGCCCGCGTTCAACGCCATCTTCGTGCGGGAACTGCTGCGTCTTGATGGCGGACGCCCCGAGGCGGGGCTGCGAGCGTGGTGCTCGGCCTACCTCACGCGCGCGTGGACCGAGGCGCGCGACCCGGCCACGGGACTGTTCACGGGCGGCGGGATCGGTCGCTACGACAGCGGTGTGGTGCTCGATCACGCGGCCTTGACCGGGGCCACGGCCGAGCTGGCACGCTCGTCGACCTGATCGACGGCATCCGCAGCGAGCCCGACCTTGGCGGGCTCAGGGCCAGAGCTGGGTGACGCTGCCGAGCGACTCCGGCGTCATCGCGGACATGTCCATCGATCCCTGCTCGGCCAGTTCGAGAGCCTCGTCGAGCGGCAGCGGACGGCTGAAGACATGGCCCTGGGCGAGGTCGCAGTGCAGGTCGCGCAGCGCGATCGCGCTGTCCCACTCCTCGACACCTTCGGTGATGACGGTGAGACGCATGGCCCGTGCCATCGCGACCACTCCCTGGACGAGAGCGAGCGACCGCTTGTCGTGGAGCTCGGAGACGAAGAGCTTGTCGAGCTTGAGGATGTCGACAGGCAGCCGGTGCAGATAGCCCACGGAGGAGTAGCCGACACCGAAGTCGTCGATGGCAAGACGAGCGCCGGACGCACGGAGCCGGTGCAGCGCCGCGACGGTCGCCGGCTCGTCGCCGAGGAAGGCTCCCTCGGTGAGCTCGAGGACCAGGTGTACGTCGCTGCTCGACCGGTGCAGCTCACCGACCCGCTGTGCGAGCTGGCTGTCGGTCACCTGCAGCGCCGAGAGGTTGACTCCCAGGGACAGCGGTCGACCGGCGCGACGAGCGAGCTCGAGCCCGCCACGGTGCGCCTGCTCCAGGATCTGCATCCCGAGCTGGCTGATGATCCCGATCTTCTCCGCGGCGGCGATGAACACGTTGGGCGGCACGGAGCCCAGACGCGGGTCGGTCCAGCGCGCGAGCGCCTCGAACCCGTCGATGAGCCCGGTGGTGAGGTCCACGACCGGCTGGAAGTGCACCGTGATCTTCTCGTCGACCACCGCCTGACGCAGGGCGCTCTCGAGCTCGAGACGGTTGAGCTCCGCCTCGCGCATCGCCGGGAGGAACCGCTCGACACGTGACTTGCCGCGCGACTTCGCGGCGTACATCGCGGTGTCGGCGCTGTTGATGAGGACCTCGGCAGTCGTCGGCTCCTCACCGGAGAACGCGATCCCGATGCTGGCTCGCACCCGCACCTCTCGCTCGCCGACATGGAAGGTGACGGCGAGGGCGTCGAGGAGTCGCTGGGCCACCGAGTCGGCCTGCCCCTCGTCGGTGAGGTCATCGAGCAGGATCCCGAACTCGTCACCTCCGAGCCGCGCTGCGGTGTCCTCCGAGCGCAGCACGCTCATGATCCGTTCGGCGACCTGCACGAGCAGGTGGTCCCCGGTCTCGTGCCCGAGGAGGTCGTTGACCTCCTTGAAACCGTCGAGGTCGACATAGAGCACCGCGACCTGGCCTCGTGGCGCGCGGCGGATCAGTGCCTGGCTGAGCCGGTCGGTGAACACAGCGCGGTTGTGCAGCCCGGTCAGCGCGTCGTGGCGAGCGAGGAAGATCATCTCATCGGAGAGCCGACGACGGTTGAACGCCGAGACCCCCACTGCGGTCAGCGCTTCCAGCGCCGCCTGGTCACGGGCATCCAGCGGCGCGTCGTTGTGCGGCGTGACCACGAGGTGACGGGTGGGACGGCCCTCGACCTCGATCACAGCGCCGATCTCCGGCGGAACCGGTGGCTCCTCGCGCAGGCTCGCGGTGGACTGTCGCAGCGTGCGCTCGGCCTGCTCGAGCAACGAGCTCTCGATCTGCTGGTCGTCGACCCAGTCCGGTGCCTGCGTGGCAGCCTCGAGTAGTCCCATGAGCCGGCGTTGCGCGCGGCGGTTGTCGCTGACCGAGCGCACTGCCACGAGGATCGTGCCGACCGGCACGAAGAGCAGTGCGAGGGTCCAGGCCGGGTACTTGGCGGTGAGCAGGAAGGCGAGATAGCCGAGCGTGTCGACGCTGACGAAACAGGCGAGGCCGAGCGGCACCGAGCCCCAGCGCAGCACGGAGCCCAGGGACACGCCGTCTTCGATCGCGAGCGACCCGGCGGTGACAAGGAGGTCGAAGCTGAAGTAGATGGCACAGGCCAGCATCACCGCGACGAGCTGGTAGCCGAGCTCGGAGGAGTCGACGCCGGCCCACGAGACGACAGAGACGAAGAGCGCACCGCCCAGCACGGTGAGCCCGACGTTGAAGATGCGGGAGCGCCACACCTTGCGCTGAGTGGCGTTGGCCAAGGTCGTCCCGATGGCCCACAGCGCGAACGCCTGCAACGGCGACACGGTGAGCGAGAGAAACACCAGCACGCACGTCTCGAACCCGATCACCACGTCGCCCGACAGGTGCGACAGCACGAGGGGGAACCTCGACATCACGACCATGATCAGGATGGAGACCGCACCGGTCAGGGTGAGGGTGCCGTCGGGCTCCCTCAGCCACAGGACGACGCCCGTGACGGCCACGAGCACGCCGACGGTGAAGATGGCGATGTCCAGGCAGACTGCCACGAAGGCGCGACTGACCCGCGAGGTGGCCATGATCGCCCCCTTCCCCGTTCATCGGCTGCACGGCTCCACCTCGGATGTCGGCCGGTGAGGGGCTCTTCTTGAGCGTCCACCCGGCCCACCTCAGGGTGCCGATCGATACGCCGGGATGTGCGGCGGGATCCACATCCACCGGATCGGAGCAGCTCAGTGCGGATCCACCGCCTGCGCTCGGGGGGTGTCCGGCTCAGCCGGACGCCAGGGTCTCCGTGTCACGGGCGATGACGAGTTCCTCGTCCGTGGGCACCACGAGGGCGATCGGGTGCTCCGACCTGCTGATCCGCCCCCCGGTGCTCGCGCCGTGCTCCGCGTTGGCCACCGGGTCGATCTCCAGACCGAATCCGCCGAGGTGGGCGAGGATCCCCGCCCGGACGTCGGCGGAGTGCTCGCCGATGCCACCAGTGAGCACCACGGCGTCGAGGCCACCGAGGGCGACACTGAGACTGCCCACCGCCTTCGCCGCGCGGTAGCAGAAGACATCGATGGCCAGGCCCGCTGCGGCCGAGCCGTCGCGGGCGGCGTCGGTGAGCGTCCGCATGTCGTTGCTGAGCTCCGACAGACCGAGCAGACCGCTGTTGCGGTTGAGCTCGTCGACGAGCTCGGACAGCTCGAGGCCGAGGCGTGGCCCGACATAGCCGAGCGCGCCGGCGTCGATGTCTCCGCTGCGGGTCCCCATCACGAGGCCCTCGAGCGGGGTGAGACCCATCGTGGTGTCGACCGAGATGCCACCTTTGATCGCCGCACCGCTGCAGCCGTTGCCGAGATGCAGCGTCACCAGCCGCAGGTCCGACAGCGGTACGCCCATGAGCTCTGCGGCACGAGCACTCACATAACGGTGGGAGATGCCGTGAAACCCGTACCGGCGTACGCCGTGCTGCTCGTACCACGACGCGGGGACCGCATAGCGGTAGGCGATCGGCGGCAGCGTCGCATGGAACGCGGTGTCGAACACGGCGACGCTGGGCAGGTGCCCGAGAGCCGATCGGGCGGCCTCGATGCCGGCGAGGTTGCCCGGCACCTGCAGCGGTGCCAGCTCGCTCACCGCAGCGATCCTGCGGACGATGAGGTCATCGACGACGACCGACTCACGGAAGTCCGGTCCGCCGTGGACGACCCGGTGCCCGACGCCGACGAGGCTGTCGCGCTCCGCGTCGCGCAGGTCGTCGACGAGGTGCTCGACCACGCCGCGGTGCGACGAGTCGTCAGGCGAGCTGACGCTGGCAAAGCCACCTCGGCGCACCGTCACCGTCGCGCTGTCGCTGCCGACCCGCTCGGCGAGCGCGGTCAGTGAACGCTCCCCCGTGCGCGGGTCGAGCAGCGCCAGCTTGACCGACGAGCTCCCGCAGTTGAGCGCCAGCACGCGCCCCTCAGGGGCCTCGCTCACGCCTCGTCCGTGGGTGCCAGGCTCCAGTCGCGGATGTCGGGAAGATCCTGGAGGTTCTCCACGACGTACGCTGCGTGCTCGGCCAGCCGTGCCTCGCACCAAGCCTTGAGCTCGGAGGCTCCGGGCGGGGTGCGACGGGCGTTGTTGAGCGCATCCATGACGAGGTGATAGCGCGACACCCGGTTGCGCACGACCATGTCGAAGGGCGTCGTGGTGGTGCCCTCCTCGATGAAACCGCGCACCCGGAAGCGGTCGGCGTCGGGGCGACCGTGCACGAGCTGGTGGATCGCACCGGGATAGCCGTGGAAGGCGAACACGACGTCGACGTGGTCGGTGAACAGCTCCTTGAACAGCGTCTCGTCCATGCCGTGCGGGTGGTCCTTGCGCCGCGGCAGCGTCATGAGGTCGACGACGTTGACGACGCGGGTACGGAAGTGCGGCAGGTGTTCGCGCAGGATCTGGGCCGCGGCGACCGTCTCCATCGTCACGACGTCACCCGCGCACGCGAGCACGATGTCGGGATCGGCCGTGCCGTCGTCGGTGCCGGCCCAGGCCCACGTGCCCGCACCTCGGGTGCAGTGTTCGACCGCCTCGTCGATCGTCAGCCACTGCAGCTGCGGCTGCTTGTCGATCACGACGAGGTTGACGTAGGACCGCGACCGCATGCAGTGGTCGGCGACCGAGAGCAGGCAGTTGGCGTCCGGCGGCAGGTAGACGCGACCGATGTTGCCGCGCGAGGTGATGACGTTCTGGATGAGCCCCGGGCCCTGGTGGCTGAAACCGTTGTGGTCGTTGCGCCACGCGGTCGACGTCAGCAGGATGTTCAGGCTCGGCACCGGCTCGCGCCACGGCAGGTTGTCGGCCTCCTGCAGCCACTTGCCGTGCTGGATGGTCTGCGAGGCGCTCACCATCGCGAACGCCTCATACGTCGCGAACCAACCGTGCCGGCCGGTGAGGGTGTAGCCCTCGAGCCACCCGTGGCAGTTGTGCTCGGAGAGCACCTCCATCACGCGACCGTCGCGCGAGAGCGCGACGTCGTCGGGAGTCACCCGCTCGGCGAACATCCGGTCGGACACCTCGAACACCGCACCGAGGCGGTTGCTGTTGGTCTCGTCGGGGCAGAACAGGCGGAACCTGTCGTCGTTGGTCGAGTAGATGTCGCGCATGAACTCGCCGAGCTTGCGCGTCGACTCGGCGCGCACGGTGGCCGGCTCGGGGATGTCGATCGCGTAGTCGCGGAAGTCGGGCAGGTCGAGGTCGCGCGTGAGCAGGCCGCCGTTGGCGTGCGGGCTCGCGCTCATCCGCAGGTCGCCTGTCGGGTTGGCACGACGGACGAGCTCGGAGGGCGCACCGTCGGCGTCGAACAGCTCCTCCGGTCGGTAGGACCGCAGCCACTGCTCGAGGATCGCGAGGTGCTCCGGGTTGTCCTTGACACCCGACAGCGGCACCTGGTGCGCACGCCACGTGCCGAGCATCTGCACGCCGTCGACCTTGTCGGGGCCGGTCCAGCCCTTGGGACTGCGCAGGATGAGGAGCGGCCAGCGCGGCCGGGTGCCGTCCCAGTCGCCGCCGCGCGCGGCTGCCTGGATGCCGCGGATCTTCGCCCACGCTGTCGCCAGCGCCTCGGCGAAGCGGTGGTGCATGCCGGGGAGGTCCGAGCCCTCGATCTCGATGACCTCGTAGCCGTGGCCCTCGAAGAGCTCGCGCACCTCGGCGGGGTCCTTGCGCCCGAGCACGGTCGGGCCGGCGATCTTCGCGCCGTTGAGGTGCAGGATCGGCAGCACCGCGCCGTCGCGCGCGGGGTTGATGAAGGAGATGCCCTTCCACGAGCCCTCGAGCGGCCCGGTCTCGGCCTCGCCGTCGCCGACCACCGCGAGGGTGATGAGGTCGGGGTTGTCCATCACGGTGCCGAAGGCGTGCACGAGCACGTAGCCGAGCTCGCCGCCCTCGTGGATCGATCCGGGGGTCGTGACCGACACGTGGCTCGGGATGCCGCCGGGTGCGGAGAACTGCCGGAAGAGCCGTCGTACGCCCTCGAGGTCTTCGGTGATCTTCGGGAACTTCTCGGTGTAGGTGCCCTCGAGGTAGGCCGCGGCGACGAGCGCCGGACCGCCGTGCCCCGGACCGGCGAGGTAGATCATCTCCTGGCCGGTGGCCTGGATCAGCCGCGAGGCGTGGGCATAGATGAACGACAGCCCCGGGCTGGTGCCCCAGTGGCCGAGCAGGCGGGGCTTGATGTCGGCGTCGACGAGCGGGTCGCGCAGCAGCGGATTGGCCATGAGGTAGATCTGGCCGACGGTGAGGTAGTTGTTGGCGCGCCACCACGCGTCGAGGGACGCCAGCTCCTCGTCGGTCGGCTTGGCCAGCCGCTCCACCAGGATCGGGTCGGGAAGGGTCGTCGCTGCCGTCATCGCTGCTCCTGCACGTCGAATGCTCCGTCGACCACGACGCTATCGACTTCCGAGCTCCGCGTTCACGTCAGCGGGAGAACTGCAGTGCAGGTCACGCGATGTTCATCCGTTGCATGGCACGGGCAACGCGCGGGTGCGCGTTACATCGACATCTCCGGCGGGCGGTCAGCCCAGCGGAGCGGCGAGCAGGTACGCGACGAGGTCGCGCAGGTGCGGGCGGCGTGCGGCCCACGACGGTGTCGTCCACGGGTTGTTCGGATCCCAGACCATGACCTACAGAGGGCGCGGGGCCGCTGCTGATACATCCCGGCTCCGAACCGATGCGGTCCTGGTCCGTCGTGGCTCGCTAGCCCGCCTTGACGTTGGAGAACTGCTTGGCGTAGGCCGCACCTGTCGCCTCGTCGAGACCCATGAACAACGTGGTCGCCGCCAGCAGCTCGGGGGTCGGGAAGATGAGCGGGTTGTCAACCAGGGTCTTGTCGATCTTCTCCATCGCCTTCTGTGCGCCCTTGACCGGGCAGATGTACTGCACAGCGGCGGTCAGCTGCGCGGCGATCGCGGGGTCGTAGTAGAAGTTCATCAGCGCCTCGGTGTTCTTCACGTGCTGCGCCATCGCCGGGACGACCATGTTGTCCGACCAGATCATCATTCCGGCCTCCGGCTGGACGAAGACGATGTCGGGGTTGTCGGCCTGCAGCTGCACGATGTCACCGGACCACGCCATGCACGCATAGGCCGTGCCGTTGGTGAGCAGCGAGGTGTAGTCGTTGCCGGTGAACTGCCGGATCTGGCCGGAGTCGCTGGCCTTCTGCAGATATTCGATGGCAACGCCGAACTGGTCAGCGGTGAAGTTCGACGCATCGACTCCCTGCTGGCGCAGGATCAGACCCATGGTGTCGCGCCACTCGGTGAGCACGGTGACCTTGCCCTTGAGGTCGGGCCGGGTGAACAGCTCCTCGACCGAGCGCACCTCAGGCACCTTCGCCTTGTTGTAGGCGATGCCCGTGAGCCCGGACTGCCACGGCGCGGAGTAGTCACGCGAAGGGTCCCAGGTCGGCGACTTCAAGGAGTCGATGAGGTTCGCGGTGATGTTGGGCAGGGCCGACTTGTCGAGCTTCGTGGCATAGCCCTCCCGCACCAGTCGCGCTGCGATGTTGTCGGGCACTGCGAAGAGGTCACGACCGGTGTCCTGCCCGGCACGCAGTGCCGGCGCGATCTTGGCGTAGAACGTGTCGCCGTCGTTGACGTCCTCGGTGTAGGCGACCGTCACGCCGGTCGCCGCCTTGAACTGCTCCAGCGTCGGGTGCTTGTTAGGGTTCTTCGGGTCGACATCCAGGTAGAGCTGCCAGTTGCTGAAGTTGACCGCCTTCTCCGAGTCCGACCGGTCGGTGACGCTCGCCGACGCTGCCGGGACGGAGCTCCCGGTTGCCCCGGTCGTCGCCGACGTGCCCTTCGTGCCGCACGCGGCGAGCAGGGGCGAGGCAACCGCCGCGGCTCCCCCGAACGCCGCTGCCTGCAGGAGCCGACGACGCGGGACCCCGCGGCGAACGGCCGCCCGGACGACCTCGGTGAGCGGGTCGACGTGACGATCAGCCATGGCGTGCTGGTCCTCTCCACCTGGGTCGAGGCGCCCGCCTCGACCTCCTCGCCCCCTCGACAAGGGGCGATGGTGGGGTACATTACTTGATGGCATCCAAAAAACAAGAGACCGCGACACAGAGGGAAGACTCGTGAATCTCGTCGTGCGCAACGCGCGCATCTGGACCGGTGACCGCACCAACCCGTGGGCGACCACGCTCGCGATCCGCGATGGCCGGATCACGGCCGTCGGAAATGCCGACGACGTGACCGACGTGGGTCGCGACTCGGTCGAGATCGATGCAGACGGGCATTTCGTGATGCCGGGGGTCGTGGACAGCCACAACCACATCCGGCTCGGCTCGGGCGACAGCGCCGTGCAGCTCGCCGGAGCGACCTCGCTCGACGAGGTCCGGGCACGCATCGGTGCCTGGCTGGCGCAGCATCCGGAGTCCACCTGGGTCTACGGAGAGGGCTTCGACTATTCCGCGCTCCCCGGTGGGCGCCGGCCCCGCGCAGTGGACCTCGACGGCGCCACCGGCGGTCGACCCGCCATGCTGCTCGACTACAGCGTGCACTCGGCGTGGTTCAACCGCGAGGCACTGCGCGAGCTGGGTATCGGGCGCGGCACCACTCGGGTGCCCTACGGCACCGTCGAGCTCGACGACCGCACCGGAGATCCGACCGGCTACCTCAGCGACTTCGCGACGTACGGTCTCTCTCGAGCAGGCCTCGCGGCCCTCGAGTCGGTCGTGCCCGCGTTCGAACTCGGCGCACAGTACGCCCGCGTGCGCGCGGGTCTGCGGATGGCCGCCCGCTTCGGCATCACGACGGTGGTCGAGCCGCAGAACTCCCTCGACGACCTGCGCCTCTTCGACCGGGCACGTGACGAGGGCGACCTGCACGCGCGCGTCATCGCCGCCCTGTTCCACCCGGTGGGGACCACCGACGCCGACCTCGACGAGTTCGCGGCCGCGTCATCGGCGTATGACGACGAATGGCTGCGGGCGGGGCCGATCAAGCTCTACATCGACGACATCATCGAGCCGCACACGGCGGCGATGCTCGAGCCGTATGCCAACCGGCCCGACACCCGCGGGCACACCTACTACGACTCCACCGAGTTCGGCGATCTGGTCGCGCGACTCGATGCCCGGGGCTTCCAGTGCTTCGTGCACGCGACCGGTGATCGAGGCAACCAGGTCGTGCTCGACGCCTTCGCGCACGCGCAACGGGTCAACGGTGTCCGCGACAGCCGGCACCAGATCGTGCACGTCGAATGCCTCGATGCGGCCGACATCGGCCGCTTCGCCGAACTCGGCGTGGTCGCGTGCATGCAGCCGCGGCACTGCGCACCTGAGATCGTGTCGGAGTGGCGGGCCAACGTCGGTGCCGACCGCGAGCGCTATGCGTGGCCGATGCGCAGCCTGGTGGACTCCGGTGCGGCCGTGGCGTTCTCCAGCGACTGGAACGTCGCGGAGATGGATCCGATGATCGGCATCTACACCGCGCTGACGCGTGCGTCTCTCGACGGCACCAGGTCCTGGGTGCCGCAGGAGTGCGTCGACATCGATACCGCGCTGCGGGCCTACACCTCGGTCGGAGCCTGGGCGAACTTCAGCGATCACGACCGAGGGACGCTCTCCCCCGGGCGGCTCGGCGACCTCGTCATGCTCTCCCAGAACCCCTTCGAGGTAGAGCCCGCAGCCCTCCTCGAGACCACAGCGCTGCTCACGGTCGTCGGCGGCAATCCCGTCCATGACGGCCGCACCTGAGATCTCACGAGAGGGACGGGGGTCAGGCAGGGGTGAGCTGGGCTCGGGCACTGGCCCTGAGCAGCTTCATCATCTTCGCTCGGGTGATCACGGGTGACTCGAGGGTCACCTGGATCGAGAGGCCGTCGACGATCGACGACAGGAGCAGTGCATCCTGGTCCGGGTTGGTCGATGCGAACACTCCCTGCGCGACGCCGTAACGGATCGCGTCGGTGAGGATGTCGCGCCAGCGCGCGTCGAGCTCGTCGTGTACCCGGGCGACATCGACGTCGAGCGCCGACTCCAGCCACAGCTGGAACCACAGCACCCATCCGGGGTCGCGCGGCCCTGATGCCGCTGCCGTGTCGAGGAGCTTGTCGAGCCGCTTCCACGGGTCGCGGATCCGGGCCAGGGTCGCCTCGACGGCGGTCCAGTGCCGGTCCTCGTTGGCCGTGATCGCGCGCATGAGCAGCTCGATCTTCGAGGGGAAGTAGTAGCTCACGTGGCCGACACTCATGCCCGCGATGGCTGCGACATCAGACATCCGCACGTTGGCGAGCCCACGCTCGGCGATCGCCTGCGCCGCCGCCTCCACCACGAGCGCCTCGCGCTCCTTGCCCTTGGCCCGACGGGCTGTCACGTGATCCTCCAACGCCTGAGGCATCTCACCCTAGCGATGCGCACGGATCACCCCGAGCGACGACGCGTCAGAGCACCGAGAGATCGACGCCACGAGGGATCTGCTGGGTGATGCAGTGCGGCCCGCCGCCGCCGAACGCCAGCGTCGCACCCGGCACCCCCACGACGACACGGTCGGGGTGGAGCTCGGCAAGACGAGCGAGCGCTGGAGCGTCGTCGGTGCTGCCGTCGACGGGCACGATGACGGCACCGTTGGCGAGATAGTGGTTGGCGTAGGACACGGTGGTCTGGGTGCCCGGATCGAGCAGCGCGACCTCGAGCGTGCGACCCCGTGCATCTACGACGGCCAGCAGCGCAGCGAGGTTGTCGCGACCGCGGTCCGTGTCGGGCGACCCCGGATCGGTGGGCGCTTCGAGCAGCACGCGGCCAGGCCCGACGTACTGCGCGACACCGTCGATGTGCCCGTCGGTGCCTGCCGGACCGACATCGAGGCTGTGGCCGTACGGCAGCCAGATCACGGTGGTAGCGCCGAGATAGTCGCGCAGACCGGCGTCGAGCATCTGGCGCGACCAGGTCGGGTTGCGGTTGGGATTGAGCAGGCACTGCTCGGTCGTGAGCACCGTGCCCTCGCCATCGACGAGGAAGGCCCCGCCCTCGAGCACGAACGGTGCGTGGATGACCTCGAGATCGAGCCGCTCACCCACGAGGCCCGCCAGCCGGGCATCGTCGTCGTGCGGCTGCCAACGGTTGCCCCAGGCGTTGAACCCAAAGCTGACGACGGCGACGGTGCCGCTCTGGTCACGGACGAAGATCGGTCCGCTGTCACGCGCCCACGAGTCGTTGATCGGGATCTCGAGCGCCGTCACTCCAGGCCCGCAGAGCTCCTGCACGATCGCCCCGAGACCAGGAGAACACACCATGACGACCGGCTCGTACGCCGCGATCGCCCGAGCAACGGCGGCGTAGTCACGGGTGGCATCGTCGAGGCGGTCACCCCACAGCTCGCTACGAGAAGGCCACTGCATGAGGCACCCCGCGTGCTCCTCCCACTCCGCCGGCATCGAGAAGCCGCGAGCAGCCGGACTGAGCACAGCGGTGGCGCGATCCTGATCCATGGGAAAATCTTGGATGTAATCCAAGATTGAGTCAAGCCGTCACTGATCGTCCGCGCCGTGCGGGGTCAGCGGATGGTGTGGAGTCAGCGGGTCGTGCGACGACGAGGCAGCGCGACGAGAAGGAGCACGCCGCCGACGAGGAGGGCGAGGGCCCAGGTGAGCTCACCGGGGATGTCGGCGCCGGTCTGCGGGTGGTGCCCACCGTTGCCACCAGGCGTGCCGCCGTTGCCGCCGTCACCACCGTTGCCGCCACCACCGCCGCCCGGAGGCGCCGCGAGGACGACGACGGGGGCTGCACTGGCATTGTTCGACGGGGTCGGGTCCGTGGTGCTCGAAGCGACGGTGGCGTGGTTGACCATCGGCCCGGCCGTCGCCGGAGCGCGGACGACGAGGGAGATGCGCGGAGCGGTCGCACCGTTGGCCAGGAGCGCGCGGGTGCAGGTCACCGAGACGTTGCCGGTGCTGGTGCAGGTCCAGCCCGAGCCGGTAGCCGACACGAATGTCACACCCGCGGGGAGGGTGTCGACCATGACCAGCGACACCGCATCGTCGGGTCCGGCGTTGGAGACCGAGATCGCGTAGGTGACCGCGGTGCCCGCGACGACGGTCGCAGGTCCGGTCTTGACGATCGAGAGGTCGGCAGACCCGGCCACCTGCGTCGGCGCCGACGCCGTGTTGTTGTCCGGTGTCGGGTCCGGCGTGGCCGAGGCCACCGTCGCGGTGTTGAGCAGTGCCGTCGAGCCGACCGCCGCCGTGACCACGACAGTGATCACGCTCGACGATCCGGATGCGAGCGCAGGGGTGGCGCAGGTGACGGTCGTGGTGACGGTGGTGCAGGTCCACCCCGTACCCGTCGCCGACACGAAGGTCACGGCACCCGGCAAGGTGTCGACCACGGCGAGGTCGACGGCGTTCGACGGGCCGGCGTTGCTCACCCTGAGGGTGTAGGTGATCGCACCGCCGCTGTCGACGTGGGCGGGCCCGGTCTTGACGATGGAGAGATCGGCCGAGGGCGTCACGAGCGCGGGCACCGACGAGGTGTTGTTGGTCGGGTCCGGGTCAGCCGTCGTCGAGGAGACGGATGCGGTGTTCGACAGCGCAGCAGCCTGGGACGGGGCGGTCACGACGACGGTGATGGCCGGTGCACTCGTCCCGGAGGCGAGGGCGGCGCGGGTGCACGAGACCGACGTGCTGCCGACGTGCGTGCAGGTCCACCCTGTGCCCGTCGCCGACCCGAACGTCACGCCGGCGGGCAAGGTGTCGGTGACCGTGATGGCGGAGGCGCTGGATGGGCCGGCGTTGGCGACGACGAGGGAATAGCTGATCGCCCCACCCGCGACGACCGTGGCGGGGCCGGTCTTGGTGATCGACAGGTCAGCGACAGCCGACACGGTGGTGCTCGCCGAGTCGGTGTTATCGGTCGGGTCGGGATCCGCCGTGCTGCTCGACACGCTCGCGGTGTTGGTGAGCGTCGTGGCCTGAGCGGGTGCTGTCACGACGACAGTGATCACCGGTGCCGCAGCGCCGGTCGCGAGAGTCGGGAACGTGCACGAGACCGACGTGCTGGCGACGTTGGTGCACGTCCACCCGGTACCTGCGGCCGAGACGAAGGTGACGCCTGCGGGCAGGGTGTCGGTCACGGTCAGCGCCGTCGCGGCCGACGGCCCGGCGCTGGCGACCGCGAGGGTGTAGGTCACCGCACCGTTGGCCACCACGGTCGCCGGGCCCGACTTGCGGATCGACAGGTCGGCCGAGGCCGTGACGCCCGTGCTGGCGGTGTCGGTGTTGTTGGTCGCATCGGGGTCCGCGGTGGTGCTGGCGACGCTCGCGGTGTTGGTCAGGGTGGTCGCCTGGGCGGGCGCGGTGACGACCACGGTGATGGTCGGTGCGGTGGCACCTGCCGCAAGGGCGGGACGGGTGCAGGTGATCGAGGCGTTGCCCGCGTTGGCGCAGGTCCAGCCGGTGCCCACAGCCGACACGAACGTCACGCCCGCGGGCAGCGTGTCGGTGACCGCGGGCGCTGCGGCGTCGGACGGGCCGGCATTGGCCACGGCCAGGGTGTACGTCGTAGCCCCGCCCGCCGTCACGGTCACCGGACCGGACTTCACGATCGAGAGGTCGGCCGAGGCGGAGACACCCGTGGTGACGAACGAGCTGTTGTTTCTTGGATCAGGGTCGGACGTCGTGCTCGCGACGGCAGCGGAGTTGGTGAGCGACGTGGCCTGCGACGGCGCGGTCACGACGACCGTGATCGTCGGCGCCGTGACGCCGGTCGAGAGCGCGGGCCGGGTGCAGGTGAGCGATGAGCTGCCCGTGCTGGTGCACGTCCACCCTGCACCGGCTGCGGAGACGAACGTGACGCCCGCCGGCAGGGTGTCGGTGACTGAGACGTTGGCCGCGTGGGACGGCCCGGCGTTGGCCACGTCGAGCGTGTAGGTCACCACGCCGGCTGCGGTGACGGTCGGAGGACCGGCCTTGACGATCGAGAGGTCAGCGGAGGCTCCGACGGCCGTGGTCGCCGACGAGCTGTTGTCGGTCGGGTCGGGGTCGGCCGTCGTGCTCGCGACGCTCGCCGCGTTGGTCAGCGACGCTGCCTGGGCCGGAGCAGCCACCACCACCGTGATCGACGGTGCGGCCGCGCCGGATGCAAGCGTGGGCAGGGTGCACGTGACCGACACGTTGCCCGTGTTGATGCACACCCAGCCAGTGCCGGCGGCCGAGACGAAGGTGACGCCGGCGGGCATCGTATCGGTCACCGACACGTTCGCGGCATCGGACGGGCCGGCGTTGGAGACGGCCAGCGTGTAGGTCACAGCACCCGATGCAGTCACGGTGCCGGGGCCGCTCTTGCGGATCGAGAGGTCCGCCGACGCCGTCACGGCGGTGGTCACCGTGTCGGTGTTGTTGGTGGCATCGGGGTCGGCGGTCGTGCTGGCGACGCTCGCTGCGTTCGACAACGAGGCGGCCTGCGCCGGCGCCGTCACGACCACGGTGATGGTCGGTGCGGTGGCTCCGGTGGCGAGAGCCGGCCGCGTGCACGAGACCGAGGTGCTGGCCACGTGCGTGCACGTCCATCCGGTGCCGGCAGCCGATACGAAGGTGACGCCCGCGGGCAGCGTGTCGGTCACCGTGAGGTTGGCGGCGTCGGAGGGGCCGGCGTTGGCGACGACGAGGGTGTAGGTGACCGCACCGGATGCGGTCACGGTCGCCGGGCCGGACTTGAGGATCGACAGGTCGGCCGAGGCCGTGACGGCCGTGGTCGCGGTGCCGGTGTTGTTGGCCGGGTTGGGGTCGGCGGTGGTGCTGGCGACACTGGCCGAGTTGGTCAGCGACGTCGCCTGTGCCGGTGCGCCGACCACGACGGTGATCACTGGGGCGATCGCACCTGCGACGAGGGCTGGCCGGGTGCACGTGACAGTGGCGTTGCCGGCATTCGTGCAGGTCCATCCGGCACCTGCGGCCGACACGAACGTGACACCAGCGGGGAGCGTATCGGTGACGCTGACGTTGGCGGCATCCGACGGTCCGGCGTTGGTGACGGTGAGGGTGTAGGTCACGGTGCCGCCGGCGACGACGGTTGCAGGCCCGCTCTTGACCAGTGACAGGTCGGCCGACGCCGTGACGGCAGTCGTGACCGAGGAGCTGTTGTTGGCCGGGTCGGGGTCAGCAGTGGTCGAGGCGACCGACACGGCGTTGGTCAGGGTCGTGGCCTGAGCAGGAGCGGTCACCACGACAGTGACGGTCGGTGCCGTCGCCCCGGTGACGAGCGCCGGGCGGGTGCAGGAGACCGAGGTGTTGCCGGTGTTGGTGCAGGTCCACCCGGTGCCCACGGCCGAGACGAACGTGACGCCGGCGGGCAGGGTGTCGGTGACCGTGAGGCTGGCTGCATCGGACGGTCCGACGTTGGCGACGACCAGGGAGTAGGTCACGGCGCCGCCGGCGACCACCGTGACCGGGCCGGTCTTGGTGATCGAGAGGTCGGCCGATGCCGTGACCGCGGTCGTCGTGCTCGAGGCGTTGTTGGCCGCGTTGGGGTCGGCGGTCGTGCTGGCGACCGATGCGGAGTTGGTGAGCGACGCCGCCTGAGGCGGTGCCGTCACGACCACCGTGATGGTCGGCGCGGTCGTCCCCGTCACGAGCGCCGGGCGCGTGCACGACACCGAGGTGTTGCCCGTGTTGGTGCAGGTCCACCCCGCGCCCGTGGCGGAGACGAACGTGACTCCGGCTGGCAGCGTGTCGGTGACGGTCAGGTTGGCCGCGTCCGAGGGCCCGCCGTTGACGACCACGAGGGAGTAGGTCACCGCACTGTTGGCCGTCACAGTGGCAGGGCCGGTCTTGGTGATCGAGAGGTCGGCCGACGCCGTCACGCCGGTCGTCACCGAGGATCTGTTGTTGGCCGGGTTGGGGTCCGGGGTGGTGCTCGCGATGCTCGCGGAGTTGGTGAGCGACGCCGCCTGTGCCGGCACGGTCACGACCACGGTGATGGTCGGTGCTGTCGCCGCGGCGACCAGCGCCGGACGCGTGCACGACACCGAGGTGTTGCCCGTGCTGGTGCAGGCCCAGCCGGTGCCGGTGGCGGCGACGAACGTGACTCCGGCGGGCAGCGTGTCGGTCATGACGAGCGTCGCGGCATCCGACGGTCCGACGTTGGCGACGACGAGGCCATAGGTGACCGTGCCGGTCGCAGAGACCGTGACCGGCCCCGACTTGGTGATCGACAGGTCTGCCGACGCACCGACCGCCGTGGTCGCGCTCGAGGTGTTGTTGGCGGCGTCGGGGTCTGGCGTGGTGCTCGCGACGGACGCGGTGTTGGTCAGCGACGCCGACTGACCCGGCGCGGTCACGACAACGGTGATGGTCGGCGCGGTGGCGCCCGATGCCAGGGCGGCGCGGGTGCAGGACACCGAGGTGTTGCCGGCGTTGGTGCAGACCCAGCCCGTTCCGGTCGCCGAACCGAACGTGATTCCCGCCGGCAGCGTGTCGGACACCGTGAGCGCGGCGGCCGACGAGGGGCCGACGTTGGCGACGACCAAGGAGTAGGACACCGTCCCGCCTGCGACCACGGACGCGGGACCGGTCTTGGTCATCGACAGGTCGGCGGACGTCGTGACCGCGGTGGTGGCGCTCGCCGTGTTGTTGGCGGCGTTGGGGTCAGCCGTGGTCGCGCTCACCACGGCCGTGTCGGTCAGGGTGGCAGCGCCTGCGGGTGCCGTGACGACGACGGTGATCGCAGGGGCGGCGGTGGCGGTGACCAGCGCGGGACGGGTGCAGGTCACCGAGACGTTGCCGGTGTTGGTGCAGGTCCATCCCGTACCCGTCGCCGACACGAACGTGATGCCGGCGGGCAGGGTGTCGGTCACGCTGAGCGCCGCGGCGTCCGACGGGCCGGCGTTGCTCACGGTGAGCACGTAGGTCACGGTGCTGCTCGCGACCGCCGTGACCGGGCCGGTCTTGGTGATCGAGAGGTCGGCGGACGCGGACACCGTGGTCGCCGCGGTGGCGGTGTTGTTCGCGGCGTTGGGGTCGGCCGTGGTGCTGGCGACGCTCGCGGAGTTGGTGAGCGTCGTGGCCTGGGCGGGTGCGGTCACGACCACCGTGATGGTGGGAGCGGTCGCCCCGGCGGCGAGGGCCGCGCGGGTGCACGACACGGAGGTGTTGCCGGTGTTGGTGCACGTCCACCCGGTGCCGGCGGCCGACGCGAACGTCACTCCGGCAGGCAGCGTGTCGGTCACCGTGAGCCCCGCGGCGTCCGAAGGGCCGACGTTGGCGACCACCAGAGAGTAGGAGGCGTTGCCACCGGCTACGACCGTGGCAGGACCGGTCTTGGCGATCGACAGGTCGGCGGACCCGGTGACGCCGGTCGTCACCGACGAGCTGTTGTTGGCCGAGTTGGGGTCAGCGGTGGTGCTCGACACAGACGCGGAGTTGGTGAGCGACGTCGCCTGCGGGGGTGCGTTGATGACGACCGTGATGGTCGGCGCGGTGGCTCCGGTCGCGAGGGTGGGGCGGGTGCAGGTGACCGAGACGTTGCCGGCGTTGGTGCAGGTCCATCCCGTGCCCGCAGCCGAGACGAACGTGACTCCTGCCGGCAGAGTGTCGGTCACGGTCAGGTTGGCTGCATCGGAGGGGCCACCGTTGACCACAACGAGCGAATAGGTGACGGCGCCGGTCGCCGACACCGTCGGCGGTCCGGCCTTCGCGATCGACAGGTCGGCCGAGGAGCTGACCGTGGTGGTGACGGTCGAGGTGTTGTTGGCCGCGTTGGGGTCAGGCGTCACGGCGCCGATGGTCGCGGTGTTGGTCAACGACGCCGTCTGGGCCGGCGCCGTGACCACGACGGTGATGGTCGGCGCGGTGGCAGCGGTGACGAGTGCCGGGCGCGTGCACGTCGCGGTGACGTTGCCCGCGTTGGTGCAGGTCCACCCCGTCCCTGCGGCCGACACGAAGGTGACGCCGGTGGGCAGCGTGTCGGTCACCGTCAGGGTCGCCGCGTCCGACGGGCCGGCGTTGGCGACGACCAGGGTGTAGGACACGTTGCCGACTGCGGTGACGGTCGGCGGGCCAGCCTTGGTGATCGACAGGTCGGCCGACGCGGTCACCGCCGTGGTGACGCTCGAGCTGTTGTTGGCGAGGTTGGGGTCGGCCGTGGTGGACGCGACCGATCCGGTGTTGGTGACCGATCCCGCCTGCGCCGGGGCTGTCACGACGATGGTGATCGTGGGTGCCGTCGCCCCGCCCGCCAGGGTCGGTCGCGTGCAGGAGACGGAGACGTTGCCGGCGTTGGTGCACGTCCAGCCCGTGCCCGCCGCGGAGACGACGGTGACTCCGGCCGGCAGGGTGTCGGTGACGGTGAGCGCCGTGGCGTCCGACGGGCCGAGGTTGCGCACGACGAGGCCGTAGCTGACGCTGCCGCCGCCGATGACCGTGGCCGGACCGGACTTGGTGATCGCGAGGTCGGCTGATGCCGTCACCCCGGTGGTGACCGACGAGCTGTTGTTGCCGGGTGCCGGATCGGCCGTGGTGCTCGCCACCGTCGCCGAGTTGGTCAGCGACGCGGCCTGCGCGGGTGCCGTCACGACGATCGTGATCGTGGGCGCGGTCGCCCCGGTCGCGAGAGCGGGCCGCGTACAGGTGACGGATGTGTTGCCGGCGTTGCTGCACGTCCAACCGGTGCCGGCCGCGGAGACGAACGTGACACCGGCGGGAAGTGTGTCCGTGACGGAGAGGTTCGCGGCGTCCGAGGGGCCGGCGTTGGCCACGGCAAGGGCGTAGGAGACGTTGCCGCCCGCGACCACCGTGGCGGGTCCGGACTTGGCGATCGACAGGTCAGCGGAGGCCGTCACCGTTGTCGCAGCGGTCGAGGTGTTGTTGGCTGCGTTGGCATCGGCAGTGGTGCTCGCGACGCTCGCGGAGTTGGAGAGCGACGCCGCCTGGGCCGGTGCGGTGACCACGACCGTGATGGCGGGGGCGGCAGCACCGGTGGCGAGTGCCGGTCGGGTGCACGACACCGAGGTGTTGCCGGTGTTGGTGCACGTCCACCCGGTGCCGGCCGCGGAGACGAACGTGACACCAGCGGGCAGGGTGTCGGTCACCGTGAGACCGGCCGCGTCGGACGGCCCGTTGTTGGTGACGGCGAGGGTGTAGGAGACGGTACCGCCCGCGACCACGGTCGCAGGTGCCGTCTTGGCGATCGCGAGATCGGCCGAGGCCGTCACCCCTGTCGTCACCGACGAGCTGTTGTTGGCCGGGTTGGGGTCGGCGGTCGTCGAGGCGACCGACGCCGAGTTGGTGAGGGTGGTGGCCTGCGGGGGGGCGGTGACGACGACCGAGATCGTCGGCGCTGTCGCACCGGCGACCAACGTCGGACGGGTGCACGACACGGAGACGTTGCCGGTGTTGGTGCAGGTCCACCCCGTGCCCGTCGCCAAGACGAAGGTGACGCCCGCAGGGAGGGTGTCGGTCACGCTCACCGCTGCCGCGTCGGACGGACCGCCGTTGGCTGCGACGAGGGAGTAGGTGACCGTGCCCGCTGCGGTCACGGTCGGGGGGCCGCTCTTGGTGATCGACAGGTCGGCCGAGGCCGTGACCGCCGTGGTCGCGCTAGCCGTGTTGTTGGCGACGTCGGGGTCGGTCGTCGTCGAGGAGACGGCGGCGGTGTTGGACAGCGATCCGGCCTGCGCGGGCGCGGTGACGACCACGGTGATGACCGGGGCGGTCACACCCGCAGCGAGTGCAGGCCGCGAGCAGGAGACCGACGTGTTGCCGGTGTTGGTGCACGTCCAGCCGGTGCCAGCCGCCGAGACGAACGTGACCCCGGCGGGCAGCGTGTCGGTGACCGTGACCACGCCCGAGTCGGACGGTCCGGCGTTGGCTGCGGTGAGGGCATAGCTGACGTTGCCGCCCGCGACGACCGTGGCCGGCCCGGTCTTGGTGATCGAGAGGTCAGCCGACGCCGTGACGGTGGTCGAGGCGCCCGCGGTGTTGTTGCCCGAGTTGGGGTCCGACGTGGTCGAGGAGACCGACGCGGTGTTCGACAACGTCGTGGCCTGCGCCGGTGCGGTCACGACGATCGTGATGGCGGGTGCCGTCGTCGCGGTGACCAGTGCCGGGCGGGTGCACGACACCGAGGTGTTGCCGGTGTTGGTGCACGTCCACCCGGTGCCGGTCGCGGAGACGAAGGTGACTCCGTCCGGCAGCGTGTCGGTCACCGTGACGGGCGCGGCGGTCGACGGGCCGGAGTTGGATGCGGTCAGGGTGTAGGTGACGGTGCCGTTGGCTGCGACCGTCGCAGTGCCGGTCTTGCTCAGTGCGAGGTCGGCTGACGGGGTGACTGTCGTCGAGGCGTTCGAGGTGTTGTTGGCGGCGTTGGGGTCCGCGGTGACCGAGGTGACCGCGGCCGTGTTGGCGAGGGTCGCCCCCTGCGCAGGTGCCGTGACGGTGATCGTGATGAGCGGGGCCGCGGTGCCGGTCGCCACGGTCGGGCGGGTGCAGGTGACCGAGACGTTGCCGGCGTTGGTGCACGTCCAGCCGGTGCCCGCGGCAGAGACGAACGTGACGCCGGCCGGCAGCGTGTCGACCACCGACAGGGTGGCGGCATCGGACGGGCCGGCATTCGACACGGCGAGGGAGTAGGCGACCGCGCCGGAGGCTAGGACCGTGGCCGGGCCGGTCTTGGCGATGGAGACATCGGCGCTGGCCGTGACCGTGGTGCTCGCGCTCGCCGTGTTGTTGGCGGGGTCGGGGTCAGGCGTCGTCGCCGTGACGGACGCCGTGTTGAGGGCTGTGCCCCCTTGCGCCGGAGCCGTGACCGTCACGGTGATGGCAGGTGCGGTCGCTCCGTTGGCCAGCGCCGGTCGGGTGCAGGTGACCGAGGTGTTGCCGGCGTTGGTACATGTCCACCCGGTGCCCGTCGCGGAGACGAACGTGACTCCGGCAGGGAGGATGTCGGTGACCGAGACCCCAGTGGCGGCCGCGGGCCCGGTGTTGGCCGCCGTGAGCGCATACGTGATCGTGTCGCCGGCTGTCACCGTCGCGGTGCCGGTCTTGGTCAAGGAGAGGTTGGCGCACTCCGCACCCCCGCTGACGCCGGGGATCATCGACGCGGTCGCCATCTGGCCGACGGTGCCGGGGGTCGAGCCGAAGGCGAGGTTGCCGGTGGTCGTGATGCCGTTGCTGCCGGCTGTGACGCTCTGGCCCGTCGGGGCGCTCGAGGTGAGGATCCAGCCACCGCCGCCACCACCACCGGGGCCGTGGGCGCTGCTGGCGCCGCCTTGCGTCGGCCAGGCGTCGCCGCCACGACCGCCGTTGGCCCGGAGCGTCGCCCCGGCGATCGACCCGCTGGGCGAGGTCAGCACGATCGAGCCACCGGCTCCGCCGCCACCACCGCCGTCGTTCTGCGTGGCGTTGGCGGCCGCGGCACCGTTGGCCGAGATCGTCCCCGCGCCGGCGACGTCGCCCGCGCGGATCAGGACGATGCCGCCACCGGGGGCACCGGTGCTGTTGGGGTCGGTGAAGTTGTTGCCGGTGCCGGCTCCGCCGCCGCCGCCGAGGAACACGCGCGCGCTCGTGGCCGGCAGGGCGACGCCGCCGTATCCACCGGCCACCGCGCCGCTCGACCACGCGTTGCCACCAACGCCGCCCGCGCCGCCGTTGCCGCCGCCACCGCCACCGGAGTTCTGGTCGTTGGCCGACGGGCGGCCGTCGGTGCCGCCGCCGCCTGCGTTGCCGGGTGCGCCACGGTCGACGTCACCACCGGGGTAGCCGTTGCTCGTGGTCACCTGCGACGGCGTACCAGCGATGCCCTCGGCCTTCGTGCCGCCGTTGCCTGCCGCCGACGAGGCGACGACGTCGGTGTTGGCGCCGGCCCCTCCGCCGCGCTGGATACCGACGCCACCCCGGAAGCCGAGACCATCAACACTCACGGTGCCGTTGAGAGTCAGGGTGCTGGTCGTGTCGAGGGCGAGAACACCTCCGGTGCTCCCGTTCCATGCGCCCGCTGTCAGTCCCGAGCTCGTGGTCGCGGTGGTGTACTGCGGGACCCGCACGACCTGGAAGGTGCGCTTGCCTGCGGTGGCTGTCGCCGCGGCCGAGACATAGCTGTTGAGGAGTCCCGCACCGGCGCCGAGGCCCGAGATGGGAACGGCCCCTGCGGCGACCGGACCGGTCGCGATGACGTACTCGTAGAGACCGGTCGAGTTCAGGGCTGTGTAGCCCGACGCAGGGGTAGCCGCTGCGCCGCCGTGGCCGTAGGAGTTGGTGTTGGTCGAGTCGAAGTCCGCTGCCTGCGTCGCGATGACGAGGAGGAGGTCACCTGTCGCGATCGCTGTCCCGGCACCGGTGGAGGCACCGACCGCGATGCTGGTCTCGCCGGCCGCGGCTGACGCGGTGCCGGGGTAGTAGGTGTTGACGACACCGCTGATCGTGCCGCCTGCACCGGATGCCCCGGGGGTGGCGCAGAGACCAGCGGCGACGGCCGTCGGCACGACGAAGGCAAGAAAAGCAGAGCTCGCGACCAGCGTTGCCGCGCCCGCGGACGCGACGACTGACACGAACCTGGTCTTCACCCCCCGTCGACCCGACGTCGACAGCACCAGTGACCCCTCCCCAGCCTGCGCCACCCTAGAACACGTCGAGTGACGATCCGTGACGATCCGGGCCGTGTCGCCACCGGGTGTCCGGTCACTGATCAGTGCCGGTGACCGAGGTGAGCGACCGCTCGACGACGCCGACGACGACCGCACTGCGGGGCACAACCGGTGTCGCGGCTACGCGCTCGGCACGGGGCGCGGGAAGGGACGGGCCAGCAGCGAGTGCCTGGAACGCCCGCCGGTCGACCGGGTGGCCAATGCGGTAGCCCTGCGCGAGATCACAGCCGAGAGTCGCAAGATCACTCGGCGTATCCGCGTCCTCCACTGGCGGCCCGGCTCAGGGCACCCGCGGCCGGGCTCAGTCAGGCGAGGCCCTTCGAGGTGAGCCACTCCATCGCGACGGTGGCGGGGTCCTTGCGGTCGATGTCGACCGACTTGTTCAGGGCGACGAGGTCGGCTGTCGTCATCGCGGCAGAGACACCGTTGAGCGCGGCGGTCAGTTCGGCGCTGACGATGTCGGTCTTCACCACCGGCACGATGTTGTCGGCGTTCTGCAGCATCTTGTCGTCGGTCAGCACGGTGAGGCTGAACGACGCCACACCCCCGTCAGAGGAGAAGACAAGACCGACGTCGATCTTGCCCTGCTTGAGTGCCTGCTTGGTGAGAGGACCACCGGCGTCGAGGGAGGTGAACGATGAGAACACTGCGCCGTAGGTCGTCTGAAGACCAGGCCGGCAGAACGGTCGCTTGGGGCACTCGGGTGGACCGCCGAGCCGCACCGCGTTGGTCTTCGAATACGTCGCGAGGTCGGAGAGGGTCGTCAGGTTGTGGGCGGTGGCGAACTCGGCCGGGACTGCGAACGCGTTCTGGTCGGCGGCGGCCGAAGGAGTCAACGGGGTGAGACCGAGCGGTGTCGCAAGAGCAGTGAGGGCGGCGAGGGTCTTCTCGACGTCGCCGCTCGCCTTCGCCGGCGGGTTGGCGCCGTTGACCTTGGCGTTGAGGAACTCGGTCAGCGTCGAGAGATATTCGGGGACGACCTGGACATCGCCCTTCTCGAGCGCCGGCTCGACGACCTCGCGGTTGGTGAGCTCCTTGACGGAGGCGTCATAACCCGCCTTCTTCAGGACGTCTGCATACACGTTCGCGAGGATCTTGCTCTCGCCGAAGCCGAAGGCACCGACCACCACGGCGCCCTTTGCTGTGGGGGCCGTGGTTCCGGCAGCGCCGGACGATGACGTCGACGTGGTGGACGAGCCACAGCCGGCGAGGAGCAGCGCGGCGCCGGCGACGGCGGTCAGGACAGAAGTGCGACGGGTCAACCGAGTTCGACTCATGGCTCGACCTCAGCACGGCTTGCCCAGGTCTGCCACCCCGATCCGCCGATCACCCGCCCTTCGTGACGGCGCTGTGACCTCTAGCCCTCCGACACGGAGCCGCTCGCGACCAGTGAGCCAGAGCGCAGGGGAGACGACGTCACGGCGCGTTGGAGCAGCGCCAGCACTCCCTCGGTCACGAGGCACAGGGTCGCGATGAGCACGACGCCGCTGACCACGAGCACGGTGTCCTGCTGCCCGAACCCGTCGACGATGTAGCGCCCGAGGCCCCCTCCCCCGACGAATGCCGCGAGCGACGCTGTCGCGACGACCTGCACCGTGGTCGTCCGCAGGCCGGCCGCGACCAATGGCACCGCGAGGGGCAGCTCCACTCGCCAGAGCCGCTGCCACGACGTCATGCCGAGCCCGACGGCCGCGTCCTTGGCGTCCACGTCGACCTCGCGCAGTCCGATGTAGGTGTTGGTCAGAAGGGGCGGGATCGCGAAGAGCACGAGAGCCAGGATCGCCGCGAGATCTCCCACGCCGACCGGATCCCACGACGCGAAGATGAAGAGGAGCGCGAAGGTCGGCACCGCGCGCCCGATGTTGCCGATGGTGAACGCGAGGAAGGATCCGCGACCGCTGCGACCGAGCGCGATGCCGACGGGCAGCGCGATGACGACGGCGACGAGGAGGGCCGTGATGCTGATGCGCAGGTGCTCCGCCGTGCGGATCGGCACCCCGTCAGGTCCGGTCCAGTGTGCCGGGTCGGTGAGCCACTGCCACACCTCGACCGCGGTGCTCACGATGTGCTCCGGATGCGAGACCACGGTGTCAGGACGCGTTCGAGCAGGAGCAGCAGGCCTTCGAGCAGGATTGCGAGGGCGACCGTCAGGAGCGTCGCGGTCATGATCTGCGCGTGGTAGAAGTTGTCGACGAATCCACCGAGGATCAACGTTCCGAAGCCACCGTGGCCGACCAGCGCACCGATGGTCACAAGTCCCACGGTCGACACCGTAGCGAGGCGCACGCCCGCGAGGATCGCCGGCAGCGCAAGCGGAAGCTCGACCTTCAGCAGCAGCCGGCGTCGCCCGAATCCCATGCCCCGCGCGGCATCCACGGCCTCAGCTGGGACGCCGTCCAACCCGACGAGGGTGTTGCGCAGCACCACGAGCAGCGCATAGACAGCGAGCGCGATGGTCACCGTCAACGGCGAGAGGCCGAACATGGGCCACAGCACGCTGATGAGCGCCAGCGCGGGGATCGTGTAGAGCACCCCGCCTAGGCCGAGGACCCACCCGCAAAGTCCGGGGTAGCGTCTCACCAGAAGTGCGAGGGGTACGGCGACGACCATGGCGAGCGCGACGGAGGCCAGCGTGATGAGCAGGTGCTCCTTACCGGCCGCGACGAGAGCGTCCACGTGGTCCGTCACGTACGTCCAGGACAGCCAGGGGTTGGGCGGCTCGTCGACGACGGCGGCCACGAGGAAGGGCACACGTGGACGCTACTGCTGATCCCATGATCCGGCTCGAGCGGGTGAGCAAGCGGTATGCCGACGGCACCGTCGCCGTCCACGAGCTCGACCTCGAGGTCCGTGCCGGAGAGATCTGCGTCCTCGTGGGTCCGTCCGGCTGCGGCAAGACGACCACCATGCGCATGATCAACCGGCTCGTCGAACCCACGTCGGGTCGGCTGTTCGTCGACGGCGAGGACGTCACGCACGTCGATCCCGTGCAGCTGCGTCGCCAGATGGGATATGTCATCCAGCAGGTCGGGCTGTTCCCGCACCTCACCGTGCGCCGCAACATCGCCACCGTGCCGGAGCTGCTCGGGTGGGACCGCAAGCGCATCGAGGCACGCGTCGACGAGCTCCTCGTCCTCGTCGGTCTCGAGGCAGAGCGCCACGCCGACCGCTATCCGCACCAGCTGTCCGGCGGCCAGCGCCAGCGAGTCGGGGTGGCCCGAGCGCTCGCCGCCGATCCGCCGGTGCTGCTCATGGACGAGCCTTTCGGCGCCGTCGACCCGATCGCACGCGACCGACTGCAGGAGGAGTTCCTCAACCTGCAGCGGACCGTGCGCAAGACGGTCGTCTTCGTCACGCACGACATCGACGAGGCGGTGCGCCTCGGCGACCGTATCGCCGTGATGCGCGAGGGCGGCTACCTCGAGCAGTACGCCGCCCCCGCCGAGCTCCTCACTTCTCCCAGCACCGATTTCGTCGCGAGCTTCGTCGGCAGCGACCGCACGATCAAACGCCTTGCGGTGACTGCCATCCCGGTGGCGGCGCTCGTCCTTCCGACGGGAGCTGACGAAGACGCACCTGAGATCGGTTCGACCGAGACGATGCGTGACGCCCTCGTGGCCGTGCTCGACTCGCGCGCCGGACGCGTCCGCGTCGTCGACGGGGAGAACGGCGCGAGACACTCTCTGGGAGTGCTCACCCTCGAAGCCGTGCACCAGGCCATGCGCGAGGTCCCGCTCCACGAGTGATCCAGCTTGCAGCTCAGAACCGGCATAGAACGGTGATCTCGATCTCGATCTTGCCGACTGACCGGACACCCGTCACGCCACGACCCGGGCCTCAGGCGCACGATGGAGGCATCGGGCGGCCGCACGTGTCGTGATCGCCCATCCGGGGCGGTCACCACGGCACCGGAGGTGAGACGACGCGACGAGGAGCCCAGGTCGACGAGGGAGCAGCGACGAGGCGATGACGGACCTGACGAGCAGTGGGTCGACGAGCAGCGGGTCGACGAGCGGTAGGTCGGCGAGCAGCGGGTCGATGAGCCGTGATCCGATGGGCGACGGCACGACGACCGCACACCGGCGTCGTACGGCTACCCGGACGCTCGGCCTCCTGGTCCTCAGCGCGACGGCGCTGGTCGTCGCGCTGCTGCTGACCCCCGCGGTCCCCGTCACGGTCTTCGGTCAGGACCTCCAGCTCGGCGCGGTGGCTCCGAGCGCGGGACTGGGCGTCTCGGGGCCGGGGCAGGCGGACCTGTTCGGTGAGGGGCCCGTCGACACCGTGCTGGAGTTCGACGGCCCCTTGCGCCCACGCCTGGTCTGGCAGCGATTCAACCGCGACGACGCGGCGAGCTCGTTCATCCAGGCCGACCAGTCGTCGGGCGGCGTGCATCTCGGCACCCAGGAGCTCGGTCAGGCGCTGGCCTCCGGTTGGTCGCTCTACCTCATGCGACTGACTCTCGTCGCCGGTGGCCTCGGTGGCGTCGCCTACCTCGGCCTCGTCGGTCTGCGCAGCATCACCAACCCCGCCCGGGCGCGCACGCGGTCCCGAAGTCGACGGCTGGTGACCCTCACCGCGTGCGTCGCCGTGCCGATGCTGCTCACCGCGGGCGCCGCGGCCCTCACGGTGACCTCCGCGCGCGACCAGCTGACCGCAGTGAGCTCCCTCGCCGACCTGACGGGCACAGCTCGCCTCGCGACCGCGCCGGCCGCCACCGGACCGGTCCGTGAGGACGTCGACGTCGTCGTGCTCGGCGACTCGACGGCGGCCGGCGTGGGCAACGCACCACTGATCGATCCGACCGCGCTCGACACGACGTGCGGCCGCTCACGTGACGCCTACGCCTCGGTGCTCCAGTCAGCGACCGGCCTACGTGTGGTGAACCTCGCGTGCAGCTCCGCCACGCTGGCGCAGGGCGTGCTCGGCCCTCAGCACGAGGGAGCGACGACCATCGAGCCTCAGCTCGGCGTGCTCAAGTCGATCCGGTCGGTCCGTGCCGTGGTGCTCAGCATCGGCGCCAACGACGTGGGCTGGTCGGACTTCCTGCAGTACTGCTACGGCCTCCCACGGTGCGACGACCAGGCGAGCCAACGGCTCTTCGAGAACCGGCTCGACACCTTTCGCCTGCAGTACGCCCAGCTGCTCCAGCAGCTGAGCGACCTCCCCCAGCATCCCAAGGTGATCGTCACGGGCTACTACGACCCGTTCGGTGACACCTTCGGCTGCCCGGCGCTGCGCGACCCTCATGCCCCGGCGGTGCTGTCCCCGGGCTACGGGTTCGCCGCCGATCCCGGGCAGGACAACCAGAAGCAGAAGGTCACGGAGAAGATCGAGCCGCTGCGCTCTCACCTGGCACTGCTCAACGACATCCTCGCGAAGGGCGCTGCGGCATTCGGCTATGTGACCGTGCTGCCCAGCTTCGCCGGACACGCGCTGTGCAGTGACCAGCCGTGGGTGCAGGGTCTGTCGGAGAGGTACCCGTTCCACCCCAACGCCGCCGGC
>JANXWJ010000075.1 GCA_025351185.1 Candidatus Nanopelagicales bacterium
CGTCGGCGGGGCTCCGCCGACGCCGACGCTATCCCAGCCCGGGCCGAGTTTCGGGCGGCCGACGCCAACTGCGGACGGCGCGTCACCCGCGGTGCGCGGTAACGTGAGACTTCACGGTGCGCCGAGCGGGTGCACGATGCGGTGAACGAGTGAGGAGACGGGCGTGCTCGACGCTCTGCGGGGATATGTCCAGCTGGCCACGGGTCTGACCGAGGTCACCATCAGCAAGGCGAGAGAGGCTGCGGCCACTCTCCTGAGCCAGGGCCTCGACCTGGAGAAGGTGCCTGACGTCCCGGGCAAGGACTCCGCCGTCGACGCGGCCAAGGTGGCGGCGAACCAGGTCCAGGGACTCGCCGATGACCTGCTCGAGACGAGCAAGCAGAACCGCGAGCTGCTCACGGGTCTGGTGCGCACCGAAGTAGACCGTGCGGCCGGGCGTCTCGGGTTCGTGCGGGAGGAAGAGTTGGCTGCCGTACGCCGCCACGTGGCGCGCCTGGAGGGGCAGCTGGCGGACATCCGCACGCAGATCGGCGGCGGTGCGGTTGCAGGCTCTGCGGCCGCGACCGGTGCAGCCCCCAAGCCGGTGAAGAAGAAGGTGCCGGTCAAGCGGGCGCCGGCGGCGCACGACACGCCTGACTCGGACGCTGAATCCTCGGGTGCTGAGACGTCGGCTGCTGAGACGTCGGCTGTCGAACCGTCGGGTGCTGAGGCTGGCCTCACCACAACGACCAACCCGACCGATGCCGGGGCCGACGCCTGATGAGCGAGCAGCACGTGGATGGTGACTCTGGCGACGACGCCGGCGTCGAGGCGCAGGACTCGGTCGCTGCCGGGGAGTCCCA
The DNA here is from genome assembly GCA_025351185.1 of Candidatus Nanopelagicales bacterium. Lineage (GTDB taxonomy): Bacteria > Actinomycetota > Actinomycetes > S36-B12 > CAIYMF01 > Longivirga. Next base: position 843 of record JANXWJ010000075.1, read on the forward strand.
TCACGACGTGGAGCACGAGCCGGATGTCTCCTCGGGCGATGTGCTCGACGCCGAGGAGCTCAAGGCGGAGATCGCCGACGACGAGGGCATGGCCGGGTCGGACCGGCACGAGCCGAGCGCTGCGGGGGAGCATGCGATCCGCGCAATGGCCCACGAGGGCGGCGACGAGCGTGACGGCGCCGGGTCCTCTCGTGACGTGCTCGTGGACGACGTCACCGACGACCTCGAGGTCGACGTGATCGATGACGGCAGTGACGAGCACGACGAGCACGGCGAGGACGGGCCGCACGACGAGCACGGCGAGCACGACGAGCACGACGCGCAGGTCGATGCCGAGATCGAGTCGTGGGACGACGGGAGCGAGGCCGTCGGCCGCCGTGAGTCGTCCTCCGGCGCCCTGCCGTTCGTGGTGTCGGCCCGCGAGGAGTTCGCCGCACTCGGTGACGTGCCGGTCACCAGCGAGGCGCGCGTCGATGCGGCGACGGCACGGCTCGACGAGGTCGCTGACCTGCCGACCACCGATCACGTCGCCGTCTATGACGACGTGCACCGGCGACTGCAGGATGCCCTCGCCGACGCCGACACGCGCTGAGGGATGCGATGCCCAGCACGGTGCCGCTGCCGTGACGCGTCGTCGGCTCGATGCCGAGCTCGTCCATCGGGGCTTGGCTCGTTCGCGTGAGCAGGCGCGCTCGCTGGTGGAGGACGGTCGGGTCGTGCTCGGCGGCGTGACCGCCGCGAAGCCGGCCACCCAGGTGGACGCGACCGCCAGCATCGTGGTGCGCCAGGGTGACGCAGGTCCGGACTACGTCTCGCGAGGAGCGCACAAGCTCATCGGTGCCCTCGACGCGTTCGGCATCGAGGTCGCGGGGCGTCACGCGCTCGACGCGGGTGCCAGCACCGGCGGGTTCAGCGACGTGCTCCTTCGCCGAGATGTCGCTGCGGTCGTGGCTGTCGACGTGGGATACGGCCAGCTGGCCTGGCCCGTGCGCAGCAACGACCGGGTCGTCGTCCTCGAACGCACCAACATCCGGGACCTGACGGCGCAGATGCTGCCGTTCGCTCCGGACCTCGTCGTGGGAGACCTCTCCTTCATCTCCTTGTCGCTCGTGCTGCCGCCCCTCGCTCGCGTGATCACGACCGACGCGGATCTGGCGCTCATGGTGAAGCCGCAGTTCGAGGTGGGGAGGGAGCAGGTGGGCGCCGGCGGCGTTGTGCGTGATCCGGAGCTGCGGTCGGGCGCCGTCCGTAAGATCGCGGCAGCGGCGCTCGAGCTCGGCCTGGGCACCGTCGACGTCGTCGCCTCGCCCCTTCCAGGGCCGAGCGGCAATGTGGAGTACTTCCTGCACCTGCGTCGTGGGGCCGATCCCCTCGACGAGCTCGATCTCGCCCGTGCCATCGCGGAAGGACCCCAGTGACCGTGTCCTCGGCCGAACGTCGACGGGTGCTGCTCGTCACGCACGGCGGTCGCGCCGGTGCGCTGACCCTCGCGCGCCAGGTGGCGCTCGAGCTGGGTGACGCAGGCATCGAGGTGCGCGCCGAGGCCGAGGAAGCGAGCGAGCTGGCCTGCGGGGTGGTCGCGGTCGACGCCGACAGGGCCGCCGAGGGCTGCGAGCTCGTGGTCGTGCTGGGTGGCGACGGGACCATCCTGCGTGGTGCTGAGCTCGCACGGCCGTACGACGTTCCGATGCTCGGCGTCAACCTCGGTCACGTCGGGTTCCTTGCCGAGGCCGAGGTCGACGAGGTGAGCGCTGTGGTGCGCGCGGTCGTGGACCGGGCCTGGACGGTGGAGGAGCGCACGACGCTCGAGGTCGTCGTCGTCGTGGACGGCGCCGAGACGGCGCGGACGTGGGCGCTCAACGAGGCCTCGGTCGAGAAGGCCAGCCGGGAGCGGATGCTCGAGGTGCTCGTCGAGGTCGACCACCGCCCGCTCTCCCAGTGGGGATGCGACGGGGTCGTGGCAGCGACACCGACAGGCTCGACGGCGTACGCCTTCTCAGCAGGTGGCCCGGTCGTCTGGCCCGAGGTCGAGGCGCTGCTCGTCGTGCCGATCAGCGCGCATGCCCTGTTCGCGCGACCGTTGGTCGTCTCCCCGTCGAGCACGATCGGTGTCGAGGTCATGCCGCACACCTCGGGCGGGGTGATGTGGTGCGACGGTCGTCGACTCGTCGAGCTGCCCGCGGGCGCGCACGTGGAGATCAGTCGCCACCCGTCGCCGGTGCGACTTGCGCGGCTGCACAGGGCTCCGTTCACAGACCGCCTCGTCGCGAAGTTCCAGCTGCCGATTGAAGGCTGGCGGAGTGCTCGCCCGCGCATCGTGGACGACGTCGAGTGATCGAGGAGATCCGCATCCGCGGCCTCGGTGTCATCGATGACGCCGTGGTCGAGCCGCACCGAGGATTCACCGCTGTCACCGGCGAGACCGGTGCGGGAAAGACCATGGTGCTCACCGGTTTGGGACTGCTGCTCGGCGGCCGCGCCGACGCGGGTGTCGTGCGGTCCGGTGACGCCAGGGCCGAGATCGAAGGGCGCATCCGGGTCACCACGCCATCGGTCCTCGACCGGGTGCACGAAGCAGGTGGCGACCTCGACGATGGCGTCCTCGTCGTGGCGCGCACGGTCGCTCAGGAAGGTCGCAGCCGTGCCTTCCTGGGCGGGCGTTCGGTGCCGGCATCCGTGCTCGCCGAGCTCGCGGACGACCTCGTCGCCGTCCACGGCCAGAGCGATCAGCAACGACTCCTGGCACCGTGGCGACAGCGGGCCGCACTGGACCGTTTCGGTGGCGATGTCGTCGCCGGGCTGCTCGCCGGGTATCGCCGGGTCTATGACCGGCTGCGCGTCGTGGAGCGCGACCTGGAGGAGATCACCGTGCACGTGCGCGAGCGCGCGCAGGAGGCGGACCTCCTGCGCCACGGCCTGGTCGAGATCGATGCGGTGGCACCCTCACCGGGTGAGGCAGAGACGCTCGCCGCCGAGGCTGCGCGCCTCTCGCACGCCGAGGCGCTGCGCGGGGCAGCGTCGGCAGCCCACGAGGCACTGCGCGCAGATGAGGAGGGCGCTGACGCGCTCGGGCTCGTGGCTCTCGCCCGCCGCAGCCTCGATGGGCAGCGCGAGCACGACACGGTGCTCGGTGAGCTCGCCGACCGACTGGCCGACGTCGGTTCCCAGCTCGCCGACGTCTCCGCTGACCTCGCGTCCTACGTCGCTTCGGTGGAGGCCGACCCGACCCGCTTAGCCACCGTGGAAGACCGCCGGGCGGTCCTGGGTGGGCTGCTGCGCAGATATGGCTCATCGATCGATGAGGTGCTGGTCTGGTCCGAGATGGCAGCACGACGGCTTCTCGAGGTCGACGGCGACGACGTGCGGCTCGTGGCTCTCGAGGCCGAACGCACTGAGCTGCGCGCTGAGCTCGGGCGTCGAGCCGGTGAGCTCAGCGCAGCACGAGCCGTTGCCGGAGCGCTCTTCTCCGACGCTGTGAGTGCTGAGCTCACCGAGCTCGCGATGCCCCGCGCGCGTCTCTGCGTCGACATCCGGCACGCCGAGTCACCGACCGGCATCGAGGTCGACGTCGCCAGCCGTGTCAGCCGCTATGCGTACGGAGCCAGCGGGATCGACGAGGTGGAGCTGCTGCTCTCACCTCACACGGGAGCCCCCTCGCGTCCGATCGCCAAGGGCGCATCGGGTGGTGAGCTGTCGCGGGTGATGCTCGCCGTCGAGGTCGTGTTCGCGGGTTCAGAGTCCGTGCCGACGCTGGTATTCGACGAGGTCGATGCTGGTGTGGGTGGCCGAGCGGCGGTCGAGGTGGGCAGGCGTCTGGCCAGGCTCGCGCGCACCTGTCAGGTGCTCGTCGTGACCCATCTGCCCCAGGTTGCTGCCTTCGCCGACCGTCACGTGGTGGTGGAGAAGTCCGACGACGGCCGGGTCACGACCTCGGGACTGCGCGTCGTCGCCGACGAGGACCGGGTCCGCGAGCTCGCGCGCATGCTGGCCGGGCTCGAAGGCTCCGAGTCTGGAGCCGCTCACGCCCAGGAGCTGCTGGACCTCGCCGCCAGCGATTGCGCGGCCACCGCCGCAGCCGCACTGCCGACGGCCCGCACCCGACCTCGTGGTGCTGCTCCCCTCGGTGCCGCACCCACCACCAGCCCTCCCGCCAGCAGCCCACGACGTAGGAAGGCACGTCCATGACCGAGGTCTTCGAGTTTGCCGATCGGGTCGTCGAGCAGTCAGCGGCGATGCACCCAGTGTTCGCCACGTACTCCGGCGTGAGCGGTTATGACGACCGACTGTCCGACTGGAGCCTGGCCGCCGCTGACGCCCGCTATGCCCAGGCACAGGCCTGGCTGGTGGAGCTCGACTCGCTGACCGTCACCAATGACGACGACCGGCTCGCTGTGGACTTCATGCGGGAACGGCTCGGTGCCCAGGTAGAGCAGCACCGCATGGGGGAGCACCTGCGCAACGTCAACGTGCTCGGCAGCCCGATGCAGGATGTGCGCAACGTCTTCACCCTCATGCCCACCGACACGGACGACGACTGGCAGACCATCGCGACCAGGCTTGAGGCCGTGCCCTGGTCTCTCGGCACCCTCATCTCGGTCTACACCGAGGGCGTCGATCGTGGCGTGGTGCCGGCCCGTCGGCAGGTCGACGGGACTGCGCAGGTTGCGCTCCTCGCTGCGGGTGTCGGGCCGGACGGTGCTCAGGGCGACTCCTGGTTCGACGCCTTCGTGGCGTCCTACTCCGGTGGTGACTCGGCACTCGCAGCGCGACTGGCTGGCGCGGCGACGGGTGCAGCGGGTGCGTTCGCGGAGATCGGCCGATGGATGCGCGACGTGTGGTCGGCCGTCGCGACGGAGGAAGACGCGGTCGGCAGGGACCGCTACGTCACCATGGCGCGCGTCTACCTCGGCGCCGACATCGACCCTGAGGAGACGTATGCCTGGGGGTGGCAGGAGCTCGGAGCGATCACCCGTCGGATGAACGAGTGCGCGAGCCGGTTGTACGGCGGTGTGACGCCCACGCAGGCGCAAGCGCGCCTCGACGCGGATCCCGTGTACGTCAAGGGATCCGCAGAGGAGACACGAGCCTGGCTCCAGCAGGTCACCGACGAGACGACAGCGTCGTTCACCGGCACCTACTTCGACATCCCTGAGAAGATGCTCAGGTGCGAGGCGATCATCGCTCCTCCCGGATCGGGTGCGGCGCCCTACTACACGCCGCCGAGCGAGGACTTCACCCGGTCTGGTCGCACGTGGCTGCCGGTGATCGACGCGTCGTCCTTCCGCGCGTGGTGGCTGCTCTCGGTGTGGTTCCACGAGGCGGTGCCGGGTCATCACCTGCAGATCGCCTACGCGATGCTTCAGTCGGAGCACCTCTCGCGGTTCCAGCGGGTGGAGTTCGTGTCGGGTCACGGTGAAGGATGGGCGCTCTATGCCGAGCGGCTCATGGATGAGCTCGGCTACTTCCACGACGCCGGCTATGAGCTCGGCTACCTCTCCAACCAGGCACTGCGTGCGGCCCGGATCGTTCTCGACATCGGCCTGCACCTCGGGCTCGAGGTCCCCACCGACGTCGACCCGGCGCTGGTCGAGGGACTGGCGGCCGACCCGCGCGGCAAGGTCTGGGACCGGGAGATGGCTCGCGACTTCCTCGCTGTGCGCGGACTGCAGTCGGACTCGTTCGCCTCGAGCGAGGTCGACCGCTATCTCGGCATCCCGGGCCAGGCGATCTCCTACAAAGTCGGCGAGCGGGTGTGGCTCGCGGCGCGCGACGACGCGCGCACGGCTGCGGGAGAGGCGTTCGACCTCAAAGCCTGGCACATGAAGGCGCTCGCGCTGGGGTCGGTCGGGCTCGACGTGCTCAAGGTCGAGCTGGCTCGCGCCTGAGCTCGGCGGCGGGCGGGCTCGATGCGGCTCACAGACAAGCGGGTTAGCCTCAATGGATGACCACAACCTGGACCCGTGCTGCGGTCGCGGTCGTCGCTGCACTGGCCGCGGCAGCGACAGCAGTCGTGCCGCTGCTAGCCGTCGAGGCGCAGGCACAGGCACAGGCACATGACACAGCCACCGCAGCCCCGGTCCTGCTGCGGTCAGCCGGTGCGTCGACCCTCGCCTGGCGGGCGACGGCACCTGCCCGGATCGTGATCGGCCGTTCGAGGCTGGGACGCGACATCGTGGCGGTGCGCCGCGGGTCACCGACTGCGGGGAAGGTCCTGCTCGTCCTCGGACAGATGCACGGCAGCGAGCCTGCGGGACGCGCAGTCGCCGCGAAGGTCGCCGTGCTGGCACCGCCAGCGGGACTTCAGGTGTGGATCGTGAGCACCATGAACCCCGACGGTTCGGTCGCCCGGCGCCGGACCAACGCTCGGGGCGTGGATCTCAATCGCAACTTTCCCTATGGATGGGTCCGTGCCGTCCGCTCGATCTACTACCCGGGTCCGTTCCGCGGCAGCGAACCCGAGACTCGGGCGATGGCGGTCTTCCTCGAACGTCTGCGCCCGGACCTCGTGGTGTCGTTGCACCAGGCGTTCAACTCCGTCGACGTGAGCAGCGCCAAGACACATGTGTGGGCCGTGCGCCTGGCGACGGCGCTCAAGCTGCGCCAGGTGGCCGTGCCGTGCGGCACCGGGCCGTGCCACGGAACCATGACGAGCTGGTACAACTCGACCTACGTCGGCGCGGCGATCACCGTCGAGCTGCCGCGCGCTGTCCGGCCGAGTTGGGCGACGTACGACGCCCGGGCGATCCTGTCGGTGGGGGCGCTGCTCGTGCCGCCGATCACCACCCCGACCCCGACCCCGACCCCGACCCCGACCACGACAGCGACCGCGTCTCCGAGCGCCACAGCAAGCTCGGTGGCATCGTGATCCGACGCGACGGACCGGACACGCGATCAGGCACGGCAGTGACTGTCCCCGACCCCTGATAGCCTGGTCACCCGTGAACCCCACGACCACGAAGCATCTGTTCGTCACTGGCGGAGTCGCCTCCTCCCTCGGCAAGGGGCTCACGGCCTCCTCGCTCGGAAACCTGCTGAAGTCCCGCGGGTTGCGCGTCACCATGCAGAAGCTGGATCCCTATCTCAACGTGGATCCCGGCACGATGAACCCTTTCCAGCACGGTGAGGTGTTCGTCACCAACGACGGCGCCGAGACCGACCTCGATATCGGTCACTACGAGCGATTCCTCGACGTCGACCTGCACGGGTCGGCCAACGTGACGACCGGGCAGATCTACTCCCAGGTCATCGCCAAGGAGCGCCGCGGCGAATACCTCGGTGACACCGTCCAGGTGATCCCGCACATCACCAACGAGATCAAGTCGCGCATCCGCCGGATGGCCGGCCCCGAGGTCGACGTGGTCATCACCGAGGTCGGCGGCACGGTGGGCGACATCGAGTCGCTGCCGTTCCTCGAGGCGATCCGCCAGATCCGCCACGAGATCGGTCGCGACAACGTCTTCTTCCTGCATGTGTCGCTGCTGCCCTACATCGGCCCGTCGGGCGAGCTCAAGACCAAGCCGACCCAGCACTCGGTCGCCGCGCTGCGCAACATCGGCATCCAGCCCGATGCCATCGTTCTGCGGGCCGACCGCGAGGTGCCGACGAGCATCAAGCGCAAGATCTCGCTCATGTGCGACGTCGACGTCGAGGCGGTCGTCGCCGCAGTCGATGCGCCGAGCATCTACGACATCCCCAAGGTGCTGCACAGCGAGGGGCTCGACGCCTACGTCGTGCGCCGGCTCGACCTGCCGTTCCGCGACGTCGACTGGACCGCGTGGGACCAGCTGCTCCGCCGCGTGCACCACCCGGCGCACGAGGTCACGGTGGCGCTGGTCGGCAAGTACGTCGACCTGCCGGACGCCTACCTCTCGGTCACCGAGGCGCTCCGCGCCGGTGGTTTCGCGCACGACTGTCGCGTCAACATCCGCTGGGTCACCTCTGATGACTGCGTGACCCCCGAGGGTGCCGAGCGGCTGCTCGGCGATGTCGATGCCGTCTGCGTGCCAGGTGGTTTCGGCGTACGCGGCATCGAGGGAAAGCTCGCGGCGCTGAAGTTCACTCGCGAGCGCGGCATCCCGACCCTCGGGCTGTGCCTCGGCCTGCAGTGCATGGTCATCGAGTACGCCCGTGACGTCGCCGGTCTCGACGGCGCAGGTTCGGCGGAGTTCGACGAGTCGACGCCGCACCCGGTCATCGCCACGATGGCCGATCAACGCGATGTCGTCGCGGGGGAGCGGGACATGGGTGGGACGATGCGCCTCGGGCTCTATCCCGCCAAGCTCGCGGAGCACTCGATCGTGCGCGAGGTCTACGGCGAGACCTACGTCGACGAGCGCCACCGGCACCGCTATGAGGTCAACAACGACTACCGCGCCCAGCTCGAGCAGGCTGGTCTCTGGTTCTCGGGGACCTCTCCCGATGGTCGCCTCGTCGAGTTCGTCGAGCTGCCGCGCGACGTCCATCCCTACTACGTCGCGACGCAGGCGCACCCGGAGCTGCGCTCTCGACCGACCAAGGCGCACCCGCTCTTCTCCGGACTTGTCGCCGCAGCGCTCGCTCGTCGGGGCACCCCGTCCGAGCTCTCGAACGCCTGACCGGGTGAACGACTACGTCCTGGACCCAACCTGGCCGGGGGACGTGGACTCCCTCGCAGACGAGCCCGATGAGCGGCTCGTCACGCGTTCGGAGCGGCTGCACGACGGCATGGTCTGGGACCTGCAGCGCGACACCATCGAGCTCGGGGACGGTCAGACGATCGTGCGCGAGTACGTCGCGCACCCGGGCGCTGTCGCCGTGCTCGCCCTCGACCATGACGATCGGGTCTTCCTGCTCCGGCAGTACCGGCATCCGGTGGGCCTCTCGATGTGGGAGCCGGTCGCTGGGCTGCTCGACATCGCCGACGAGTCGCCGTGGGCGGGCGCCGCGCGCGAGCTCGTCGAGGAGGCGGGGCTGGTCGCGGCTCGGTGGGAGGTGCTCGTTGATCTGGAGAACTCTCCGGGCGGATCGAGCGAGACCATCCGCTGCTATCTGGCCCGTGATCTCGCTCCCGTCCCGGGCGGGCGTCCCGAAGGCCATGGCGAGGAGCGCGACCTTCCGCACGTGTGGATCCCGCTCGCGGACGCCGTGAGCGCTGTGCTCGACGGGCGCCTGAGCGCGCCGATGACCGTGGCTGGGGTGCTGGCGGCGTACGTCTCCCGGCTCTCGGGCTGGCGATCGTTGCGTCCGGTCGACGCCGCTTGGCCGCAGCGGGACCACGCCGTGGCCGCAGGGCGGACCCGGGTGTACGGATCGTCCAGTCCCGACACGACTGACTGACAGGTTGGCACAGCGGGCGACCCCCCGGACCCCCTACCGTGGGGACATCCTGCCGCCCGGCGGGCGGTTCCGCGCGCCTCGCGTGCGGCCGTACGCCGGGCGATCCCCCAGTGGTGCAACGGTGCACCGCGAGCATGCGAAGGACCTGACGTGAAGGTCGGAATCCCCCGCGAGGTCAAGAACCACGAGTATCGCGTCGCCATCACCCCGGCCGGCGTCTTCGAGCTCGTGCGACACGGCCACGAGGTCTACATCGAGCACGACGCCGGTGTGGGCTCCTCGCTCACCAACGACGAGTTCATCAAGGCCGGCGCGACGATCCTGCCGACGGCAGACGACGTGTGGGCGACCGGCGACCTCATCCTCAAGGTGAAGGAGCCGATCGCGGAGGAATACCCGCGGATGCGCAAGGGCCAGACCCTCTTCACCTACCTGCACCTCGCAGCGGGTCGCGAGTGCACCGAGGCGCTGGTCAACGCAGGCGTCACCGGCATCGCGTACGAGACCGTCGAGCTGCCCGACCGCTCGCTGCCTCTGCTGGCGCCGATGTCAGAGGTCGCGGGTCGGCTCGCGCCGCAGGTCGGAGCCAACGCCCTGATGCGCGCCCACGGTGGTCGCGGCGTGCTCATGGGTGGCGTGTCGGGCACCTACGCTGCGAAGGTCGTCGTCCTCGGTGCGGGTGTGTCGGGCCAGAACGCCGCAGCAATCGCCCTCGGCATGCAGGCCGAGGTGCTCCTCCTCGACCTCAACATCGCCCGGCTGCGCCAGGTCGACGCGATCTACCAGGGCCACATGCAGACCGTGGCGTCGAACGCCTACGAGATCGAGCGCGCGTGCCTCGACGCCGACATGGTGATCGGTGCGGTGCTCGTCCCCGGTGCCAAGGCGCCCAAGCTGATCAGCAACGAGCTCGTGTCGCGGATGAAGCCGGGCTCGGTGCTCGTCGACATTGCGATCGACCAGGGCGGCTGCTTCGAGGACTCGCGTCCGACCACGCACGCCGACCCCACCTACGCCGTGCACAACTCGGTGTTCTACTGCGTCGCCAACATGCCCGGCGCGGTGCCCAACACCTCGACGTACGCCCTGACCAACGTCACGCTGCCCTACGCCGTGGCTCTCGCCAACAAGGGCTGGAAGCAGGCGTTGCGCGACGACAAGGCGTTGGCGCTCGGTCTCAACACGCACGACGGGCAGATCACCTACGCCGCGGTCGCCGAGGCGTTCCCCGACATGACCTCCGTGACGCTGGAGTCAGTGCTCGCCTGACGTCGCCCCTGCCCGACGACGGGGCCGCCGGATCCTTCGGGACCCGCCGACCCCGTCGTCTCGAGGGGCTCAGTCCCCCGAACGAGGCTTTCGTTATGTCGGGTAAAGTCCGGGCGTGACCGAAAGCCGATCGGCGCCCCTGACTCGGGGGATCGGGGCCTACCTCGACCACCTCACCGTCGAGCGCGGACTGGCGGTCAACTCGCTCTCGGCGTACCGCCGCGACCTCGCACGCTACGAGGGGTTCTGCCTCAGCCGTGGGATCACCGACACGGGAGACGTTCTCGAGTCCGATGTCGCCGACTTCCTGGTGGCGTTGCGTACCGGCGATGCCGACCATCCGTCGTTGGCTGCGTCATCGGCGGGCCGGGCGGTGGTCGCCGTGCGCGGCTTCCACCGGTTCGCGGTCCGGGAGGGGCTCGCCGCCTCGGATCCTGGCAAGGGGGTACGACCGCCGACACCGGCGAAGAAGCTGCCCAAGGCGATCACCGTGACGGAGGTCGAGGCCATCCTCGACGCGGCCGGCGCCGAGGGCACGCCCCGAGCGCTGCGCGACCGAGCGCTTCTCGAGGTTCTCTACGCCACGGGCGCCCGGATCTCCGAGGCGGTGGGTCTCGATGTCGACGACCTCGACCTGGAGTCGGCATCCGTGCTGCTGCGCGGCAAGGGGAGCAAGGAGCGGTTGGTGCCGGTTGGGCGCCTGGCCGTGGGCGCCGTGGAGGGCTATCTCGTCCGTGGCCGACCCGCTCTGGTGGCGGCGGGCAGCGGCGGTGCGGCGCTGTTCGTCAACCACCGCGGCGGGCGTCTCACCCGGCAGAGCGCATGGACCGTGCTCGCCGGCGCCGTGGCTCGCTCAGGTGTTACAGCGGAGGTCTCGCCGCACACCCTGCGTCACAGTTTCGCCACCCACCTGCTCGACGGGGGTGCCGACGTGCGCGTCGTCCAAGAACTGCTCGGCCACGCCTCGGTGACGACCACGCAGATCTATACCCTGGTCACGGTCGAGCGGCTCCGCGAGGTCTACTCCCTCGCGCACCCCCGCGCACGCTCCTGACCTGCGGCGACGCCACCAGCGAGGGGTAGTGCGGGCCGCCGAAGCTTGAGGTCGGGGCGTCACTCGGACGGCCGTCTCCCGGTGCTCAGCCTTGCTTGCCGCGCCGTCGGGCCCATAGGCTACGGTCGCCAAGGCGATCAGGTGCTCTATCGAGACAGAGGCGAGTCTGCTTGTGAGTAAGTCGACAAATCGTATGGACAGCGCGCTCGACGATGTCGCTCCGAGGCCGGCCACCGCCGCTTCGGCACCGTCGCATCAGCCGGTCCCGACGATTGCGGGGGAGGGCGACCCATCGGGCGATGGTGCCCAGCAGACGGCGGTCGAGGCGGGCGTCGACGCTGATCAGGAGGTCGTCCTCGACGCCACGGGACGCCCCACCGTGGTGTTTCCCGAACCTCTGCCGTTGGACACCCACGGCCCGGCTCGGGTGGTCTCGCTGTGCAACCAGAAGGGTGGAGTCGGCAAGACGACGACCACCATCAATCTCGGTGCCGCGCTCGCGGAGGCAGGCCGCCGCGTCCTGCTCGTCGACTTCGATCCCCAGGGCGCCCTCTCGGTCGGCCTCGGGGTCAACCCGCACGAGCTGGACCTCACGATCTACAACCTGCTCATGCAGCGCGACGTCGCCATCGACGAGGTGCTGCTCAAGACGGGGGTGCCGGGGCTCGACCTGCTGCCCGGCAACATCGACCTGTCGGCAGCTGAGGTCCAGCTCGTCTCCGAGGTCGCACGGGAGCAGACCCTGAGCCGGGTCCTGGCTCCGATCCTGGGGGACTACGACGTGGTCCTCATCGACTGCCAACCCTCGCTCGGGCTTCTGACGGTCAATGCGCTCGCTGCCTCGGACGGGGTGATCATTCCGCTGGAGTGCGAGTACTTCGCGCTGCGGGGGGTGGCTCTCCTCATGGACACCATCTACCGAGTGCGAGAACGGATCAACCCTCGTCTTGAGGTTGAGGGAATAGTGGCAACAATGTACGACGCGCGTACACTTCACGGCCGGGAAGTTCTGGCCAGGGTCGTCGACGCGTTCGGGGACAAGGTCTTCCACACGGTGATCGCCCGTACCGTGCGGTTCCCCGAGACCACCGTTGCGGGCGAACCGATCACGACGTACGCGTCGAGCTCGCCGGGCGCCGCGGCGTACCGACAGCTTGCGCGGGAGGTGCTGGCCCGATGAGCCGACGAGCGATCCTGCCCGGAGCCGACGAGCTCTTCCGGCGCACATCCGACAGTCCCGAGACCGTCGCACCCGCGCCGGAACCCGCGGCTGCGCCGGCTGGCACCCCGGTGGCCATGACGGCACTGGTCCAGGCAGCGCCCGCGGTTGCGGATCGTGACGCTCCAGCCGAGGAGTCGGACCTGTCCCTGGTCGAGCCGGTGCGCGCCATGCGTGCACCGAGTCGTCGCCGGCCCAAGGCCGGTGACCGTCGACCGACGGGGCGCGAGCGGCACGACGAGAAGATCACGGTCTACGTGTCGCCGGAGGAGCTCGTCGACATCGAGCAGGCCAAGCTCATCCTGCGTGCCCAGCACGGTCTCGCTGTCGACCGCGGACGCATCATGCGTGAGGCGATCGCCGTGGTCATCGCCGACTTGGAGGCGAAGGGCGAGGAGAGCATCTTGGTCCGACGCCTGCGTGGGCTCTGACCCCACTGCACCGGGAGATCGCACTCTCGCTGAGGTGTAAGTGCAGGTCAGAGCCGCCCTGTCATCGATGTGTCGGCGTAACGATGTGTCGACATGACGTCGGGTTAGAGACTCGCCTGCGCCGGTCGTACGGCGATGACCGGCCAGGCAGGTACCGTTCCGGCGTGATCGACGTCGTGGCTGCGCAGGCTCCCGGGTCGGCGTCGGACCCCGACGGCGACGCCGGTCATCCGGTCGTGGCCACAGCCGGGGACCCGCACGGGGAGACGGCCACCGGCCGCCCTGCCCCGATGCCGACTACGGGCTTCGCTGTGCGACTCGATGAGTTCGAAGGGCCCTTCGAACTGCTGCTCTCGCTCATCTCCAAGCACCGCCTCGACGTGACGGTCCTGGCTCTGCACACGGTCATCGACGACTTTCTCGCCCACATCCGGGGCCGCGGCACGGAGTGGGACCTCGACGAGGCAACGGAGTTCCTCGTCGTCGCCGCCACGCTGCTCGACCTCAAGGCCGCCCGGCTGCTGCCCTCCGGCGAAGTCGAGGACGAGGAGGATCTCGCGCTGCTCGAGGCGCGCGACCTGCTCTTCGCCCGGCTGCTGCAGTACCGCGCCTACAAGGACGTCTCGGCCGTCTTTGCCGAGATGTTGCGCACCGGGTCGCGGCGCCACCCGCGCGAGGTCGGGCTCGACCCCGAGTTCGCCGGCCTGCTTCCCGAGGTGCTCATCGGACTCGGCCCAGACGAGTTCGCATCCTTGGCAGCAAAGGCGTTGGCCCCGAAACCCGTTGTGTCCGTGTCGGTCTCGCACATCCATGCGATCCGGGTCAGTGTGCGCGAGCAGGCGGCGATCCTGGTCGACCGGCTGCGCCGTCATCCGTCGGCGACGTTTCGGAGCCTGACCTCGGACTGTGACACGACGTTGCTGGTGGTCGCCCGCTTCCTGGCGCTGCTGGAGCTCTACCGCGACGGAGTCGTCGCCTTCGACCAGGTCACGCCGTTGGGGGAGCTGCACATCCGATGGACCGGGACGACCGAGGGTGAGATCGTCGTCGCAGTCGAGGAGTACGACGGCTCAGGGGTGCCTGTGACGGTCGAGGACGACGTTGCCCAGATCGTCCTCGAGGCCACTGCGGACGACGTCGCTGAGTTCCTGGCCCGGGCTGGTGTCGCCGCAGGCCCGATCGAGGACCGCGCAGCGGCCACGGACGTCACGGCTGCCCGCGATCTCCCGACCCATGCTGCGGCCGATGACGGCTCGACGGATGGTCCGGGCATCGTGGACGGAACCGTTGATGTACGTGTGGACGTGGCGGACTTTGCGACAGAACAGGATGAAACCGACATGTCGGTCACGCGAGACGAGCAAGTGAGCACGGAGGACCAGGCGTGAGCGAGCACGAGATCGACGCTGACAGTCGCGGCACCGGCGCAGGCGTCCCCGGGGCGTCCGAGACGGCCGCTGAGCGTCTCGAGACGCTCCAGGAGGGTCTTGGGGGCCCCGCGGACCGGAGCACGGCTCCGGACGCCGCTCAGGAGCCGGTGTCGGCGGACGACGGTGCCCTCTACGCCGGGAGTGGCACGGGGACCGATCGCGGTGGCGTCGCAGACGGCACATCTGAGGATGACGTGCTCGAGGCGACACTGGGCGCGCCCACGCTCGAGGCTGCTCTCGAAGCTGTCCTGCTCGTGACCGACCAGCCGATCGATGTGGCCAGCCTCGCGGCACTCGTGCGACGGCCCGCAGACGATGTCGTGGAGCGCCTCCAGGCACTCGCGCAGGACTACACCGAGGCCGGCCGCGGGTTCGATCTCCGCGAGGTCGCGGGGGGCTGGCGGTTCTATACCCGGACCGACTGTGCCGAGATCGTCGAGCGCTATGTCCGCGACGGCCAGCAGGCACGACTGACGCAGGCCGCGCTGGAGACCCTGGCGGTCGTCGCCTACCGCCAGCCGGTGAGCAGGGCTCGGATCTCGGCCGTGCGTGGGGTCAACGTCGACGGGGTGATCCGCACGCTGACGAGCCGAGGGCTGGTCGCGGAGGCGGGCCACGACGACAGCAGTGGAGCAATCCTCTACCGGACGACCGAGGTGTTCCTCGAAAGGCTGGGGATCCGAACCCTGGATGAACTGCCTCCCGTTGGCGACTATCTTCCCGATATCGAGATGCTTGATGACTTCATCGAGCAGACATCAAGTTGAGATTGAGACATCATGGCACAAAATGACGAAGCTACGGATATTCGCCTTCAGAAGGTCCTTGCCGCGGCCGGAATCGGTAGTCGACGCGCCTGCGAAGAGATGATCGACGAGGGTCGGGTCGAGGTGGACGGTCGCATCGTGCTCGAGCAGGGCCTGCGCGTGGATCCACGATCCTCGGTCATCAAGGTCGACGGGATGCGCATCCCTACCGCGCCTGGCCATGTCGTGCTCGCCCTCAACAAGCCCCGAGGCGTGCACTCGACGATGACCGACGACCGGGGGAGGCCCTGTGTCGGTGACTACCTCCGTGGACGCAAGGAGCGGCTGTTCCACGTGGGCCGGCTCGACGCCGACACCGAAGGCCTGCTGCTGTTCACCAATGACGGGGATCTGGCTCAACGGCTGGCCCACCCCTCCCACGGTGTGACCAAGACCTATCTGGCCCAGGTCAAGGGCAGCATCGAGCGTGACCTGGGTCGTCGGCTCCGTGATGGGGTCGAGCTCGAGGACGGCATGGTCCGGGTCGACCGCTTCAAGGTGGTCACCTCGGCGCCGGGACGAGCCCTGGTCGAGGTCGTCCTGCACGAGGGGCGCAAGCACGTCGTGCGGCGGCTCCTCGCGGCGGTAGGTCATCCGGTCGAAGGTCTGGTGCGGGTGAAGGTCGGACCCATCGGCCTCGGTGACCTGCGATCCGGCAAGGTCCGCACCTTGTCGATCCAGGAGGTTGGCGAGCTCTACGCCGCCGTCGGCCTCTGAGGTCGCGGCCCGCTCCCGAGATGACGGGCGCTCGACCCAGCTGGTCTGACCTCCGTGTCGCCGCGCGGGGCGGGCACCGACGTGATCCTTCGTGCCAGAGAGTTGCGTGTCCGGAGGATGCGCTGAGGGCCGGGCACATGGCTGGTCGCGATAGCGCACAAGAGATGTGTCGATAAGTCGTCTTACGTATTGCCAGACATGACTGTGGGTAAACTGCTCTAGAGGTTTATCGACACACATCGGCCACTCCCGTGTCTACTCCAGGTTGATGTGTCGATAAAGAGTCCGAGCGGCCGGTCCGTGGGTTGTTCAGTCGCCCCTGTGACTTGTGAGCATCGCCGCAGGTCAGGACGGTGAAGGAATCGACAAAGCGGCATACCTGTGCCGGGTGAGATCTCGGTGTGCACGGCTCGAGGGCTGCGTGAGGGAACGGGCCACCGCGATGCCGGAGGCCCCCGGCCGACGCTCGGGTTTGTGGCCGAAGCGATGGGTAGCTGTAGCGATGATGCGACCTGTCGGTGCGGCGATGATGCACTATGTCAGTGAATCGACAAGTCGCAGGAACGCTCTACAGACGTACTGATGAAGCGCCGTAGCAATCTGCGGATCTGACGTCGTGTCGGTGAGTCGTCAAGGCGAGTGATCGTGTGATCGCTAAGGTAACGACGGCAGTGAAAGGGAGGTCCGTTGTGGCTCTGCGCGCTATCCGGGGTGCCACCCGGCTGACTGCTGATGACCCGACCGAGATGGCCGAGGCCGTGGTCGAGCTGGTCACTGCGATGCTCGAGCGCAATGCCATTCAGCGAGACGACCTGGTGTCGATGATCTTCACGGCCACCCCTGACCTGGTCTGCATGTTCCCGGCCGCCGCGGCGCGCGCCCTGGAGCTGGGAGACGTGCCGCTCATCTGTGCCCAGGAGATAGATGTCGCCGGGGCCCTGACCCGAGTGGTCCGGGTGATGGCGCACGCGGAGGTCCACCGCCGGCGAGCAGATGTGACTCATGTGTATCTGCGCGGTGCCGAGGTGCTGCGGCAGGACCTGGCGCAGTGACCTCGCCGGATCCCGACTGCAAGTCACGGGTGTCGCCAGCAGAGTCAGCGGGGGAGACCGCGGCAGCGTCGGTCAGATCCGAGGAGCCCGGTTCTGACCCGAACGAGGCGTCGGCGGTGGCGAGGGACCAGGAGCCGCTGCCAGCTCGATGTGTGCTTGTTATCGGCACGGGACTGATCGGCGCGTCGATCGGCATGGCGCTCAGCGCCCGCGGTGTCGAAGTGTGGCTCGAGGATGTCAGCCCTGACGCCGTCGCCATGGCCGCCAGCCGAGGTGCGGGCAGGCCCGGGCACCCGGATCGCGATCCGGACGTGGTCATCGTGGCCGTACCGCCGCGCAGCGCCGCTGGAGTCATTGTTGCAAGTCTCCGGACATATCTCACCTCGACAGTGAGTGATGTATCAAGCACTAAGTCTCAACTTCAGAGTGATATCGAGAGTGCTCTGCCTGGTATCACCCGATTTGTGCCCGGACATCCGTTGGCCGGGCGCGAGGTGTCTGGCGCTGGCGCCGCTCGGAAGGATCTGTTCGCGGACCGCGTCTGGGCACTGACTCCATCGGAGTTCACCGACCCCGAGCGGGTTGCTCAGGTCGCGAGGCTGGTGGAGTCGTTGGGCGCTCTGGTGGTGCGGACGGCGGCTGACCAGCACGACCGTGCGGTGGCACTCACGTCGCACACTCCGCAGGTGGTGGCCTCGCTCATCGCGGCAGGCCTCGATCGGCTGGGAGACGCCGACGTGCGACTGTCAGGTCAGGGGCTGCGGGACGTCACTCGGCTTGCCGCATCCGATCCTGATCTGTGGACCGAGATCCTCACGAGCAATGCCGTGCCGGTGTCGGACGCGCTCGACTCCCTCATCGGCGCACTCGCCGAGGTCCGGGACGGGCTCCGCGACAGCAAGGCAGGCCCCGCTCGCGTGCGAGCGGCGCTCGCGGCCGGCGTCGCTGGTGTGCGCAAGGTTCCGGGAAAGCACGGTGCCGAGCCGATCGTCTATTCCGTCGTGCCCGTCGTCATCGAGGACCGCCCGGGTGAGCTGGGCAGGCTGTTTGCGGCCGCCGCAGCCACCGGGGTCAACCTGGAGGACGTGCGGATCGACCACGCCCAGGGGCGGCCGACGGGTCTCGTCGAGCTCGAGGTCCGACCGGAGTCGGCGGGCGCGTTGTCCGCCGGCCTCCGCGCTGACGGCTGGGAGCTCCGCGACTGACACCACCGACGTCGACTGGCGCCGCACGAGTGGTGGACCCCGGGACGAAGCAGGTGATGCTTTCGTCTGCTGTCGTGAGGTGAGGTGGCCGGCGTTCTCTTCGGCAGGAATCCGGTGCCTGCGGGTGACGCGCTCGCCCGTCTGTCGATGTAATAGTTTATTGACATCTGGCCATCTCCGTGCGAGGCATCCGAATCTTGTCGACAAGACGATGAAGCGATCTGGATCTCAGTGCACGCACGGGTCGGCGCGGACCTGCCCGCTGCTGGCTTAGGCTCGCAGCGCCGCGCCGTCGCAGCCCAGGGGTCTCCCGCGCCCTGGTCGTCCCCTGATCGAGGAGCTCCGTGACCCCCGGACCGACCCCTGCCACGGCCGTCGTCGCCGTGGACGGCCCGTCGGGCTCGGGCAAGTCCAGTGTGTCCCGCGGGGTGGCGCGGGCCCTGGGGCTGCGCTATCTCGACACCGGCGCGATGTATCGCGCGATGACGTGGGCAGCGCTGCGAGCGGGTGTCGACCTCGACGATGTCGACGCCATCGCGGACACCGCCGACTCGGTCCGGCTGGGGTGGTCGACCGATCCCGACGAGTCGGTGATCACCGTCGACGGAGTCGATGTATCTCGAGCCATTCGTGAGGAGGCGGTCACCTCCACGGTGTCCGTCGTGGCGGCGGAGCGACGCACCCGAGACGTGCTGGTGGACCTGCAGCGGCAGGCCGTCCGTGACGCTGCGGCGTCCGGGTGCGGCATCGTGGTGGAAGGGCGGGACATCGGCTCGGTCGTGCTTCCCGACGCTGACCTCAAGGTCTGGCTGGTCGCCGATCCCGAGGTCCGGGCCGCCCGTCGGGCCGCTGAGGAGATGTCTGCCGGTCGGCTGGAGCCTAATGCGTACGCTGCGCCGGCCTCGGTCGTGGTCCGAACAGTCGCCGACGAGCTGGCCCGCCGTGACGCGCTCGACGCCGGTCGCGCCGCCTCGCCCACTACGCAGGCGCCCGACGCAGTCGTCGTCGACGCCTCCGACCTCGGCCTCGCCGAGGTCATCGACAGGGTGGTGGCCCTCGTGGTGGATCGGACGACGTTGTGAGCACGACCACCCGCGGCCGCGCCGACGCCGTCTCGCCTCCGTCGGCCAGGTCGGCAGCCACCGGTCGAAACCTGGCCGCGTTCGCCGCGCGGGCGTGGAAGCTGCGTGCCAGCGGCAGCGATCTCGTCCCTGTTCAGGGGCCGGTCATCCTGGCCAGCAACCACACCGCCTTCCTCGACGGGCTCTTCCTGGTTGCTGCCTCGCCACGGCCGGTCCACGTGCTCGTCTCGGCCGACATCGCAGTGGCGCCGTTCGCCCGGGCGCTGTCTGCGAGCGGCCAGATAGCGATGGCCTCCGATGTGCCCGACCGCCACGCGTTGGGCCGAGCCCGGAAAGTCCTGGACGAGGCGGGTGTTGTCGGGATCTTCCCGGAGGGCACGCGCGGGCCGGGCGACTGCGGCCATATCGATCACTCGATCGCCTACCTCGCGGCGTTCAGCGGGGCACTCGTCGTGCCGGTGGCCGTGCTCGGTGCCCGACCGACGGACGGCGGCCCGGATGCGTTGCCCCGGCTGCGGTCACGCATCGACGTCGTGTTCGGTGAACCTGCCGACATCCGTGTCGAGGGCGACGCCCGCCGCCGGGCAGTGCTGGCGAGGTCGGGGGAGCGACTCCGGCAGCTGCTCGCCGACCATGTACGCACAGCCTGTGCCCGAACGGGCCAGACTCTCCCTGGGCTCCTGCCCGCTAACCCCACCTTGCACCGGAGTAACTCGTGAGCACCGACGACGACGCGAACATCACCGACCCGTCATCGGTGGAGGACGAGCTCGAATATGACGCGGACGACGCGGCCTGGGTGGATGACGAGGTCGTCGAGGTCGACGACCTCGACGCGGTGCTGCCTGACCTCGGCGACCTCGGCGACGACGAGGAGTTCGACCCGTCAGCTCTTATCGCCCTCGGCTTCGATCTCGATGATGTCGACATCTTCGACGACGAGGCCGACGCGCTCCTGCCGGTGGTCGCCATCGTCGGTCGCCCCAACGTCGGCAAGTCCACCCTCGTCAACCGCGTGCTCGGGCGCCGCGAGGCAGTTGTCGAGGACACCCCGGGGGTGACCCGCGACCGGGTCACCTACGAGGGCGAGTGGACCGGGCACCGGTTCCTCATGGTCGACACCGGCGGGTGGGAGCGCGAGGCGTCCGGCATGGTGGCGCAGGTCGCTGCCCAGGCTGAGCGCGCCATGTTCGAGGCAGACGTCATCGTGTTCGTCCTCGACTCGATGGTCGGTGCGACCGACGCGGACGAGGACGTGGTCAAGGTCCTGCGGCGTACCAAGAAGCCCGTGATCCTCGTGGCGAACAAGGTTGACGACCACCGTGGTGACGCGGACGCGGCCCTGCTGTGGTCACTGGGCCTCGGCGAGCCGTTCGCGGTCTCCTCCCTGCACGGACGTGGGTCCGGCGAGCTCCTCGACGCCATCGTGGCGGCGTTCCCGGCGGAGGGCAGCCGGCTCTCGCAGCCGCGTGGCCCGCGCCGGGTGGCACTGCTCGGCAAGCCCAACGTCGGCAAGTCCAGCCTGCTCAACAAGCTGGCCGGAGAGACTCGTGTCGTGGTCGACTCGGTTGCCGGGACAACGGTCGACCCGGTTGATGAGCTCGTCGACATCGCAGGTGTGACATGGCGTTTCGTCGATACGGCAGGAATCCGTCGGCGCGTCAGCGAGGCGAGCGGCCACGAGTACTACGCGTCGTTGCGCACCAAGGGGGCGCTCGACAAGGCAGAGGTCGCCGTCGTGCTTCTCGAGGCGCAGGAGCCACTCGCGGAGCAGGACACCCGCATCCTGTCGATGGTCATCGAGAGCGGTCGCGCGCTGGTCCTCGCCTTCAACAAGTGGGATCTCATCGACGACGAGCGACGCAAGTACCTCGAGCGTGAGATCGAGCGAGATCTCATCGCGGTCCACTGGGCGCCGCGCGTCAACATCAGCGCGCAGACCGGTCGGCACACCGACAAGCTCGTCCCGGCTCTCGAGCAGGCGCTCGCGGGCTGGGAGAAGCGGATCCCGACATCGAAGCTCAACACCTTCCTCGCGACCCTCGTCGCCTCGCACCCGCACCCGGTGCGCGGCGGCAAGCAGCCGCGCATCCTGTTCGGCACCCAGGCCGCGACCAAGCCCCCGACCTTCGTGCTGTTCACGTCGGGCTTCCTCGAGGCCGGATATCGCCGTTTCATCGAGCGACGTCTGCGTGAGGAGTTCGGATTCGAGGGCACACCCATCCGCGTCAACCTGCGCGTGCGCACGAAGCGCGCCAAGCGCTGACCGCGGTTTCAGGAGGACCCCCGACGTGGGGTAATCTTCGGCAGGCCGCTCGGTGGATACCCACCGGCCGGCGGTTCGGGCTGTAGCGCAGCTTGGTAGCGCACCTGACTGGGGGTCAGGGGGTCGCAGGTTCAAATCCTGTCAGCCCGACACTCGAAAGGCGTTCTGCCACTGGGGAAACCCGGGGCAGGACGCCTTTCACATGTCCAGGTTCCGTCGTCCCAGCGCCCTCGCTGTCGCCCTGGCCAGCCGGTGACAGGATGCGCAGATGTCCCAGGAGCCCCAGAAACTCGAACGGGTCCACCGAGGGCGGGTGCCACTCCCCGAGGTGTCGGGGCTCTCGACGTCGTACGAGGGCGACTCCGCGCGGCTCGTGGCGGTCGGTGACGACCGGGTCTCGCTCGCGGTCACGACGGTGACCACGGGTGGGGTGGTGGGGGAGTGGACGGTCATCACCGCGTCGGACGTCAATGCGGTCAACGTCGGTGGCGCGTTCCGCCAGCTCGAGGCGGCGGAGCTCGACGGCGCCGGTCGGGTGTGGGTGCTGACGGAGGAGAACTCCCGGCTCGCGGGAGTCGACATCGAGGCACGTCAGGTCATCGGCGCGGCGCGCCTCGACACCTCGACGATCCCCGAGCTCCACGCATCCTGGTCGCGCGACGACGCTTCTCGCGGCGAAGGGCTCCTGCTGCTGCGACGGGGCCACGTGCTGGTCGCCAAGGAGAAGGACCCTGCAGGTCTGGTGGAGTTCGGACCAGCGGGACAGGGTGCGCAGGGGGTGTCGATCGACACGGTGCTGGGATCGGGAGAAGCGTTCAGCCTCACCGGGGACGGTGTGCTCGTGGCCCTCGCGTGGTGGCAGCTGGCGGGGCGGACAGCGCAGGAGATGCATGACCTGAGTGACATCGCACCTGACCACGTCGGCGGTGTCTGGCTGCTCTCCGACCAGAGTCGGTGCGCGGCGCAACTGACCCTGCCGCTGAGTGCTGGCTCTGCGGTGCGGACGACCGGACTCATCCACCTGCCCCACAAGATCGACAAGCCCGAGGGCCTGGCGTTCCTGCCCGGTGGTCTCATCGCCGTGTCTGATGACCGGCACGATGACGCCGACAACTTCTGGGTCTTTCGGCTCAGCGCAGAGTCTGGCCGGGGCTGATCGTCAGGAGACGGCGGTCGTGACCACGGTCAGGCGTCGGCCCGTCACGCGTTCGATCGAGTCGGCGAGAGCTATCGCGAACTGCGGCTTGGCGACCCGCTCGTAGCCGTGGCCGCCGGCCATCTTCGTCGCGTCAGAGAAGTCGAGCGTCAGCACGTCCCCGTCCAGCGCAGCCAGCCGTCCGTCGTGCAACGCCAGCCACGCGGTGCGGTTGCCCGCCTCGAGATCGTCGAGGACGACGATCCACTGCTTCTTGAGCGAGGCGATCGTCATGTCATCCACGGACTGCACGCTAGCGAGGGCGGGCTGAGCCCGCGCACCGGGCAGGTCCGACCGTGCTGCCACGGGCTGGGACGGGGCGACACGGCAGGGGACGCCTCTCAGGGAACGCCGCATCGCAGGCGCTGCGGATAGCGTGGCAGCGTGAAACGGGGAGCACTGATCACGGTGGGCATCGTGCTGCTCCTCCTCGGCGTGTCCCTCGTCGCTGCGGGTGCAGCGGTGGCCACCCTGCTCGGCCCCTCCGGCGCCGTCGTGTCATCACCCGCGAAGGTCTCGGGCACCGGGGTGGCCATCGTGGCTGACAACGTCACGGTCGACGCGGGCAAGCTTCCGGTGCCGTCCGGAGTCGGCGAGCTCACCTTCTCGGTGCGACCCACGGCTGGGACCCCCGTGTTCGTCGGTGCCGCGACCCCGGCTCAGATCGACGGCTACCTCGCCGGAGCGCCGTACGACGTCGTCGTCGACCTCGGCGCCGGTCGGCAAGCCACGACACGCACCGTCCCTGGCACCCAGCAGCCGCAACCGCCTGCATCTCAGGCGTTCTGGGCGATGCAGGCCACCGGTGCCCCGGCGACGTTTCGATCGGTGCCAGCCGGCACGAGTCTTGTCATCGCGAACGCCGACGCCCATGCCGGCATCAGTGTCGAGGTCACAGCGCGCCTCACCGTGCGCAATGCGTGGACGGGTGCGTGGATCGCCGTCGGCGCAGGCGTCCTGGCCCTGGTGCTCGCGATCGTGAGCCTGTGGCGCGCTCGTGTCGCACGACGGCGAAAGCTCGACTCGGTGCTGACGACCACCACAGTGGCTGCCTCGATGACCGACCCGCTGGCCGCCACCGTGCTCCCGGCGGCGGTCCCGACGATCGACGCCACGGCCGACGGCTGGCCGGAGCTGACGGCGTCGGAGCCTGAGGCCGTCGACGTCGTCGACGTGGCTGCCGCACGCCTCGGCGCCGACGGTTCGAGCAGTGCCCGGGCCGGGCTGGGTGCAGCTCCAACCTCGAGCGTGGCTGATGACCCCACGACGGTGCTGGCTCCACTTGCTCTGAGCTGGGAGATCGACGACACCACGGAGATGCCGGTCACGCCACCCGTCGTCGGCGACCCGGTCGATGTGAGCCCGGGTGGCGACGAACCTCCCGCGCAGGGTGGATCAGCGACCCTCGCCGCGCTCGTTGCAGCCGCCTCGCAGCCCCCCGAGGATTCTGACCGGGTGAGCACTGCGGCGATCGACGGCGCGACGGCTCAGGAGCGGTTGGAGGCCACGGCGCACGACGACGTCTCCCGCGACCAGGACCCGGCGACAGATCTGGTGTTCGCCGAGATCGCCGCGCGTTCCGGACTGCTGCCGACGCACGCCGACACGGCTGGCGTCGACCCGCTGACGTCGGGCGCAGGCGAGACCGACGAGGGTTAGGGTCGCCACGTGGACGTGCAGGAGACCGAGGTCCAGACCGACCGGATCCTGACGATCCCCAATGCCCTGTCGTTCGCGCGGCTGCTCGGTGTCCCGGTCTTCCTGTGGCTCATCCTCGGGCCGCACGCCGACGGCTGGGCGATCGTCCTGCTCCTCGTGAGCGGGTTCACCGACTACCTCGACGGCAAGATCGCCCGTGCCACAGGCACGATCAGCCGTCTCGGACAGCTGCTCGACCCGTTGGCCGACCGGCTCTACATCGCCGCCACTCTTCTGGGCCTGGCGATCCGCAGCATCGTGCCGTGGTGGCTCGTCGTCCTGTTGCTGTCCCGCGACCTCGTGCTGGCTGTCGTGCTCGTCCTGCTCAAGGGCCGAGGGATCACGGGGCTGCCCGTGCACTTCCTGGGCAAGGCCGCGACGTTCAACCTGCTCTATGCCTTCCCGCTCCTCCTGCTCGGGGACGGCGCGACCGGCGCGGGCGTGACGGTGGCTGACGTGGCCCGCATCGTCGGGTGGGCCTTCGCCATCTGGGGGACGGCGCTCTACTGGTGGGCGGGTGTCCTCTACGTCGAGCAGGCTCGACGGATCCTGGGCACCCCAGCTCGCTGACTCACCCGTTGGCCAGGGCCGTGGCGACTACTCATCGCTGCTCGAGCTGGTGAGGCGACCAGCCGGTGGACCGCCGTTGCAGCGGCTCCTGCCGTCTCAGTACGCTCGCGGCGCCACAGGCCGAGGTGCCCGTGACCCGAATCGAGGAAGGCGTCCCATGGCTGGCCAGACCCCTGACAACCTGCGCTACACCCGCGAGCACGAGTGGGTTGACGTCACCGCGGACGGTCGAGCCCGCTTCGGCATCACCGATCACGCGCAGGACGCCCTCGGTGACATCGTGTTCGTGACGCTGCCCATCGTCGGCGCAGCCGTCACTGCGGGGGAGCCGTGCGGCGAGGTCGAGTCGACCAAGAGTGTCTCCGACATCTACGCACCGGTCTCGGGCACGGTCCTCGCCCGCAACGACGCGGTGGAGACCAGCCCGGAGACCCTGAACTCCGACCCCTACGGCGACGGCTGGCTCGCGGAGGTCGAGGTCGCAGACGCAGCGACCCTGGACGCGCTCCTCGACGCCGCTGGTTACCGAGCCTTCACCGAAGGCTGATCACGCCTGGAACCCGTTCGGACCAGGCGAACCATCACCTAAATGTCGACATGAGGTCCAGCGTTGTGGAGGGCATTGACCCCCGACCACCAGAGACGTAGTGTCAGTGAGTCTCGACTCCGGGTCGAGATCTCCCTGCACGATGCGGGCGAGAGGAGCGAGCGAGGAGTTTCGATGGGTCGCCAGTGCGCGAGGTGCGGACACCTCGCGGAGGACTTCGACCACTTCTGTTCCTCGTGCGGCGCCCCGCTGGCGCCGCCGGAGGATCCGATGTCGCAGACCGGCATCCTTGGTCTCCGGACGGCCACCGAGGGTGACTCCGCCCCGATGCAGGCCGTCGACTCCAGCAGCCTGAGCGGTCTCGACGAAGGCCACGCGGTGCTCGTCGTCCTGCGCGGACCGCAGGAGGGCATGCGATTCGATCTCGACCCCGCGATCCCCCTGGTCGTCGTCGGTCGCGCGCAGGAGTGCGAGCTGTTCCTCGACGACGTCACGGTCTCGCGGCGTCATGCCGAGTTGCGCGCCGTCGACAACGAGTGGGAGTTGCACGACCTCGCCAGCCTCAACGGCTCCTACGTCAACCGGCGCCGGATCGACAACCAGGTGCTCGTCGGCGGCGACGAGGTCCAGATCGGCAAGTACCGCTTCGTCTACCTCGAAGCCGCCGCAGGTGTGGCGGCGACACCGGCACCGGCACCGTCACCCCGCCTGAGCGGAGGTGACGGGTCGTGACCGCGCTCGCCTCACGCGGGCTGATGGGAATCGGTGACGTCCTCGCGGTCCTGCGACCCGATTTCCCGGATGTCACCATCTCCAAGATCCGCTTCCTCGAGACCGAAGGACTCGTCGCGCCGCAGCGCACCTCGAGCGGCTACCGCAAGTTCAGCCATGGCGACGTCGAACGACTGCGCTATGTCCTGGCCTGCCAGCGCGACCAGTACCTGCCGCTCAAGGTCATCCGGGACCACCTCGAGGCTATCGACCGGGGTCTCGAGCCCTCGTCCGGCACCGAGGGGCCGCGGGTGCCGCGTGCCCTCGTGTCGACCGACGGCATGCCGTCGTCGGAGTCCTTCCGACCGGGCACGGCCGAGGTGCGGCTCTCGCGCGGGGAGCTGCTCGAGTCGAGCGGGCTCGACGATGCCCTGCTCACCCAGCTCGAGGGCTATGGCTTGATCACCAAGCGCGGTTCGCACTACGACGGCGAGGCGCTCGTCGTCGCCGGCACCGTCTCGGAGATGTCGGCGTTCGGCATCGAGCCACGCCATCTGCGCACCTTTAAGGTGGCGGCCGATCGCGAGGTAGGACTCGTCGAGCAGGTCGTGACTCCGCTACTGCGCCAACGCGATCCCGAGGGTCAGCAGCGCGCTGACGACGCGATCCGCCAGCTCGCGTCCCTGTCGGTAAGCCTGCACGCCTCCCTGGTGAAGTCGGGTCTCGCGACCGAGCTGCGGCGCTGACCGAAGCGCTGTCCCGTCCGCGGCGAGCTGCACGGCGCGCTCGCTGCGGATGGCCGCTGGCACGACCAGGGGTGCGCTCGCGCCGTTCGTGGTTAGGGTGGAGACATGTGTCAGATGGACGTCGTGGGTGTGCGGGTCGAGATGCCGTCGAACCAGCCGATCGTGCTGCTCCGAGAGGTCGATGGGGAGCGCTACCTCCCTATCTGGATCGGCGCCGTGGAGGCCACCGCGATCGCCTTCGCACAGCAGGGCGTCGTCCCGGCGAGGCCGCTCACGCACGACCTGCTGCGCGACGTGCTGCAGGCGCTGGACCGCAGCCTCGAGCAGGTCAGGATCACCGAGCTCACCGAGGGAGTGTTCTTCGCCGTCCTCGCCTTCGACGGGGGAGTCGAGGTCAGTGCCCGGCCGTCCGACGCGATCGCCCTCGCCCTGCGCACCGGCACGCCGATCCACTGCGCCGATGCCGTGCTCGTCGAGGCCGGCATCGCCGTCCCTGACGAGCAGGAGGACGAGGTCGAGAAGTTCCGGGAGTTCCTCGACCAGATCAGCCCCGATGACTTCCTGGGCGGCGCCAGCGCCCCCGAGGAGCAGTGAGCGATGCCCCGAGCGCGCGGGAGCTCCCGATGACGAAGGATCACCGATCTCAAGACTCGACCTCTACCTGAGATTTCTGGTGTCTCGACTCCCGATACGGCGTGTCGCCTGCTCGGACGTTGACCGACGACCTCGTCCGGCCTAGCGTTCGAGGTGAACGTCGACGGTGTAACTCTCGCGGTGTGTTTCCCCCATCCCGCGGCATCAAGGCGGATCTGGGAGGTCGTGCGATGAGCGGACTCGACGAGGGCGTCACGCCTCCGATCGCCAGCGATACGCGCCTGCGCGCCGCTGACGAGGCCGGTCGTCAAGGTCTGCTGTTCGGCGACGACATCGCATCGATGCCCGCAGACGTCGGCTTCCGCGGGCCGGTCGCCTGCTCCGCAGCTGGGATCACCTACCGACAGCTCGACTACTGGGCCCGGACCGGGCTCGTCGAGCCCAGCGTGCGCACGGCTGCGGGCTCCGGCAGCCAGCGGCTCTACAGCTTCCGCGACATCCTCGTCCTCAAGGTGATCAAGCGGCTGCTCGACACTGGTGTCTCGCTGCACAACATCCGCGCCGCTGTGGAGCACCTGCGCGACAGCGGAGTCGAGCACCTGGCCCAGGTCACGCTGATGAGTGACGGCGCCAGCGTCTATGAATGCCGCAGCCAGGACGAGGTCATCGACCTCGTGCAGGGCGGTCAGGGCGTCTTCGGCATCGCCGTGGGTCGGGTCTGGCGCGAGGTCGAGGGCAGCCTCGCCGAGCTGCCCAGCGAGCGCGTCGACACCGGCGCGCCGGTCGTGGCCGCCGAGGGTGACGAGCTCGCCGCTCGCCGCGCCGCTCGCGCAACCGGCTGATCGCGGTCCTGACGTCCCTGCACCGGACACGCGCCTCACACGCGCCGTGCGGAGTTCTCACGGGTAGGCTCTCGACTACGCCGTTCCACCCGTGCGGGAGAGTTCCGTCGCAACCAGCGACGGACGCCGAAGGAGCAACTCCCCGTCAACCTCTCAGGCAGTCCGGACCGCTCGGGCAGGCGTCTCTGGAAAGCGGGACCTCGGTCCCCGCCGACGGTGCAAGCCGCGCTGGTCCGACTGCGCGGTGAAGCTCTCAGGCGCGCGGCATCGCGCGAAAACAGGGGGGGACTGAGCGCCACGCGTCCGTGTGGCGTTGGTCCCCTGTGAGAGAGCCCGCCGTGACCGAGATCCTCGACCCCGCCGCGTCCGCCGCTGCGCCGTCCGTCCTCGACGCTGACGTCCCCTTCGCCGACCGGCACATCGGTCCCACTGCGAACGCCGTCGAGCGGATGCTCGCCGCCGTGGGCTACGACTCTCTGGCGAGCCTCGCCGAGGCAGCGGTGCCCGAGGCCATCCGGTGGACGGGAGGTCTCGACCTTCCCTCGGCACAGTCCGAGGCCGAGGTGGCAGCAGAGCTGCGCACCCTGGCCGGCCGCAACACGGTGCTCCGTTCGATGATCGGGCTGGGCTATCACGACACCCACACCCCGGCGGTCATCCGTCGCAACGTCCTCGAGAGCCCGGCGTGGTACACCGCCTACACGCCCTATCAGCCCGAGATCAGCCAGGGACG